>JBAPXT010000289.1:0-22134 GCA_049284355.1 Sedimentisphaerales bacterium
GGCACGAGGAGCTGATACAAACCTGCCCATTATACCAAAGTTTGTACGAAACACAGTTGATAGCCTCGGAATGACTTGGGACGAAAAAAAATAAACACTCAAAAAACGAGCTACATTAAAAGTAGAAACCCTGCCCCGCTATAGGGAACAGAAAATACACAAACAATGAAAAAACAAACCGACTTTGATATCGTCGTGATAGGTGGCGGCATTGTCGGGTTGGCATCAGCCTACAAAATTCAATTGCATTACCCCGACATTCGCATCGGAGTCCTTGAAAAGGAAAAGCAGCTTGCGATACACCAAACCGGACGCAATTCAGGTGTCATTCATTCGGGGCTGTACTACAAGAGTGGTTCGTATAAAGCGAAAAACTGTGCCAAAGGCCGCAAAGAGCTTATTGATTTTGCCGCAGAACACAGCATTCCTTGCCAAATTTGCGGAAAAATAATCGTCGCTACCGACGATACCGAGCTTAATACCCTCGAAGATGTTTTTCAAAACGGTATGGAAAACCGGATTGAGGGTGTTGAAAAGATAGGACCTGAGCAAATCAGCGAAATCGAACCGTTCTGCCAGGGTATAGCAGGCATATACGTACCTTGCACGGGGATTATTGATTTTAAGGAGGTTGTAAAAAAGCTGGCTGGGCTACTCGAATCAAAATCGCAAAAAAGCAAAGTGTTGACCTGCTGCGAGGTAACTGCAATTTATAAACACAGTGGTATTATGAAAGTTACAACCAGCCTGGGTGATTTCACAACAGAATATCTTATAAATTGCGCAGGACTGCAATGCGACAGAATTGCAACGATGGATGGAGTAAATCCCATCGTAAGAATAATACCATTCAGGGGGGACTATTACGAATTGACCGAAAAATCGCTGCGAAAAGTCAAAAACCTGATTTATCCAGTCCCGGACCCTGCTTTCCCATTTCTCGGCGTTCATTTCACCCGTATGATTAATGGCACCGTTGAATGTGGCCCAAATGCAGTGTTCTCACTAAAAAGAGAAGGTTATGGTAAAACCGACTTCAGCCTGAAAGACACGTGGGATTCACTCTCCTTCCCTGGAACTTGGAAATTGTTTCTCAGGCACTGGAAGTATGGCTTAAATGAATACAAAAGGGCTTTTTTCAAAAGCCGGTTTCTCAGACAATTACAAAGGCTCATCCCTTCACTCGGAATCCAGGATATAAAGCCTTCAAGGGCCGGAGTACGTGCACAGGCACTTGGACCCAACGGCGAGTTGATTGAGGATTTCAAAATCGAAAGAGGTGTCAATTCAATTCACATTTTGAACGCGCCCTCACCTGCTGCGACAGCGTCACTGGCTATTGGCGAAACGGTAAGTCAAATTGCCGCAGAACATTTCAATCTCTGACACAGGAAGAAGACTTACCGGCTGGCCTATGCACCAAAAGTTGATATAGATGTGATGAGGACTTAATCAATAATATGGGAGTAAAGATTTGAAAATGAGAAATATATTTAGCTTTTTAATCGAACAGAAAATACTTTTTCTATTTAGTATAACATGAGTCATCGCGGCAAAGACTCGAAACAGTTGCAATCTTAAGATAGATTTGGTAACTTGATGACATCCAAAAGGCCTAATAGTGTGAATAGGCGGTGTATATGAGAAATCTCAATTGGTGGTTAGGCAACGATATCGCTAACTCAGGAATAAGTAATGCTTTATCGCGTGGATTCCTTCTTTGACTGGTTCGACATTCCCGCTTCTGCTCGTCTCAAAGCAGAACAAATGTCGGATATGGCCTGCAAAGCAGCCAAGGGCATGATGCATCTGAATGACTATCTTGCCCTTGCAGCTATTCTGCTTCACTACAAACCCAAACTCATTTTTGAAATAGGAACTTACAAAGGGGTGACTTCCGACTTATTCCTCCAATTATTGCCTGATTGTGAAGTTGTTTCGATTGCGTATGTTAGATCGTTTTTGAGTTTCTTAAGAAAAAACTATAACAATAGTGAGCTTTCACGGAAAGATGTTAACAGTTACATCGGCATTGAAAGGCGCTGCAGGTTTCATCAATTGTATGGAGATTCACACAAACTTACTCCGGATACCTTGAGAGAAAAGTTTGGTCTATTTGACCTTGTTTTTATAGACGGAGACCATTGCATCGATGGAAACCGGCAGGACACGGAACTTGCAAAATCAATCCTTACCGATTATGGGATTATTGCTTGGCACGATGCTAACCCAAAAGAAAAATATACGGACGTTAGATTTTATCTGGAGCAAGAACTGCCTATGCACGCAATCGCGACTATGGATAACTACATAGGAGGTATTGCTTGCTGGAGCAAAGAAATAGAAAACCGAACTTGCTCTCTATAAACAAAAAATTATCCTGCGAGGCCCCTGGAATGGTTGCAGCAATATTACGAATGTGGGTGTTTGTTCTATGAAGTATCCCGGCTTCCTGAATAAATATGGTTATACGTTATTTAATCTTTACAACCTTAAACGAGCCCGTAACGGACAACTTAAGATGGGGCAACGCAATCTTTGTAAGTCCTGAAATCCGAACATAGCTCGATGCTAATCAGATCCAAGGCATCTGACAACAGGCCTGTCCCAATCCAAATACTGCTTTAATATTGGGATGGCGACGCAGTGACTTGCGGAAATAGCGAATAGCCATGGCAGGGTCTTTTTCCATAAGACTATATTTCCCGACCTTGTATTCCTCTCTGCTCAGTTTCCTCATAGCTATCCCTTGCGGTATAACGGCATCTCCACCTTTTTCATAATAAAAATGCTCGAGAACCTCAAGTTCGGTGATTCTATTTTGCACAGAGCCGGCAGATAAATTGCCAGGATGGCGGCGTCTCTTGAATGTCGGCTCAGGTAGGGCAATAAAACGATACTTCAAAGACAACCGCAGCCAGAGGTCGTAATCTGAACATACCGGCAGGAATGTGTCAAATCCGCTGGCTTCTTCCAGAACGCTTTTGAGAAACATCGAGCCGCAGGAATGAACAAAAATATCCTTAAAAAGGTATTTCGTTACAAAGCCGCTGTATAGTTTTCTTTTACTCTTTCCGATAATGTTTCCATGCTGGTCCATTCTCAGATATGGGCCGTAAACTATTACAGGCTCAGTTTCCTTCTGCATCACCGCTGTCATGCGTTCGATAGCATCCGGCACCATCAGGTCATCCGAATCAAGAAAGGTTATGTATTTCCCGACTGCCAGCTCAATGAGCTTGTTCCTGGCGGCAGCGTCGCCGCCGTTTCTTTGCCAGTGGTACCTGACATTGTAACCGAGTTGTTTTATCATTTCTCCCGTGCCGTCCGTTGAGCCATCGTCAACTATAACAATTTCGTAGTCTTTGTATGTTTGAGCAAATACGCTTTGAAGTGTTTCTTTGAGGTAGTCTCTTCTATTATATGTGGGGATACAAACGCTAACGGTAGGCACTGAATTTGTATCTTTCATAATCCGTGTCGGATTTTAATGTTTACCGATTTGAATACATAGCATCATAATATTTTTGGTAATCACAGGAGACAACGTTGGCCAGCCATTTCTGGTTCTGCAGGTACCAGTTTATCGTTTTCTTGATTCCTTCTTCGAAGCTTACCGATGGTCGCCACCCCAGCTCTGTCATTATCTTTTTGGCCTCTATTGCATATCGCCTGTCGTGGCCGGGTCTGTCTTTAACGTGTTTAATCAGCGACGTCGGCTTCTCTAACCGCTTCAGGATTAATTCTATCACTTCCAGATTTGCCTTCTCGTTGCAACCACCGATGTTGTAAACTTCTCCGGGCGGCGCTTCAGCCAAAATCTTCCAGATGGCTGTGCAGTGGTCATATACATACAGCCAGTCACGCACATATAAGCCGTCGCCGTAAATAGGCAGCTCTTTATCATTCAAAGCATTGTTAATCATTAACGGGATTAACTTTTCCGGAAATTGATAAGGACCGTAGTTATTTGAGCATCTGCTGATGTTATATTTTACGCCCCAGGTATGGCCGAACGCCTTGACCAGATGGTCCGCAGCGGCCTTGCTGGCGGAATACGGCGAATTCGGACCAAGCGGCGTTTGCTCGGTAAATTTGCCTTCCGGCCCGAGTGAGCCATACACTTCATCAGTCGAAATTTGTATGAACCGCTCTAACTTTTTATCACGTGCAGCTTCAAGCAAAGTCAGTGTGCCGATAACGTTGGTTTGTATAAAAACCTTCGGTCCAGTAATTGAGCGGTCCACGTGGCTCTCAGCGGCAAAATTAATAATCACATCTATTTTATATTCGTCGATAATATTTCCTACAAGAGTGCCGTCGCAAATGTCGCCTCTAACGAATTTGTGTTTAGGGTGGTTTTCAAATCCGGCGAAATTTTCAAGATTGCCCGCATAGGTGAGCTTGTCGAGATTAACGATAAAACAATCGGGGTGCTCTGAGAGCACCATTCGAACAAAATTGCTTCCTATAAATCCCGCACCGCCCGTAACTAAAAGTTTTTTCATAACCTCCCCAAAAAGCGTTCTAACGGCTCCTGCCATGGTTTAATTGGCTCATCAAGCAGAGCCTTGGTTTTGCTGCAGTCAAAACAACTGTTTAATGGTCTTTTAGCAACGGTGGGGAAATCGGCAGTTTTGCACCTGCTTAAATCTACGGACATATTTAGCTTATCAAAAATGAATCTTGCCATTTCAAATCGGCTGACATAGCCTGTACTCGCAAAATGAAACAAACCTTCAGGTTTCTTTGACAGCAGCTTGCAAATTACCTTGGCAATTTCGGTTGTAGCCGTTGGCGAGCCTGTCTGGTCGTCAACAACCTTCAACTTTTCGCCTGCTTTTGCACGTTTAATCATCTTGGTTACGAAATTATTGCCGGCCGAGCCGTAAGTCCATTCGACACGCATTATACAATGGCGACAGCCGCTTTCAACTAAAAGCTTCTCGCCGGCCAGTTTACTTGCACCGTATGTGCTTATTGGGTGTGGTGGGTCGGTCTCAATATAAGGTCTTTTGGATTTACCATCGAAGACGAAATCGGTGCTGATGTGAAGAACCCATACACCGGCTCCCTTGGCGACAGTGCCAAGTTTACCTACAGCTTCACCATTCACTTTGTATGCAAGTTCGCTTTCGCTTTCTGCCTTTTCGACATCCGTATAGGCAGCACAGTTAATTACAGCATCAACCTCTTTTAGGATATTGGTGAGGTGATTTTCATTTGTAATATCAAACTCGGGCAGGTCAAGCACAGTTGTAATAATCCGATGCTGCTGACAAGCCAGGGCCAAATCTGAGCCCAGCATACCCTTACCGCCCAAAATAGCAACCCTGCTCTCAACCATCCTTACGCATCCATTCGTACGGGATATGGTTGTCATGGGGTGGGGTACGATATTCATCCGGCTCTGAGTAGTCATACATCTCAGAGACTACATTTACTATATAAGCTTCAGTTTCGCTCACGCACATCCACCCATGCTGAACACCGGGCGGTATACGAACCACTCCCGGACAACGCTCCCCCAAATAAAGCTGATTGACTGTCCCGTAAGTAGATGAATCTTTGCGCTCGTCGTAGAGCGCTATTTTTACCATCCCCTTAATGACGTAAAAAAGGTCTGTTTGTTTCTTGTGCCAGTGCCAGGCTTTGACAACCCCGGGATAAGTCGTGGTAAAATAAACTTGGCCAAATTTCTCAAACCATGGGTCGTCGGCTCTCATTATCTCGCCTAACCAGCCTCGCTCATCATACAATACTTTCGCCCGTCGGGCCTTTACTCCGTCAATAAGCTTTCCTGAACTGCGAATAATCAGTCCCTCATCTGCGAAAACCGTCTTTAACGTCGCTATTTTTTTTGTCACTGTGGTGGCTCCTCTACAACTAATTCATTTACTTTCTTTAAGGATTCGAACGTCCCGGCATCGCTCCACCAGCCATCGAGAATATCATACCTCAACTGGCCTTTTGCTATATAAGCGTTGTTGACATCGGAGATTTCAAGCTCGCCGCGACCCGATGGCTTAAGCATTCGTATAATATCAAAGACTGATGTATCATAAAAATATATGCCGGTCACGGCGTAATCCGATTTCGGCTTCTTCGGTTTTTCTTCGATACTGATAACCTTGTCACCGGATATTTGAGCGACACCGAAACGCTCGGGCTGCGGGACTTGTTTAAGTAGTATCCTTGCGCCGGTTTTTTGGGAGATAAACTTATCAGCATAACTCTTTAGATTTGCCTGAAAGATGTTATCTCCGAGAATGACTGCCAAGCGCTGTGCAAAATTCTCCGCCAGTCCCAGCGCCTGGGCAATCCCGCCCGCCTCATCCTGCACCCGGTATGTAAACTGACAGCCAAACTCCTTCCCCGAACCCAGCAGGCCTACCACATCGCCCATATATTCAATGCCGGTTACAATCATTATCTGCTCGATGCCGATTGAGGTTAGTTTCTCAATCGGGTAATAAATCATAGGTTTCTGCCCAACCGGAAGCAAATGTTTGTTTGTGACCTTCGTTAGCGGCCTAAGCCGCGACCCTGTCCCGCCGGCAAGAATAATACCTCTTAAATCCATCGAATTTCATCCCTCATTTTAATATGCATTTCTGCTTCTTATAATACGCCATGGAGTAGACAACAGTATTCTAAGATCCAGCCCAAACGACCAGTTCTTGATGTAGTATAAATCATATTGCAATCTCTTTTTCAAAGAAGTATCGCCGCGAAAGCCGTTTACTTGGGCCCATCCGGTCATCCCGGCTTTCAGCTTATGCCTGAGCATATACTTCTTGTATTCCTCGGAGAATTGCTTCACAAAGCAAGGTCTTTCCGGCCGCGGACCAATAAGGCTCATTTCTCCTTTTATTACATTTATAAGTTGAGGCAGCTCGTCTAAACTCCTGCTCCGCAGCCAGGCGCCTATTGCCGTCCGCCGCGGGTCGTCTGGCTTGGCCCATTGTGGACCGTCTTCTTCCTCCGCATCAACTCTCATCGTGCGAAACTTCAGCATCTCAAATTCCTTCTGGTCCATACCCACCCGTACCTGTTTATAGAAAACCGGTCCCTTGCTGGATAGTTTAACCAGAACACCGATTATTACCATAGGAATCGAAAATATAATAAGTAGTACAAGTCCCATTACTCGGTCGAAAATTTCTTTCAATATAATATTATAGCCACTCAATGGCGGCTCCGCCGACGAGAATAACACCTGAGAACCGATTGGCACCGCCTCCGCATCACTTATCGACATAAGATTGCCCCAGTCAGGAACGATTCGTATAGCCACTCCGGCACTCTGGAGAGACTCAAGAATCGGGTACGCCTCCTGTGCTTCATTGCCGCTAAGAGTAAGATAAACCTCGTCTATCCTCTTGGCTTTGACCAGTTCTGCCAATTTCTCAATCGGGCCGTATACAGGCACCCCCGACACTTTAGTCCCGATACGGGCTGGATTATTATCTACGAAAAACCCGCATCTTAAACCTAACCAGCCCATTTGCTTAATGTCTCGCACTAACAGTTGTCCCTTTTTACCTGCTCCCACCACAGCATAATATCGCAGGTTATATCCTCTTCTTCGCATAAACCGCAGGCTCTCTATCGCCAGCAAATGTGAAATACACAGCCCGACAAACAGTATCGCTACGAACAGCATCAATAGCTTCCTTGAGTAGGGCACATCCTGAAGGTAATAGAGAAATGCCAGCACCAGCAGGCCGCTCAGCAGGCTCGCTTTCAAAATATCCACAAGCTGCTTGAACAAACCCTGGACTCGTTTGGGTTTGTAAAGCCCCGACCACAAACACCCCAAATAGCAGATACAAACAACCGGCACCGCCAGGCCCAAATGCCATCGCAAATCCGGTATCCCCTTTGTGGTCGCGAACAGCCCCAGATGGAATCGAACAAAGTAAACAGCTATCCACGCAACAGCGATGATTATAATATCAATAATTGAGCGAAGCAGTGAGAAAAATGCCGCATATCTTTTTAGCATAAAGCTTACCCTTGAGCTTAGCGTCCCGCAACCTCGATTATTTTGGCTTTTACCCCCCAAAACTGCAAGATAATTCTCAAAAAGATGTGTCTCATTTCTCGAATGTGAATCTGTCCGCGTCCGCGTCGATTTTTATCGTATCGCCCTCCGCAAATTTCCCTGCCAAAAGCTCCGCCGCAAGCGGATTTTCCAATCGCTGTTGAATCGTCCGCTTTAAAGGCCTTGCACCAAAAACAGGGTCGTAACCTTCGTCCATAATTTGCTTACGCGCGTTGTCCGTGAATTCAAGCCCTATCTTCCGTGCATTCATTCGTTCCACCAGGTATCCTAACTGAATATCAACAATCTTTTTCAAATCCTCTTTTGTGAGCATATGAAAAACGATTACCTCGTCGATACGATTCAAAAATTCCGGCTTGAAGACTTTTTTAAGGGCATCTTTGACATGCGCCTCAATTTCCCAGTCTGCCCCGGATTCTTCCGTTAGTTCCTGAATCTGTTGGCTTGCAATATTGCTCGTCATAATGATGACGGTGTTTTTGAAATCCACGGTCCTGCCTTTGCCGTCGGTTAATCGGCCGTCATCGAAAACCTGCAGAAGCACATTGAAGACATCCGGATGCGCCTTTTCAACCTCATCTAACAGAACCACCGAGTATGGCTTACGGCGGACAGCTTCCGTCAGTCTGCCGCCTTCTTCGTAGCCGACATACCCGGGCGGAGAGCCTATAAGTCTCGCAACCGAATGTTGCTCCATAAATTCACTCATATCTATCCGTATCATAGCGTTCGGGTCGTTAAACAGAAAATCAGCCAGCGCCTTGGATAGTTCCGTTTTGCCTACGCCCGTCGGCCCCAGAAACAGAAATGACCCTATTGGCCGGTTCGGGTCGCCCAGACCTGCTCGGCTTCTGCGCACCGCGTTGCAAAGTGCCGCAACCGCCTCCTTCTGACCGACTACTCTTTTAGCGATAGCTCCCTCCATCTTCATTAATCGCTCACGCTCACCGCTCAATAGTCTGGCAATAGGTATCCCCGTCCATTTCGAAACTACTTCAGCTATGTGCTCTTCGGTTACTTCGTTCTGGATTATGCCTCTGTCGGATTTGGAAAGTTGCTCCTCTTTCTCCTCTAACTCCTTTTTAAGCTCTGCTATTGTGCCGTATTTCAAACGGGCAGCGGCCTCTAATTCGCCCTTGCGCTGGGCGTTTTCAAACTGGTTTTGTGCATCTTCGATTTTCTGTTTCAACTGCTTTATCTGGTCAATCTCGCCTTTTTCGCCTTCCCACTGTGCCGTCAGTTTCTTGTCCTGCTTTTGCAATTCCGATAATTGCTTTTCGGCATTTTTTAATCGCTCTTTGCTCGCTGCGTCGCTTTCTTTTTTCAATGCCTCACGTTCAATCTGTAGCTGAATTATCTTCCTGCGAATATCATCCAGCTCGGCAGGCAGTGAATCGTTCTCAATCCGCAGCTTCGATGCCGCCTCGTCAATCAAATCTATCGCCTTGTCCGGCAGCCATCGGTCGGAAATGTACCGGTTCGACAGCGTAGCCGCCGCCACAAGTGCGGAATCCGTAATCCGAACGCCGTGATGGGTATCGTAGCGGTCTTTTAGACCTCGTAGAATCGCTATGGTTTCCTCAACGCTCGGCGGGTCAATCAAAATAGGCTGAAATCGCCTCTCTAACGCTGCGTCTTTTTCCACATATTTTCGATAATCGTCAATCGTGGTCGCGCCGATACACCGCAACTCACCTCTCGCAAGCGATGGCTTCAGCAGATTGCCCGCATCAACCGCGCCCTCTGCCTTGCCCGCCCCAACTACGGTATGCAGCTCGTCTATAAAAAGTATTATTTCACCCTTGGCCCCGACGACTTCTTTCAGCACCGCCTTGAGCCGGTCTTCAAATTCGCCCCTGAATTTCGTCCCCGCTATCAACGCCCCCATATCAAGAGCGATAATCCTTTTATTTTTTAAACCCGTAGGAACATCACCGGCTACTATCCGCTGCGCAAGACCTTCAACAATCGCCGTCTTGCCTACACCCGGCTCGCCGATTAGCACAGGGTTATTTTTCGTCCGCCGATTGAGGACCTGCATACATCGCCGGATTTCTTCGTCTCTGCCGATAACAGGGTCGAGCTTTCCCTTTTGGGCCATCTCTAAAAGGTCAATCCCATAACGCTCCAGCGCCCTGTATTTCTCTTCCGGGCTTTGGTCGGTTATCTTTTCACCGCCGCGAATCTCTTTCAAAGCATCTTCAATCTGCTTCGGCTCAATCGAATTAAGCCGTAAAATCTCTTTCGCATCGCTCTGCACCGAAGCTAACGAAATAAACAGGTGCTCCACGCTCAAGTATTCATCCCCCATCTTGTCAGCCCGGTTTTGCGCATCGAGAACAATCTGACTAAAAGCCTGGTCAGGCATCATCCCGCCGCTGCTTTGGCCTTGCGGCAGGCGCTTAAGTTCGCTTTCTGCCATATCTTTCAGACGCGAAACGTTAACGCCTATCTTCTTCAGTATCATAACCACAACGCCGGTATCGTCATCTAAGAGGGCACTCAGTAAGTGTAGTGCTGATAAGACCGTATGCGACTTGGCCATCGCAAGCTGCTGTGCAGTTGCTAACGCCTCCTGCGCCTTTAATGTGAATTTGTCGAATTTCATAGCTAATTCCTTCAAATATCAATTATCCGATACGCTCTAATATACTTCAAGAGCAAACCCTATGCCAGTCTCATCCCTCAAAGCCAATTTAGGTCTTAACTCCTTATTTTTAGGGCAGTTATACCTACTGTCTACTGTATTCTGTCTACTGCATTCTGATTTGCCGTGCCACTTTGGCAGGGTAGTTAGGGTTTAGGGGTAGCAAAACAAAGCAAAAATGTTAAAACTTACGTGGGAAAATAAGGCGTTTTATCTTTTAGGTTTTTAAAAAACCACCGCACCAAATTTCGGGGATTTCCGTGTCAGAGGCTGTCTCCCGTCAGCGTTAACGTACCACTTCGAACTTCATGGTAAACTTACCGTCCAGGAACGTCTCACTTAATATTCGAAAATGGGCCGGCTCAGGTGTTGTTCCTTCTTGAATAATAATATTCTTTGAAGCACAGATTTCTTCTATTTGTTTCAGCATCCATGACCTGGCTTCTGGTCCTTTGCCTTTTACAGATATATAACCCATTTTTGTTTCAGCGTTGTATTCAAACTCGACCGGCGGAGGTGCCTTTGGCGGGATATCGGATTTAGCGATCTCCTGGCTATGCCTTGGTAGCTCTTCGCCGGCTGGCTCTAACGCAATAGCCTCTTCAAGGCTTGTAAAAATAGAACTGAATCTATGTCTTCTTCTGGTCCCTTCAGGTTCATAAGCAGGAGGCGGGCTCGGACGGTCAGCCATAACATTCTTTGTTTTTTCTATGAATTTTTCCGCCTCTTCATTACTCATACCAAAAGTAAATCTAAAAATATTTCCACTTTGGTCTTTTCCGCTGCCCCATCCCGAAGAACAGGACAAACAGAAAAACTCAGCATTTACTACGCGTCCATCACTAAATGTTAGTAACACATCCCCTTTTGTGCCCTCACAATTCAAACTCGGAGGCATATAAGTCATCCAGGAACTACCCTTGCCGTGGGTTTTACCGTCAACACCTTCTATGTTGATTCCGGAAGTGCCTGTAAACAAACTTGCAGTCACCGTCCCTTTGAAAGTCTCATTATATTCGTCAAAAGAACCTACAACGGGAAAGGTAACACAACCCTGAGAAAAAAGTAATAGCAGGGGCAGGAAGAACCATATTGCCTTATTCATATTACATCTCCCTTTCAAAATTGCCCTGAAACTCGACTTTGAAAATCCGCATTTCTTTTTCGGCTTTTCGCCGGCCGGGTATAAGCAAAATGTTGCTCTTGCGACCGTATTGCGTTATTATAGGGCTATCCGATTAAAATCGGGACGACCACCGGCAGCACCGCGCACCCCCAATTCCACCCAATCCGAAAGCCCACCGATTTACTCGGCGGGTCAATTTTCTCTTTTTATTGTCATTCCCGCGCAAGCGGGAATCTACTTTCCCGTCATTGCGAGGCATTTACCCGCCGGAGGTGGGGAAGACCGCGGCAATCTCAAAATCGGTCAATTCCTAACCTGGGTTATTTTTTTTCTAAATTTTGTCGATGTAAAATCAAAACTGCGAACTTGTTTGCAGTGTATTAAAACGACTTAAACTTTGACAATTATTCGACCCGAAAAAGGCAGGTGAACAATGGAAACTGAATCAAAAAAACTAACCCATGGATTTACACCTTTGTTTGATTGGGTGATGGACAACCCCGAACTTAGCAACTCAGAGGCTCAGATTGTCTGTCGGGTTTTGCGCGGGTGTGAAGGCGGTTGTTTTGAGAGCAACGCCACGATAGGCAGGCAGCTTAAGATGGACCCTAGGACGGTCCGTCGACTGATAAAAAAGTTATCTCTTAAGGAATGGTTGACTGTTCATTACCCTGATAAATATCATCGAACTATTTCTGTTGACCCTAAACGATTAGTTACTTGGCGCGAAAAGTTGCTAACTGCAAGGCGAAGATGGGCCAAACAGGAAGCCAGCGGCAAGGCGAGGGATACAGAAACAGAGGGGAATGCCACTCTTAAATCCAAAATCAAAGATTTTCTCTGGACACTATACGAAAAAACGTTGAAGGTTATTGTTGATGCGGTTATGGAAAGAATATGGCCTAAGTGAAAAGGGTTTTAATTGGTGGGGCTTAAAAATTCTCTGCGTTCTTTGCGTTCTCTGCGGTAAAACCTTCAATCAAATGCGTAGATACCCGCACACCAAAAACGGCTAATTTCAAAATTTTTTTTATCTCTTTCCACATAAGTAGTTGCAAATTTATGCACCTCCGAAAACCCTCTAATTTTCGCCTCAAATGCGCATGTTCGCCCAATTAATGGAAGAACGCCTGCCCAGTAGGGCAAGGTTTCAGGTCCAGTTTACCGCGACATCTTTATGATGGCGGGCAGGCCCGGGTCAAAAATGACTAGGAGTAAATAATCTTGTAGTGGGGTTTACCTCGCCGTTTTGTAAGGCGGGCGGAAACCCCATAGGAGAATTTCTATCAACTATGAACTATGTTCAATCAACTATGATGAATTATGCGAAACAAAGCCAATTTCTGAAAACCAAAAAATGGACTTAACCAATTATATGACAAGATGTTGCGACAACAAATCAGACCTTTTGACGATGAAAAAACAAAGCCAAATAAACCCAAATTTACCCGCCACTCCGTTTGGCGGGCAAAGCCAACCTGTGGTGAGCAAAGTCGAACCATCTGTAGTGAGCTTACCCGCATGGCTGGTAAAATTGTCCCATTGTTTAGAGTGTCGTTTACTCTAATGGGGTCCGCATCCGGCGGATTCAAAAGGCAGGCAGACAAGTTTTTTAGAATTATCTTGCAGTTTTGGGGTGTTTCAGGAAAAATCATCAGAATTATCGTACAGTTTCCATGGAAGGGCGCTACACCGATGGTAATTTTGGCAGGGATTGATGAAGCCGGTTTCGGGCCGATACTCGGGCCGTTGGTTGTATCATCGAGCGTCTTTTCACTGCCAAATAATTTCCTGACAGCAGACCTCTGGCAGATTTTAAGAAAAAGTGTAGCTAACCAGCGAAAGCATCTTGCAGGCCGCTTGCTCATTACCGACAGCAAAAAGGCTTACAGCAAACAGAAAGGAATCGGACACCTCCAAAGGACTGTTTTGGCCTGCCTTGAGTGCTTAGGTAAAAAGCCGACTACTTTGACGGAGTTATTGACTCTGCTGTCGCCTGATTGTATCGAGCGGTTAAATGATTATCCCTGGCACAGAAATATCGCTGATTGTCGTATTTCTATCGATGCAAGTGATATGGCAATTGCCTCATCGGTGCTGAAAGAGGACTTGGCCTCGAGTGGCATCGAATTGCTGGAGCTTAAAAGCTGTTGTCTCGACGTTGCATATTACAACAAAATGGTCGGCAGTGTGAAAAACAAAGCCAGCATTCTTTTTACCGCTGTCTCGCAGCTCATAAAGAACGTCTTCGATAATTTCGCGGGCGATTACCTGCAGGTCATAATCGATAGGCAGGGGGGTCGGACGCGGTATCGGAGGAGCTTGGAGCGGATGTTTCCGGATATGGAATTGAAAATTCTCCTCGAGGGCCCGGCGGCCAGCAGCTATGAGTTAAAAGCCAATGGCAGGCAGATGCGGCTGCATTTTGTGGTTGCTGCTGACCAGCGGTTTTTCCCCGTTTCTCTCGCATCGATGGTCAGCAAATATCTCAGGGAGCTTCTGGTCGACAATATAAACCGCTACTTTACAGGCTTTCTCCCGGATTTGAAACCGACTGCAGGCTATTGGAAGGATGGCTTGCGCTTTATAGATGACCTGAAAAAGAATATCCCTCACGTCTCGTTTGACAGCAACCAGCTCATCCGCTGCCGATGACTACTTCACAGCCGCTAAGGCGGTAAAGTGGTCGTCAACAAAATCGAAAACCTTATCGAGGCCGGCTACTGTAAAAATGTATTTGGTCACAATAGCAACATTGCAGAGAATAAGCTGGCGCCCACGCTCTTGCAGCAAATTGCGCAATATCATCAGATTGCTGATACTCGAAGAAGTTATTACCTCGACTCTGAAAAAATCAACCACCACGTCACAGGCTCTTCTGGCACCGACGATTTCGTTGAGACTTTTGAGCTCATCCCCTATGCGCGGTTCTTCAGACGGCAAATCAACGAAAAGAACATCTTCTGAGAAATTTTGAATGCCCATTTTAGCTGGTCCCTTTAACCCAATATGGTTTTGTGCCTTTCGAATATCTTATCGGAATAAGTTTCGGACAAGTTAAGCAAAAAAAGCGACAAACTTGACCCTGTAGAAAGGGACTTTGGGCATTATTATTCACCTGCATTACTGGCCCGTATAGGTAATTCCATCCTTAATATCAGCTCAAAAAAACGGTTTTTTGCTGAAGGTGCCCTTATAATATGCCGACAAATATCCAAAGGTAGATGAGCTAAGAATAATCTTTCGATGGAAAATCTCACGCTTTGGCAAAATTCCATAGCTTGAGTGGATTAGAAAAACAGTAGAAGGAAGCAAACTTCTGTTTATCTTGTAAAAGTAAAAAGGAGGTCATCCGTGCTAAGCTTAAAACTAAAGCCTATACTGCTTGTTGAAGATGATGCCGTTGACGCCATGGCCGTCGGAAGGGCGCTAAAAGAGCTGAAAGTCAGAAACGAAATGGTTCATTCAACCAACGGCGAAAGGGCGCTGGAATATTTAAGAAACCCCTCTAATGGGAGGCCATGCGTTATCCTCCTCGATTTAAATATGCCGGGGATGAACGGCGTCGAATTTCTGAAAGTCCTAAAAGCCGATTACGCACTGAGAAATATTCCTGTTGTAATGCTGGCCGCATCAAACGAAGAAAAAGATATTGTTGAAACCTTTAACCTTGGTGTTGCCGGTTATATATTCAAACCCGTTGATTGTAAAAAGTTAGATGAATTCAAACCAAGTAAACTATACTGGACGGCAGGTTGAGGGATGGTAGTAAGAAAATGGACTTACAATACATGCTACTGGACCCTGATTGGGAAAAACGCCGGGCAGCAGAGCGCGAGGCCGAAGAACACGAAACGGAAGCCGACCAACAAAAGAGAACCAAACGAAGAATGCTAATCTGCCTTTTGCTTTTGATGTACCTAATTGTGGCAAATACTACCTATAATCTTTGGGTAGCAAAAGAAGGCACTCCTGTTTGGAAATTCTGTGTGGCCAACGTCATCCAGGACCTTTGGGCAACAAAGAAAATAATCGCAACAACGGCCGGAACTGTAGTTGGAATAATTTACGGTAAGGAAAAGGCATGTGCCTTAATTAACCGCGAAGTTGTTTGCGAAGGCGACATCACGAACGGCATCAAAATCATCAGGATAGATAAAAACAAAGTCGAATTCGAAAAAGACGGAAAAAGGTGGACGCAAAAAGTACTCGCCAACCCAAATTCTGCATGGAAAACAACGAAATTGCCCACAGGATAGAAAAAAAAGACCCCACATCCACCTCAGAATCTTAAACGATACCCCCTGAAAGTTCTTATTCACAGACCCGCAATACTGCAGCGGCGCGGAGTTTGGAATGCTTCAGCCGAATTAGAACTTCGTTGGCCTCGGCCAGTGGAAATTCCTCAATGATAGGAACAATTGGGATTTGAGCGGCCAACGGCAGGAATTCCTCGGCATCCCGTCGGGTAACATTAGCTACACTTTTTATTTCCCTCTCAAGCCAGAGATGCTTGGCATAATCCAGTTTCGGCACCGCTGTCTCCTTGCGAATCGCATTTATAACCAATCGCCCGCCTTTATCCAAAACCGCCAGCGCATCACGAACACACTCGCCCGCCGGCGTAAAATCCAGCACCTTGTCCAGCTTGGTAGGGGGGTGGTCGCCGGATCGGCCTGTCCAGACGGCTCCGAGATTTTCGGCTAACCGTGCATGTTCGGCTGTCTTGGTGAAAACAAAAATAGTGCTGTTAGGAAATTTGTATTTTATTATCTGGATTACGATGTGGGCGCAGGCTCCGAAGCCAAACAGGCCGATAGTTTGCCCATCAGTAATTTCAGCCAGTCTTATAGTGCGATATCCGATTACGCCGGCACATAAAAGCGGCGCCGCTTCTGCATCGGAAAACCTCTCAGCAAGATGATAGGCAAAATCTTCGGAAATAACCATATATTCTGCGTAGCCGCCGTTGACGTCCTTGCCGGTCCATTCAGCCCTGTCGCAGAGATTTTCGCTGCCTCTTTGGCAGAAATTGCACTCGCCGCAAGCTAAATAAAGCCAAGTAATCCCTACACGCTCACCAATATTGAATCTGGTTACGGCTTTTCCCTTATCCGCCACCCTTCCAACTATCTGGTGGCCCGGCACTATAGGCAGTTTCGATGGTTTCAGCCTGCCTTCAATCTCATCGAGGTCGGTATGACAGGCACCACAAACTAAAGTCTTAACCAGAATTTGATTATCGGCAGGCGTAGGAATTGGCAAATCAGCCGCTTCCAAGGGCTCCTCTTCGATTGGCGATATTTTGTTTAGGACCATCGCCCTCATGTTGAAACTTCCTTCTTTAGCTGCTTTGTGAAGACTTCGTAGCTGTCCCGCCCGAAGAGACAAAAGATAACTCTTTCCAAGCCGGTTTGCCCTTTGAGATAATCAATAGTTGTTTGCAGCATTATTTTCGCGCATCTTTCGATGGGAAAGCCAAAAATCCCTGTGCTGATTGCCGGAAATGAAATACTTTTGATATTGTTCTTGTCAGCTAACTTTAACGAATTCAGCGTTGCATTTTCCAGCTTTTCATCTTCGTTTCCTTCGCCCATTTGAGGCCCGACAGCGTGAATCACGTATCTTGCCTTCAAATCACCGCCGGTGGTTTTAATAGCCCCGCCCACAAACGTCCCCCCTATCTTGTTGCATTCTTCCTGGATTTTTGGGCCGCCTTTTTTTCTGATCGCCCCCGCTACTCCGCCGCCCAGAATCAACTGGGCGTTGGCGGCATTGACGATTGCCTCCGTTTGCATTTCTGTAATGTCGCCTTCTAAAAGTTCCAAAACGCACTTTGCGATATTTACTCTCATACAGTATTGACCGCTGCGGGCTGATTATTAAAAAACAATAGCTCAAGACAATCTTCAAAGCAAGCGCAAAAAACTGCTCGTCGACTTGGCTGAACTTGTCCGCCTCCGGTGGAATAGTAACGGATAAACAATGAAAATCACACAGGTCTGTTTTGCTAAGAGGGGGTGGGGGTAGGCTTGCTCTTGGTATGCTGTATAGCTGCTAAAGCAGCGTATTTGTCCCTGGCGAATTCGAAGACCGCATCAAGGCCAGCTACCGTAAAAATGCCCTTAGTTGGGGCGGAAAGGCTGCAGAGAATAAGCTGACGCCCATGCTCACGCAGCAACGCACGTAACGCCAAAAGATTACTGAGGTCCGATGAGGTCACTATCTCAGTTTTGGAAAAATCAATCACTACATCACGGTCGCTTTTGGTAATAATGATTTCGTTGAGACTTTTGAGCTCATCCTCTATCTGCGGTTCTTCAGACGGCAAATCAGCTAAGAGAACATCTTTTGAGAGATTTTGAATTCCCATTTTAGCTATTCCATTCTAATCCAATATGGTTCTCGTGCCATTCAAACACTGTATCGGAATAAGCTTCTGCCAAGTTAAGCGAAAAATAACAAATTGAACCCTTTTGGGCATTGTTATTCTCTTGTATTATCGGCCACATAAACAGGTCACTCTCGACTATTGGCGGAGGTATAAAAAAGAAATGACCACTTTTTGACCTTATCACGCTTATAGGTTCACAATGAAGGACAAGAGAACAAATAAGCCGCATTTAACGCCTATATGGCTTTTAGTACCAGTCCTCTTAGAGGGTCATAGGCCTCTCCATCCAAAAATCGCCGCCTATGCCCCTCCTGAGGACAACCGCCGGGTACGACTCTACGCTGCAGCTTTCTTTCTAAACAGGAAGAGAATTATACCCAGTGCTATCAAACCAACAAGTCCATTGTCACCAAGAGTCTTAAGTAGGCTGGTGAGGTTGGTGATAATACTTCCAAAGAATGGTACTGTATTGCCAAAAAGGATTTCAACCGCTATCCCTAAGGCAATCAGCAACAAGGAAATTTCAGTAATCTCACCAAGCCATCTTTTCAATTCTTCCAGAATACGCATCCTTAATTCTCCTAAAAGAGTGTTAAAATAAAGAGATTATTTGACGTTCTTGGTTTTCTTATTCGGCGTATGTTTTCAAATTACTTTAGTATTTGTGCCTAAAATACTTAAACAGCCCTCACATCCGGAAGATCTATGTTTTTACCATCTCTAACAAAAATGTCGCAAAAACAGCCTTTTCCGTATTGATATGGCTTTCTTGTTAAAATGGGCTATTTTCACTTGACCTCCTATGTTAAAATAGGGTATAATGTCGCTATGTTTGGAAACTTTGTATCCTTTGTTTTACGCATATTGCTAATCGCGACACTTTGGACCTTTATTTGGCAGGTTGTGGAGCCCAGAACACAGCTTATGCGGATATTAAGAGCCGCTTTGCTCGTGCTCGGTCTTTTAGGTATTTTGGTCATTTTAAGGTTCACTGGGCCGTAATTACATCCCGGCCGGTGCTGTGCCGTTCCCCAAAAAGATAATTTTTTGTCCCCCTTTCTTGCCAATGCCGTATAAATGTATTATACTTTACATAAAGTAAAGAGGGGGTTGCGTACAAGTAAGCATTTATATCTTCGAACGTCTTTTTTTAGAATAAGCATCTACTCCTCTTCTTCTGTTGGGAGACGTGCTGGCCAGCCGAATTGAAATATATGGGGGGGTCACCGTCTCCTTTTTTTCGTTGATTTTCCCCCCCACTTATACAGCGGAAATTTATGGCTTAGCCTACTAAAACAGAAACATCACCTTCGATAGTTTCGTTCGTGCATACCCCTTGTGCGAATCTTTCCCCCTGACATGCTTTTCCTTGGGACATCCCTGATTTCAAACCTTCCTGATTTTTGTGGCCTTTCTGAAGGAGATTTCTCTTGCCCCCCTCGGCTTACCAGTGATAAGGCATGTTTACATGCGGCTCTAATATCAGTTCTACGATGTTTCAGGCCTTCCTCCAAAACGTTGAAGGCTATTTTCTTCATCCTGCCTTGCATGTTCCTCAGACCATAGACTGCTGCAATCTTGGCCGTCCTTGGAGAATTATTAAACAAAGCTTCTTTCAGAATGTCCAATCCGTCTTCCTGTTTCCACGACAGATTAAAAGCTGCACGACGGGCTGCCGAAATATCATCTACGTATAATTTCTCTCTTAGCTGTTCGAGAAGCTTTATGGCTTCTTCATCCTTCTCCCTGCCGGAAAGTTTCCTTTTTTCTAATCTCATAAAACCACCCCTTAACTATTATATATCGGCAGGCACAGGCGAGCTTCTAAAACCCTTTTTCCCACGTATGCAACACAAACGTCCATCTTGACAATCCTTTGCCTGACAATAGGGCAGGGGGGACATTCTCAATACGCCCCCGGCAGCCCCAATTTCCATATCCTTATTTCTTCCTCCTCCGAAAAGCCAGACTCTTCTGACCTACCACGCTTTCTCACCGGCCAAAGCAACGCTCCGACCGGCCTCTTAGCGCAACTTATAAACTAACAACACCCAATCTGCCTGTCAAATGTTTTATTTGAGGAAAATGGGATGTTTCTTTCCCACCCTAAGGGGGTTTTGGGGGGTTGTTGACATTAATCGACTATCTTGATAGTATTTTGTCAGTTTGTGTCTTTTTGTGTTTTAATAAATGGAAAAAGCACGAGATGAGTAGTGCGCCTCTCAGAATTGTAAAGCTTGTCGAAACTTTCGACCGCAACATCGAAACATATCACTCGCAACAATATAATGAGACCCAGCTTCGCAGAGAATTCATCGACCCATTTTTCGAAGAACTCGGCTGGGACGTATCGAACAAACAAGGCTATGCCCAGGCTTACAAAGAGGTCATACATGAAGATGCCGTAAAAGTAGGCACTGCTACCAAGGCGCCGGATTACAGCTTTCGCATCGGCGGAGTCCGCAAATTTTTCCTCGAAGCTAAAAAACCATCTATCAACATAGGAGGTGACCCGCACCCGGCTTACCAGTTACGCCGCTATGCTTGGAGCGCAAAACTGCCCGTCTCAATTCTCACCGACTTTAAAGAATTTGCTGTCTACGACTGCCAGACGCGCCCAAAACAAACAGACGGCGCCGCCACCGCTCGTATTATGTTTCTAACCTGTAAGGATTACATCGATAAATGGGACGAAATTGCTAACATCTTCAGTAAAGAGTCCATTCTAAAGGGATCATTCGATAAATTCGCTGTTTCCGCAAAAGCTAAACGCGGTACAACCACTGTTGATAAAGAGTTCCTTGCCGAACTCGAAAAATGGCGAGCAGAATTTGCAAGAATAATCGCACTAAGAAACATAGCCCTGTCAGCACACGAAATAAACTTCGCCGTCCAGCGGACCATCGACAGAATTATCTTCCTGCGAATGTGCGAAGACCGCGGCATCGAACTTTACGGCCAGCTTCAAACCATAAGCAACGGCAGCCGAACCTATCCCCGACTTTGTGAGATTTTTGAAAAAGCCGACCACAAGTACAACTCCGGCCTGTTCTATTTTCACAAAGAACGTGGCCGACCGGAAAATCCTGACGAGCTGACGCTAAATCTTGTTATTGATGATGCCCCTCTAAAATATATCTTGCACAGTTTGTACTACCCGCTATGTCCTTATGAGTTCTCCGTCCTGCCCGTCGAGATTCTCGGTAATGTCTACGAACAATTTCTCGGCAGCGTAATCCGGGTTTCGTCCGGTCGCCGGACCAAAGTAGAACCAAAACCGGAAGTCAAAAAAGCAGGTGGCATCTATTACACCCCGGATTATATCGTTGCCTACATCGTCAAAAATACCGTAGGCAAACTCTGCGAAAACAAAACCCAAAAAGATATTTCAAAACTGAAAATCCTTGACCCTGCTTGTGGCTCTGGCTCATTCCTGCTTGGTGCATATACATACCTGTTAAATTATCATCGCGATTGGTACGTTGAAAATAATCCAAAAAACTACACAAAACAGATTTATCAAGGCCGAGGTGGCCTATGGTTCCTTACTATCGCAGAGAAAAAGAAAATCCTCTTAAATAACATCTTCGGCGTAGATATCGATTCTCAGGCTGTAGAAGTAACCAAACTCTCACTGCTCTTAAAAGTCCTCGAAGGCGAAAGCCAGGAAACGCTGCCTTTCCGTGAGCGTGCCCTTCCTGACCTCGGTAACAACATAAAATGCGGAAACTCTCTCATCGGCCCGGATTTCTTTGATAACCCTGATATTGATTCCTCGGATGATGAGCTCCAGCAGAAAATCAACGCCTTTGACTGGAAAAAAGAATTCCCTCAAATATTCAAAACCAAAAACCTCGGCTTCGACGCCGTAATTGGAAATCCACCGTATGGTGCAACTC
>JBAPXT010000290.1:0-3935 GCA_049284355.1 Sedimentisphaerales bacterium
GATACTATCATCGTCGTGAATATTCGATTTGATGCTTCTGGCTGTCGTGCAACAGACTCGACCGCCTTGCTGCCTATCCAACCAATGCCAACGCCGGCCCCGACGATTGTAATCGCACAGCCAATTACCGCCCCAAAGACGGCCAACGAAGCCTCTGAAGTTACTGCAGCTAAAATGCCGATTCCTGAGATTCCTGAACCTATCATAAAATCTAAACCTCCAAAATTACCTTGTCTAATGTTCCGATGAAACTGAAAAACTTATATAAAGAGTTGACAGGAGCGTAAAAATATACGCCTGAATCAACGCTACGAGCAACTCTAAAAACGACAAAGCCAAATTGCCAAGCAGAACCGCAATTGCAGCTCCATAATTTTTGAAAAGCAGTATCAAGCCGAGAATTACAGCCAACACTATATGCCCGGCTATCATATTGGCAAACAATCGGACGGCTAGGGTAAATGGGCGAACAATCGCTGCTATGATTTCCAGAAAATATATAAGCGGCATTATCCACCACGGTGCCGGTGGCGCAAGGTTAAGGATATAACGCCAGAATCCCTGTTTCCTGATGCCTGCTATATGTGTCATAAAAAACGTAATTATTGCCATTGTCCCTGTAATCCAGATATTGGCAGTTGCGGCACCGCCGAAATGATTTTCTTTGCCCGTCAGGAGCATGATAATCTTTTCAAACGGAACCATTCCGAGCAAATTAAGACTCAGTATGAAAAAAAACAGCGTCCAGATAAAGCCGATGTACCGGTCGGTGTTTTCTCCCAGAACCGGCCTTGCCATTTCTTCGCGTAAAAACAGGCAAATCGATTCGATTAAGTTCTTTGCTCCTTTGGGAACCATCCCCTTTGACCTTGACACAAGAGGTATAAAAATCAAAAGCATCAGCATAACAAGGAAAACCATAAACATATGATTGCTTACCACGATGCGCCAATGCCCAATGTAAAATGTAAACAGCGGGGCCGACACCACCTGCCGAAGAGGGTCAAAATCGGCCAAAATACCACTAACTAATCGCGTAATAATCAAACTTTGTCAACCTCATCACATCCGGCCAGCATCTTGATAAAGAAGCGGACTTCCAACATCAAAACCGCCAGGTAGAGCATTCCTACCCACACGGCAAACCACAGCGTATCAATTTTCACGAAATATAATATAACACCACATCCTGTTACCGCAAGCAATAGTCTTATTACACCTGCCGCCAGCAAATAATACACTGGAATTGATGGTTTGAACAACCCAGCATATATAAAGGGGGCAATACCACCGCAGGCAGCAATACCATTTATAACAATGGCCCAAAAACAGTTGTTCCGGGCGCTTTCGCCCAACAGGGCGCTTGCTCCGAACACAGCAGCGAAAAAAACAATAATAATTAACATCCACCCCCACCTGATTTCACGTAAGTTCAAAGTTACATTCATAATGCAGAGTTTCTACTTACGCCATATATTCCAGGATTGTTTCAGAATTATGTAGAACATCCCAATAAAGCCTACCGCAAAAGCGACTAACAAAAACCAGGGACTTGTGTTCAGCGCCGCATCAAGCTTATAACCCATATAACAGAAAACCGCCAAGACGCCCACAAATTCAAAACCCAGGCCGGCCCATTTGGCGTAATTGCGACCGTCATCGTTCTTTTGGGAACTGCTTTGTGGCTGCATAAATCCTTTTAATCACATTATAGAGCTAAAATTCTTTTTTCGGCTCTGTTATAAAGCCTTCTTCCATCAGCAGTCGGGTTTGCTCTCTTGCCTTCTTTATGATTACTTCAGCTCCTTTGTATAGTTTTTCCCGCGTTATGACTTTTTGAGCTATTCCTTGCTCAATCGCCATAGCTCCAACCGCAGCCGCCTCGCGTGGAAACACTTCCCATTCATCCATAGAGGGAATTATGTAGTCTTCACTTAGCCCCTTATCTTCGGCGGTTCTTGCCAATTCTCTCGCTGCCTGGATACACATCTCGTCGGTTATTGTCCTGGCCCTTACGTCAAGGGTTCCCCTGAATATGCCGGGAAAACCCAGAGAGTTATTTATCTGGTTCGGGAAATCACTGCGTCCGGTTGCAACGATTCTGGCGCCGGCCTGTTTTGCCTCCCACGGCCATATTTCGGGCACCGGATTGGCGCACGTGAAGACGATGGAATCCTTTGCCATTTTTGATATCCATTCCTTTTGAATGGTTCCAGGGCCGGGTTTTGAAAGTGCAATCAGCACATCTGCCCCCTGAAGTGCTTCGGCGATTGGACCCTCGAAGCTGGACTTATTGGTAATCCGGCAGATATTTGCCTTCTCCTTTAGAGAAGGATTATCCATTATGTCAGCTCGGCTCTTAGAAAGTGGGCCTTTGCTGTCGTACATAATGCATTTTTTTGCATCGGCGCCGAACTGAAAAATAAGGTCTGAAATCCTTATATTAGATGCGCCCGCCCCCACAAAAACGATTTTTACATCTTTAATATTTTTACCAACTACTTTCAAAGCGTTAATGAGGCCGGCAAGGGTGACCGTTGCGGTTCCCTGCTGGTCATCGTGCCATACCGGTATCGGACTTTCCTTCCTCAATCTGTCGAGTATGTAAAAACACTTGGGCTGAGCAATATCTTCAAGATTAATCCCTCCAAAAGAAGGATGCAGAGACAAGATAATCTCTACGAGCTTATCAGCGTCTTTCATATCAAGGCATATAGGAAAGGCATCGACGCCGCCGAGATACTTGTAAATCAGGGCTTTTCCTTCCATAACAGGAAGAGCTGCCTGTGGGCCTATATCTCCAAGCCCGAGCACTCGGGTGCCGTCGCTGACAACGGCAACGGTGTTCCATTTATTGGTTAGTTCGTAAACCATTTCAGGATTGCTGACAATGTCCCTGCACGCAGACGCGACACCCGGAGTGTACCATATATCAAAATCATGCAGGTCTTTCACACGGCACTTAGCTGTTATGGCTATTTTGCCTTTGTAATATGAATGAAGTTCTGAAGCTATTTCCTGTGGTTTTGCAGCTTTTGCTAAGAGGTCTTCTTCGTCGTATTTCATAATCCTAAACTCTCCTGGTTAGATAATTCAGCTATTATACGCACAGACCATATCCCTGCCAATAAAAAGTCATACGTAATTTGTCTATTTGACATATAATAATGCTGATATGACCATCGCAGTTGTTCACGACAATAATCCGTACAAGGAAGGTCTGGAGACAGCCTGGGGGTTTTCCTGCGTAATAAGCGGCGCAGAGAAAACTATTCTCTTCGATACCGGCGGAGATGGCTCAATACTGCTTGGTAATATGGAAAAGTCAGCGGTAGAGCCGAACAGTATAGATACAGTTGTCCTGTCTCACATTCACGGCGACCATACCGGCGGATTAGACAGTTTTCTTGAGAAGAACCCTCATGTCACTACTTATCTGCCAAAGTCATTTCCGGAAAAGTTTAAAGATAACGTGCTTTCGTTTCGCTCAAAAATAGTTGAGGTGGATCAGCCTCTGAAGATTTGCGAAAATATATATTCGACAGGCCTGCTCGGAAGATTGATAAAAGAGCAATCTTTACTTGTCCGGACGGATAAAGGCCTGATAGTGATAACCGGCTGTGCACATCCAGGCATTGTGAAAATCGTAAATACGGCAAAAGATTTAATGAAAGATAATATTCTTCTGGTAATGGGCGGCTTCCATCTGGAATGGGCAACGAAAGGCAAGATAGGAAAAATCATTTCAGCTTTTGAAAAGCTGGGTGTGCGGTATGTTGGCCCTGCTCATTGTTCAGGTGACAAAGCAAGAAACTTATTTGAAAAGCGTTTTGGTGAAAATTGCATAAATGTCGGCGCCGGAAAAGTAATAACTATCCAGGACTTATCATAAAACTGATTTGGGATACCGTGTTATCCTTGTTCATCGCTTATTA
>JBAPXT010000291.1:0-6209 GCA_049284355.1 Sedimentisphaerales bacterium
CGAAAGGGATATTTGCCTCGCTGTTTGTAAGGCGGGCGAAGACCCCATCGGAGATTTTCTATCAACTACGAACTATGAACTACGAACAAACAAAATTATGCCAAACAAAGCCAATTTTTGGAAAGTCAAAAATGAACTTAAGCCTCTATTCGACAATGACTAACAACAAAAAACAACGAACAATGAACTACCAAAAACAAACCCAAATTTACCCGCCACTCCGTTTGGCGGGCAAAGCCAACCTGCGGTGAGCGTAGTCGAACCGTCGAAGGGCCTGTGGTGAGCACCGTCGAACCGAGTCGAAAGATTGGTCGGCTTAATAACGAAGTCCGAAGGAATCCGTGTTAATCCTATCAACTATAGGTAGTCTTTTAGTCAGCTTCATAAGAAGGCCATTTTTATGGCCTTGTGGACGAAGGCAAAGCTTTGTGACAAAGCTTGCTTTGGGAACAAAATTTGCCAAGTACGCAAAGATGACTAAAAACTCCGCGCTTTCTGCGCCCTCCGCGGTAATAAAAAATAACGGTGTTAATCAGTGTAAATCCGTGTCTAAAATATCCGTGTTAATTCGTGGTGAATTTTTTGTGCCTTTTTGTGGTTAAAGAATGGATTCCCGCTTGCGCGAGAATGACAAAGGCATCAGTGATAATCTGTGTAATCTGTGGTTCAGAACATCATCGAATCGGTGAAAACAGACTCAAACTCTTCTTCATGGGCGATTTCGACGTATTTAATTTTGCGGGCCAGTTTTTTTGCCTGCGCTCGGCATTTTCGGCTAAGGAGAATCACCTCGGCGCCGGAGGCGGCGGCGTTGCCGATGAAATGAATGCGTTCGGGCGGTACACAGGGCAGCAGGCCTATCCTGAGGGCACTTTCCCGCCTGATGTAATTGCCAAAGGCACCTGCCAAAAGGACCTGCTTTATATCGTCATCTTCGAGACCGATTTTTTTCTGCAGGAGTTTTATGCCGGCCCGAATAGCGGCTTTTGCAAGCTGAATCTGGCGGATATCCTGTTGAGTAAGAATTACTTTGTCAGCGAGACGAAAAGCGGGTTGACCATTTTGTTGAATAATTCGCGAGAGGATAGTCCGCCGCGGAGCGGCGAGACCTCGCTGAAGGCGGGCCGGCGGAAGTTTACCGGGGTTGGCAAATCGGCCGGTTCGGTCAATAATACCCAAATCAAGCAATACCGCGACGGCGTCGATTAGGCCGCTGCCACATATAGAGTAAGGGGGGCAGTTTCCTATTACATCAAAATCTATGTCGCTGTCATTGACGATGACAGCTTCTATGGCGCCATTGACCGCCCTGCTGCCGCAGCTTATCCGAGCACCCTCAAAAGCAGGTCCTGCGGCACAACTTGCCGCATAGAGCTTGTCTTTATTGCCGAGCACGATTTCGCCGTTTGTGCCGATGTCGACCACAAGGGTCAAATCCCGGGCTGAGTTTATGTCCACTGCGAGCGCAACAGCGGTGGTATCCGAGCCAACAAAGCCGGCTATATTCTCAACGGTGTGGATATTACCGGCAGGGTTTATTTGCAGGGCCATCTTCTCAGGAGAGAGGTCTTTTGCATCGAGGGAAAAGGCCTTGTACGGAGCCTGCCCAAGCTGAGCGACGGGCAATTTCAGAAAGATATGGTTCATAGTTGTGTTGCCGACAACGCACATTTCGTATATTTGCTTTGCGTCTATGGATGCCTGACTGCAAAGTTTTGCGGTCAATATGTTTATACAGTCGATTATTGTTCTGTGCAGTTCCGCCAGCTTTGCATCGGTTTGAGCGTAGTTAATTCTGCTGATGACGTCATCACCGAAACGGGTTTGCGGATTTAAGTCGGCCTGGGTCGCTAAACATTGCCCATTTTCCATATCAACTAACTTTGCGACAACAGTAGTTGTGCCGATATCAACTGCGACGCCGAAGATTTTGCCGGTTGAAGCTGTTTTTTTGTATTTTTCATATACGTCAGGCCTGACTTCGGTTTTTGCATCAATGCCGTGCGATAATATTTTATGCTCGAAGAACCTGGATGATGGGGGAATTGTAACTGTAAGGTCGTTTTGAATGCGGTGCTGACAAGCGAGGACTTGCCGGCCGCCCGGCTCAATATTTACGATACACTTTTCACAGGTACCTTTGCCGCCGCAAACGGTATTTAAAACTATGCCCGCCTGGCCTGCAGCCTCGAGGAGCGCTGCCCCTGCGTGAACAGAAATCTGCCTGCCATCAGGCTTGAAGGTTATGTTAAAGTGTTTCATTTATCGTATTGTGTATTGCGTATGTCATATCGCGTATATTTTACGCAATGCTCAATACGCACGATGGATAATCGGCTTATTTTTTATGCCGCACTTTCCATCGGACGCGTCTTTTTTTACTGCCTATTTTGCGTCTGCGTCTTGGTTTTGCCATATATTTCTCCTGCAAACGGCCAGAAATCTTTGTTCTAAATACTTTTAACCTTTTAGAATATATGGTATTATAATGTAAAAGTAAAGAAGATGAGAAGTGTAAATTTTTTGTTTTAGCTTTTTGCTGATTTAGATTGTGGTACAAAAATGATTCAATGCAAGGATTGTGAATTTTGCGAGATTGGTCCCGACGGCAGAAGAACCTTCAAATGCGACCCGTTTACTAATATCAAGGAGCCGGAGTGCATAGCCAAGTGGCAGCTAATCCGTCTCGATATGCTGGTGGCCAGCTATAGAGGGATGCTCAAGTGGTATGAAAAATTAGCACCATTGCAGGACAAGATTTTCAAGTATATGAAACGCGAAATCGAGGACATAAACGAATCCGAGCAGTGGAAACTCGACGATGAAGAAAAGGAAGATGAAGAGGAAAACAGTACAGAAGGACCTTCGATTGAGTGATTCCGGGAACAGCGGTTTTAATCTTTTGTTTCATCGAAACTATAGCCGCAGGTATCGGCCGTGAGAAGCTCCGACTTGCTGCGGGGATATTTGCGGCAGTTAAGAGGGCGTAACCAGTAGAGTTTGCATGCACTGAGGCCATCTTTGTCGATGCTCAAAAAATGACAGAGATTCGGCAATTTACAGCAAGCTCCGCAGCGGCTGCACCTGCCTTTGCGGTTCTTATCAACCGGTAAAACGCTGGTGACCGTTCGTTTAACTTTAGCAGACCAAGTATTTTTCAAAAAAAGCATTGTTTCAATACCAATTATAAATATGGTAATAGAGTAGCAGTTTTTTGAATTTATGCAATAAACCAGTTCCAGAAGCCGTCTTTATTTATGTAAAAGCGCCTAAATATGGCTAAAAACGACGATTTAGCCCGGATAATAAATGGTTGTAAGTCTGGTAATGCTGAAAGCTTTTCAGGGGTAGTTGATATTTATGCAAGCCGGCTTTATGGTTATTTTTACCGATTAACGGGCGATAGAGAAACAAGCGATGATTTGCTTAGCGAGCTATTTGTCAAACTGGTAGAGAAGATTGGCTCTTTCAGGGGAGGCTCATTTGAAGGCTGGTTGTTCAAGATAGCATCTAATATCTTCTACGATTATTTAAGAGAGAAGCAGCGGCAGAAAAAAACATTCGAGGTCCGGAAAATACAGTTTGAGTCAGAAATAACAGAGGCCAAAGAGTCCGGCAGCGAGAAAATCGACGACTTGCAGGTACAACTGGGAAGGCTTGATATGGATACGAGAGAATTGATTATGCTGCGTTTTTATTCGCAGGCCAGCTTCAAGGAAATAGCGGCGATGCGGTCTGAGCCGATAGGAACCACGTTGTCGAAGCTGCATCGGGGGCTGAAGAAACTGCAAAGGTTGATGGAGCAGAAATGATTATGAACAGTGAACCGGAAGAAAATCTAAAGGACTTATTTGAAAAATTCCTCAATTCCGAGCAGGCTGAACAAGCTGCCGAGGATGTCCAAAAGGGTGAGCAAATTCTTCGCAGCCATAGTGCGCCCGAGCCCGATGGCGAGCTTATAACCAATATAAAGACTGAGATTGCTGCAAGCCTGCTGCGCAAAAAGGACAATGCTTTTAGGAGAATAGTCTACAAGACGATGGCTGTTGCTGCGGGGTTTATTCTCCTGGCAGTTATAGGCGTAAAATTATTTGAAAAAGGCGAAAGCCCTGCCAGCGACTCGACAGCACAAAAGGCAGTTTGGGAGAGCGAGAGTTTGGCTGATGAGACCCTAACCGCCGAAATCGAACAAATTGAAAATGACCTGTTCGCCGCACAATTGGGTGAAAATAACGGCAATGGCTACGAAGATGTAACAGAACTGGAACTGGAAATGGAGCTGACAGAAGTTAATAGTGATTTTTGGAAAGGATAAAAAATGAAGACGGGTTACGGGGCAATTTTAGTATTGGCAATAGCGGCAGCGGTCCTCTCCACAACCGCCCTGCACTGCCGGGCTGCAGAGGATGTAAATAAAGAGGAATATAATATCTGGTCCGAAGATGCAGCAAAATTTGAGCAGGGACGGTTTGAACTGACGGAGGAAAGAATCGAACGCGTAATGCATCGACTGGCGGAAACCAACCCTGCGAAAGCAGAAGAATTAAAACAGCTGCAGGATAAAGACCCTGAGAAGTTCAAAGTCGAGCTTAGAGAAGTTATGCAGGAGCAATTTGGTAAAAGATTCAGGGAACATATGGAAGAGCAAGCAAAACAACACATAAGAAAGCATGGTGAGCCGTTTGGCCACGGCGGACCGCCGGCCGGTTCCTGTAATACGCCGCCCAATCCCAATATGCCCGGCCCCGGTGGTATGCCGCCTGAAGCAGATATGCAAAGGCTTGGTGAGCCGTTTGGTCATGATCGTATGCTGCCCGGGGTAGGTATGCATTGGAGGGACAGGTATCTCGACTGGTTGAAGGAAAATTACGCCGATGAGGCAGAAAAGCTGACTGAACTGAAGGGGAAAGATACGGACCTTTATTCGAAACAGCTTGAGCTCAGCTTAAAAAAGTATGGTAGAATCGCAGAGGCATCAAGAGAAAATCCCCAATTGGCTGAATTGCTTAAGAAAGATTTGACACTAAAACAACAGCAAGAAAAACTACTTGAAGAAATCGGGACCGCAGGTGATAAGGAAAAAGAAGGACTGGCCAAGGACTTGAAAGAGGTAATCAACAACAGATTCGATATGATTGTAGAGCGAAAACAAGTAGAGTACGAACAACTGCTCAAAAAGCTTGAGGGCCTAAAGAGAGAGGTCGAGCAGAGAAAAGCCAAGATAGAGAAGTGGAAAGACGCCAAGTTCAAAGAGGAAAGCGTAAAGGCACGGCTCGAAGAATTGCTCAGCAAAAGCGATAAATTTACGTGGTAATGATGTAATTGATTAGGGGTGGGCAGAGCCTTACGGATTTTTCGTAAGGCTTTTTTTATAATTTGCTGCGATTCTGTTCGGCTTCGGTAGCCTGTCTGAGTATCTTTTTCTCTTTTGGCGTCAGGCTGTGGATGCCGGAGTCGTGGACTTTTTGCAGGATGCGGTCGAGTTCCACTTGTAGATTGTGTTCTGCGGCCATTTTCTTTTGCCGGCGGCCGGATTGGATTTTTAATCTGAGTTTAGCACGCCAGGAGTCCGAGAACACATAAATTGCACCTGTTGCCATACCTGCCAGATGAGCCGCATCACCCCCGGCGTTTGCACCCTTTGTTATTACGAAAAAAAGGTAAATGGCTGTAAAAGCAATTGCTGCCACCCTTATGGGGATAGGAAATAAAAGAATAAAAACAACAAATTGTGGGAAAAGTATTGCACAGGCAGCCAACATACCGAGTATTGCACCAGAAGCTCCTATCAGAGGCATAGCAGGCAGAAAGTTCACCGCGACAAGCAGAAGATAAAACATCCCTCCAGCAACACCACAGCCAAGATAAAATGGCAGAAACCTCCTGCTGCCCCAATGGCGTTCAAGAGTCGGCCCCAAGAAGTATAAGCCAAGCATATTAAAAACTATATGAAAAATATTGCCAGGGTCGTGGAGAAACTGATAGGTCACCAAACGCCAGACCTGCAGAGTCCGAAGCAACGAAGTTGGGTCGAGCTGAAACCATTTATAAATAAGAGTACCCAACGGTTTTATAATTATCGCTGCCAAGAATACGGCTATATTAACAATCAACAGCCACTTGACCATCGGTGTAATCTGGGGGAAGACCATCCGCATCTGCGGAGCATTATTAAATTGAGAACGGAAGTTTGCCTGAGTGTAATCTCT
>JBAPXT010000292.1:0-4182 GCA_049284355.1 Sedimentisphaerales bacterium
CTTAAGGAACGAGCCAGTGACATTCTTATCGACCCAAAAGATGAGTTAATCTACACAGTCAGGTTTCGAATAGACGGCGTGTTGAGCATAGTCGAACAGCTTGAACCCGCCACATGCCAAGCGGTTATAAACAGCATCAAAGCCGTCTCCGATATGGACATTGCTGAAAGACGAAGGCCTCAGGATGGTGCTTTTTTAGCAAAAACAGGTGACGGTACTGTGTCCTTCCGGGTCGCAAGTGCCGGTGCTGTCAACGGCGAAAAGTTATCAATCAGGGTGCTTAACCAAAACGCTGATATGTTTACACTGGAAAGTATCGGATTGACGGACAAGCAACGCACAGTTATCGAAAATGTAATCACTAAACCGACCGGGATGGTGCTTATGTGCGGCCCCACCGGCAGCGGCAAGACCACAACTTTGTATGCTATGCTGAACAAAATCGATCTGTTCACACGCAATGTTATTACGGTAGAAGACCCGATTGAATATGTACTGCCTAATGCCAGTCAGATTGAAGTTAATCCGAAGGCTGATATTACTTTTGCCAAGTCTTTGCGCAGTATTTTGAGGCAGGACCCGGATGTAATATGTGTGGGGGAAATACGGGATGAGGAAACGGCAGCAATTGCTCTTCGGGCATCACAAACCGGCCATCTTGTTCTCGGAACAATACACAGCGACAGCAACGCATCGGCATTGGTGCGGCTGCTGGATTTAAGTGTAACACCTCTATTGCTGTCGTCGGGATTAGATATGCTTATCTCGCAGCGATTAGTGCGTCGGCTCTGCACTAACTGCAAAGCACCCGCTGAATTAAGTCAAAGCCAAATGCATGACCTACGCAAAAAGGGTATAAACTACAAAAATATTTTTAAAGCCACGAAGTGTGACCAATGCCGCGGAACCGGCTATCGTGGAAGGATAGCAATTTATGATATCTTAGTTCTCGACGACGTATTAAAGGCCGATATCGCCAATAATAAATTGTCCGTGACTCAATTGAAAAGAGATGGTGATAAAAAAGGAAAGTCCAACCTTCGGAAACAAGGGTTGAGATGTGTAGTATCCGGAATAACAAGTCTCGAAGAGCTAAAAAGAGTGATAGGGTAAAGTTTATGGTATTTTGGATAGGTATATTAGTCGGCGGGACTCTCGCATGGCTTGTCATAAAACTGGGTTTCTATCAGACATGGGCCCTTGTTTTCAATATCATAATCTCAATCTACTTATCTTTATACCTTCAGCCGGTAATTGCAAATATCCCCGCGGTCGGCGATACGCCGTACAGCAACGCCATGACTATGATTGTTATTGCATTAGCCTCTTTTATGGTTTTGCATGGCTTATCATACACGTTCCTTACGGGCCAATTTAATGTCTCATTTCCAAAAGTATTTGACATACTTGGCAGCGGCCTTTTGGGCTTTTTAGCTGGTTTTCTCGTCTGGAGTTTTCTAAGCCTCTTAATTTACATAACGCCGGTTTCTCAAAATACCTTCGTAAAGGAAATTGGTTTTAAAGACCAGTTTCAGCAAACCAGCGTATCGTATATTTCCCGGTTTTGCAATTTGGTTAACGCGGTAGTATCTCAAGACAATGAGAACTCGGCAGAACAGGCTATCGGTAAATTGCTAAACGGCGCCAAATCGAAAGCACAGAAAAAAACGCCCGAGAAACCCGAACCGGTCAAGCCGGCCAAACCCAAGGATGCAGAAACCGGAACTACCAAGCAGAAACAGCTTGGCCCGCCTCCCGAGATTAACACCGGAGATATTTGAGTCCGTTCTCAGCCCCATTGTTAACCGAGTCAGCACAAAATAAAGAAAGCCCATCAATAACAGCAATGGGCTTGAAGCTAAACATCACTCAAATGTAATTTTCGCCTTTTGCCGGGTTCCCGTTTGCAATAAACCGCAAAAGGGTGTTACCTTTAGCTGCGTGCCTGGCTGAGAATTAGGTCTTTTACCTTCTGGCTGGGCAGATTGAGTGCACCATAAGCTGCTGCAGCGGCACTGCGCAATTTCGGGTCGATTTCCTGTGAACTAACCAGTGAATAAATAGCATCTATCTTTTCATCGTCAAGCAGATTGGCATTGATTTTCGCCGAGATGGCCAGAGAATCAAAGGCGGATATTCGGACGTCCATAGTATTACTTTCTGCAAGAGCCATCGCAGCTACCGCACGCTGCGCCTCGGCGCTGTTAAGACTGGCCAAAATCTGGCCGGCAAGAACCTGAATCTCAACTCGCTTGCTCTTTGTTGCATCTATAAGAGTCTCTTGAGCCGCGGATAAATTAATAACAGGATTTCGTGTTTGGGCCAATTTGAGCATAACTTCAGCCGCCCGGAGGGCATAGCTGTTCGCATCTATTGTCTCTTGCTCCCCACCTTTTTGTTCGAGGGCCTCAGTTAAATTCTTAACGACAAGCTTACTTTCGGCAAAGTCTTCCCTTGGCCCTGCTGCCGCTATCGCTATCGCCGCACTGTATCTTACGGCTTTATCATCGAACGATAGTGCCTCAACCAATGGCTGGACAGGGCCAATTCGGTAGAACAACGACTTTTCACCTGCAGTGGTGGCTAATGCCTCGACCATACAAAGTGCGACATGAGCATTTTTATCTTTAATGGCCCGCGCAAGTGCCTGATGAAGATATTCGGGCCCTGCAGTGGTAGCATAAACAAACGCATCGGCATGGCCGGGGCCAAAGTAACTTGGCATATTCAGACCCGTAGACTCGGCCTTGCAAAATGCAGCCAGCCAGAGACCAATGGCCTGCCCGAATCCGGCGTCGGCCTTAAGTGCCCACTCACACGCACGCATCGCCATAAGCTCGTTAAAGTAACTTTTGTCAACCTTCTCCCGGACCAGTCGCCGGCCTGTTGAATCCCAAAACCATATATTGGCAAAATTGGCATCTTCTGCCGGAGCCAGGGATTGAACGTGATAATAATAGTCTTCACCGAGCTGATAGAACAACTGTGCTGCGGGAACTTTCAATGCAGCAGGGTCAATTTGCTTGATACTTTGGTCGGCCAGTTTGCTAAGTTCGGCTGAACCGCCTTTCTCGATAATGTACTTTAGATAAGGCAGCGATTGGGGATAGCTAATCTTGCCCAGCGCTCGTATTATTTCGGCCTTTAACGCCACGTCTTCGGTTTGCAAAGCTGCTGCAAGCGGCCTTATCGCATCTCTGCCGATTTGCGGCAGCGCCCATATGATATTCGGTAATTCCTCTTTCCGGGAATCGTCCATCATTGCATCGAGCATATAAACTATTGCATATTCGCCGGCGTCCTGGAGTCGTTTGGCCGCTGCAAGCCGGCCTCGGGTTGTACTGCTCAGCCTTCTTATCTCCTCCGCGATAATCTTCGGGTCGGCCCGGCGGGTGAATCTGCCCTGCTCGATAACATCCAGAATCTTTTTGCTCACCTCCGCTAACTCCGCGTCAGATGCAGTGTCGATAACCCTCAACAAAATCGCATAACCCTGAGGATTTTCTTCACTTAGAGTGAGCAATTCCAGAGGGTCAGGGTTGCTTTCGAGAACAGCTTGTGCGTATCCCTTGGCTAAATCGAGTCGGCCAATTTTTGTATAATGCAAAAAGTCGTTCCAGTTCTCCTTGAGGGTTGCCCCGAAACAAATGCTGACTGCAAAAAGTCCTGCTGCTAAAATCGCTCCGATAGTTTTCCTCTTAAACATCAAAATACCTCCAAAAATGCATCTGCTTTATCAAAAACGCAGGTCTTTATAAATAATCGTCTTTGTGACAAACATCGTATAAACAAATGCCGTTTTTGTCAATAAAAAACGGCAAGTTACCACGGAATTAGCAATCGCCCTTCCCTGCCATAACTATTGTAATAAAGAACTACGGTTACTCCTCTTGACCTGTCAGTTTCCATTAAAATCTACAATATCTTCATCTTCAACAGGCATAAACCATTTCTGTGCGATAAAAGTCGGTATTACAGCACTTGCAATGACGACTCCGACCAGAACCGAATACTGATTTTGATTTATGACCCCTGCCGTCAAACCAAACACACTTGCTATTGTGCCGAAAGTAAGGCCGGTGCTCATCAGAAGCGTTGTGTACATACTTCCATGCGGTATATATTTCCGCGCAAGAAAATAAACTCCGATGAACTTGGCTGCAATCTTCAACAGGAACAGGA
>JBAPXT010000293.1:0-2169 GCA_049284355.1 Sedimentisphaerales bacterium
GCTGATGAGTGACACCGTAAAGATACAGCTTGTCAAGCTCGACGGCACGAAGCTGACAATTGAGCAAAAAGGGCTGTCGAATAATCTCAAAGAGATATTGGACAAACTGCCCAAAGAGGAGAAGAAAACAGAGCCGAAGCCGGAGGAAAAGGGCAAAAATCTACGTATCAATCGTCTGGAGATAACCAATACAAACGTCATGGTCAAGCTGCTACCTGTCCCCGGAAAGAGCGACACTGTAAGCTTGAAACTCGACCCGATAATTATGGACAACCTCGGGAGCGACCAAAAGCTCCGCATAAGCATACTGACAGCGAAGGTTCTTGAGGCAATGGCGACGGGCATTGCCAAGCAAGGGGCCGGATTGCTGCCCGATGATATGGTTAAGGGCATCTCTTCTTCGCTTAGCAAAGCAGCCGAGATTGGTAAAGCCGCAACCGAGGAAGGCAAGAAAGCGCTCGAATCAGGAAAAGGTGCGGTTGAAGGCATCAAGGGACTTTTAGGTGGCAAAAAATAAGAGCTGAATAAGTAACAACGACTATATATTCTTCAAAAGAACATTAGCCGGTGATTTTTCAATAACTTCGCCTAACTGTCGGAGACAGTTGGAGAGTTTATCCAACTCACCTAATTTGGCCACGGGTATGTCGGAAGTGCCATGCCGTTCAAGCTGGTCGGTGACGAACTTTATGGTGATTTTGTCAACGTCAGTAGCTGGCTCATAGGCGAACTCTCTGTCTTGGCTATTTCTAACCTCCGATAATATTCGGGCCTCCGACAGCTCATATAAAATCTGCCTGACCAATCGAACCGGGATTTCCAGCTCATGGGCAAGCCGAGAGGCATCAGCCGGTTTTTCGCCATCGCAAAATTTTTTCACTAACCGCTGCACAATAAGTAACGAAAGCAGCTTCTTGAATAATTTACTGACCGACAGACAATCCGGCTCAAACTCATAAGTCTCGACATTTTGATGAGCAAATGATACTTCGGCGCCGAATAAAACAACAAGCCAGCTTGTCTGAAGCCACAGTAAAAACAAAGGCAGCGCCGCGAAACTACCGTATATGGCGTATCTTGTGGTAATCTGAACCTGGAAATTCACGTATGCCCACTGAATTAGCTGGAATAAAGCACCGGCGACTATCCCAGCTATCAGGCCGGACACAAATTTTACCTTTGTATTCGGCATAAAAATGAAAATAAACGTGAAAGAAACCCAGATTGTAATATAAGGCAGCAGTTTTATCACCAGCCAAAACACCGGCCCAAAGTTCTTCAACATGGGAAATTTTTCGGTTAGCGTTTGAATCTGGCCGCTGAGAAAAATAGTTATGCCGCCGGCTACTGCCAACAAAATCGGACATACCAACATCGTTACCAAGTAATCGCTGAATTTTCTGCCAAAAGTCCTATGCTTAACTATGCCCCATATATCGTTGAAGGAACCTTCAATGCTACCAAGCAAACTAATAATAGTCCAGAACAAGAAGACGACCCCCACTCCGGCGATGACGCCGCCGCTCGCCTGGTCGAGAAGTGAATTTGCGAAAGTAATAACCTTATTGGCAACCTCCTCCTGACCTTTCATCTTTTCGAGAATCTGCGATGCTACGCGTTCCTGCAGACCGAATCCCTTGGCGATTCCGAACATCAAGGCAATAACCGGCACAATCGAAAGCAATGAGTAGAAGGTCAGAGCAGATGCCCTAAACCTGCATTTGTTCTCGTCAAAGCCGCGAATAGCAAGAACAATTATCCGGATAAGCCGGATGACAAATGATTTGCTACGCGAATGGTCTTTCAGGCGCATTCGCCAGATATCCGTTTTGACAAACTTCATCCATTTTGCAAACATGACAAGCCCCTTTTTATCTAAAATTACACCATCCAACGCCGCCACAGCAGATTATACTGAATATAAAGCAAATTTCAATGACGCTTATCTAATATCAAGTGTTGTTCTCCGAACTGCCTTATTAATGCTGCCGACTTAGTAACTCTTTAATTACTGCTACATTTTTACTACAGTCGCCGGTGACGCATAAAAATGGGACGGACTCGCTATCTGTCCCTGTGGGAGTTAGTTAATAGCGGGGGCAGGATTCGAACCTGCGACCTCCGGGTTATGGGCCCGACGAGCTACCAGACTGCTCTACCCCGCGGTCA
>JBAPXT010000294.1:0-43042 GCA_049284355.1 Sedimentisphaerales bacterium
ACCAAAAACGGTCTGGTAAAAAAGACGAACCTTTTGGCTTACAGCAACCCGAGAGCGACAGGGGTAACTGCAACCAAACTTGACCCCAATGACGAGGTAATCGGCGTTGCATTGACAACGGGCAAAGACCATATTGTACTTGGCACACGGGATGGTATGGCAATACGCTTCGGCGAAGAGCAGGTGCGTTCGATGGGCCGGGTTTCGCGAGGCGTCAAGGGTATAAAACTTCGAGGCAAGGATACTGTTGTCGGTATGGTAACAGCCGAGGAGGGTGCGTCGCTGCTTACTGTATGTGAAGAAGGGTATGGTAAACGAACCAGTCTTGACGATTACCGCCCGCAAAACAGAGGAGGAATAGGGCTGATAAATATAAAAACAAGCGACCGGAACGGAAAAGTCGTAACCCTCAAAACCGTTCAGGATGAGGACGAGTTAATGATGATAACAGCCAATGGAATAATAATTCGCACCGGCCTGGAGCAAATCCGTGCGATTGGCAGAAATACCCAAGGCGTTCGCTTAATAAAGCTCGATGCAGGTGACAAACTCGTTGCCGCTGAAAAAATAATTCCTGAAGATGCCGGCAGTTCAACGACAGAATCCGAAACTAATCACAAATCCGAACCTGAAGCCAAAGAACAGGGGGACAAAAAATCCCCCAAATCAAAATAGCACCTCTGCAGGCAGTATCAACTGAGCAAAATGGTTAAAAGCAAAGAGGAGTCCAAGAAGAAACACGAGCCGATTTATGTAATTGTCGGCAAAGAGAAATCCCTTGTCGACGCTGAGTGCGAAGAGCTCCTTGAGAAGCTGCTGCAACCACAACAAAGAGTAACAGGATTTTTTAATGCCGACCCCGCTGAAGTTTCCGCCAGCCAGGTCTTAGACGAACTGCGAACATTGCCCTTTTTGACAGAAAAAAGAGTCGTTCTTGTAAAAGATGCCGACAAATTCGTTTCTGAGAACCGTGAGCTGCTTGAGAAATATTTCGATAATCCCTGTCCAACTGGCATCCTTATATTGACCGTTAGCAGCTGGTCTGCGCAGACCAAGCTGGCCAAGAGATTACCCGCGGTCGGCAAACTACTCAGCATAACCCAGCCGAAGCGATGGCAACTACCGCAGCGTCTTATACAATATGCCGGTGATGCACACGAGAAGAACCTTACCAAAGCCGCTGCCGAACTTTTAATTGAATTGACAGGAGATGAACTGGTGCGACTGTACGGTGAAGTTGACAAGCTGGCCTTGTTCGCACACAGTGAAAAGTCGATAACAGAACAACATATAGAGTCACTGACAGGTCATAATCGTATATTCGGCACTTTTGCGGTGATTGATGCCGTCATCGCCGGCAACATTGCCCAGGCAATATATCGGCTGAGAACCATGTTCGCGGAGGACAAAACAGCAGAGTACACCGTCGTCGGCGCTTTTGCGTTTCATTTCCGCAGGATGTTCGACGCTAAAGTCCTGCTCGAAAAGGGGGCCAGCCCTACTGAAATTGCAAAAAGACTGAATATATGGAGCAATAAAGACGGTTTTTTTGCACAACTTCGAAAAATGTCTTTGAAACAGATAGGTTCTATTATGCAGCAACTGGCTGCGACCGACTATGCGATAAAAACCGGGCAGGCGAAAGCCGAGGCAGCAGCAGAACAATTGGTCCTCAGATTAGCCAATGGGTAGGACGGCTGCGTAATTGAGAATAATCAATTCTTTTTATTCTTCCTTGTGGTGTTCAGTTTTGGTGGTGTTTTTGTGCTGATTTTGTCGCTGTGGAAGCAACATCTGGCTGAACATAGGCCTTTGGCAGTGTAAAGCAGAAGCTGTTTCCCCGGCCAACACTGCTGTCAGCCCACACACGTCCGCCATGCATCTCCACTAATTCCCTGGCTATCGGCAAAGCCAAAGAAAGCTCTTCACTGCCGGTGCGCATCTGCTTTCTAATCTGGTCGAAACGATTGAAAATCCTGCTTATCTCGCCATTTTCGACAGGCGGACCATCGTCCCGGACCTCAACGGTAATCTCATGGTCGATGTCTTCCACACGCACGCTGATATGACCATTTGCTGGAACGGAATTTATTGAATTACTTACAAGATTGGTCAGCACCTGCGTTATCCTGTCGCGGTCTGCATTAATAACAAGCTCGCAATCAGGCACAGAACTTCCCAATTCTATGTCTCTTCCAGATGCAAGCGGCAACAGGGTTTCTATAACTTCTGAAACAACCGAACGAAAATCAAGCTCAGTTGTCTCTAATTCCACTTCGTTCACATCAATGCCCGAGGCATCAAGAAAGTCACTAATAACGCCTTCGACACTGTCAATATTCTTCTGTGCCGATTCCAGATTTTCTTTTAACTGAGAGCTGATTTTGCCGGGAGAATCCGTCAGCGCGTTAGAGATAATATCCCCTGCCTGGGCCATCAAGCTCCTTAATTCCTCTGAAACCGCAACAGCCAGCTCACTTTTCAGCTTACTGCGTCTCTCCAGATTTTGATTTGCAGCCCGCAGCTGGTCCTCCATAAGGATGCGGTCCGAGATGTCACGAACCACTCCAACAACTGCAACCTCGTTGCCGCCTATGTCTTTGATGATTGACCTTGAAAGAGAGACCGGAAATACGCTGCCATCCTTCCGTTTGTGGTAAAAACCAACTTCCCAGGCGCTTCTGACAATCTGAAAGACGCTTCTGGTACCCTTACCCCGAAGCTTGCCTATCCAGAGAATATTACTGTCTTTTCCAACGACCTCCTGCTCCTGGTATCCGTAAGTTTCACTGAATGCCCTGTTGACGAAGATAATCTTGTTCTCCATATCGGTAATGTAGACGCTATCGTCGGTGCTCATAATAGCGCCTGAGAGTAACTGGACTTTTTCCTCGGTCATTTTGTGCCTGATGGCATTTTCGACCGTTATAGGTAGCGCTCTGAGATAGTTTCGGTCAAGGTCTTTAATCAGATAATCATAAGCACCCGTCCTCCATGCCTTGACAGCTATTTCCTCATCACCGGTACCTGTGACAATTATAGTGGGGGTATTCTGCACCAAACCGAGGACATCAAATGCGGTGCCATCTCCAAGAGCATAGTCTAAAATTACAATATCAAACTGCTGAGAGCCGAGTATGTTCCTGGCCTCTGAGGCTGAGCCGGCTATCGTGTAATCATACGGAAGCTTCTCATCCCTGACCAGCCGCTCAAAGGCCCTTTGGTCGAGCTTGTCGTCTTCAACCATCAAAATCCTGTATTTTGTATCTTCAGACACAGCTTTATTCCCCGTTCGGCGATTCACTCAAAGTCCAGTAAAGATTAATCGTCCTGATTACATCCACAAACTTTTTATAATCAACGCTTTTGAGCATATAACCGGCGACACTGAGTTTAAAGCTCTCAATTTTATCCTGCTGCTCCTGAGAGGTGGTTAAAACCACAACGGGAATCGTTCTTAATTTATCATCGGCTTTTATGACTTTTAGAAATTCGATACCATTCATCCTGGGCATATTCAAATCCAAGAGGACAACACATGGCTTTCCAATAGTATTTCCATTACCATTACCTCTTAAATACTCCAGCGCTTCCTCCCCATTGAGCTTATGGACTAACAGATTTGCAACTTTCAGGTCCTTAAAGGCCCTTTTGACCGTCATTGCGTCAACGCTATCATCTTCAACTAATAATATTGGCTTCAAGTTTCTCATCTTTAGCTCCTACTTCCTGCTTAGGCAATGTGAAGAAGAATGTGCTTCCCTGGCCTACCTCAGACTCCAGCCAGATTTTGCCTTTGTATAACTCCACAATTTTCTTTGCCACGGTAAGGCCGACGCCTGTACTTTCAAATTCATCCCTCGGCGCTAATGTCTGGAACATCTGGAAAATTCTTTCAAAGTGTTTTTCCTCAATTCCTGGTCCATTATCGGCGACGCTAAACTTCCAGAAGCCGTCCTCTTCCACATAGCCAACTTTTATTAGCCCTTTCGGTTTATCCATATATTTCACAGCGTTGCTCAGCAGGTTCTGGAATACCTGCGTAATGCGGGTCGGCTCAAACTCAATTGTGGGCAGTTCATTTTCGATTGTAATCGTGATGTTCTCCGGAGGAGCAATCGTATCAATAATCTCCGGAACAAGCTCATTAAGCTTAATCTGAACCTTATCTTCCTGAACACGTCCGACTCTGGAATACTGCAAGATACCATCAATGAGGTTATGCATTCGGTTCACTCTGCTTGTAAGTAAATTTATTTGCTCTTTGCCGCTTTCACCAAGCTTGTCTGCATAATCGGTCATCATCCAATCGGTCAGGGTTTTAATTCCGCGTAGCGGCGCCTTCAAATCGTGTGATACTACATATGCGAAATCTTTCAACTCCTGATTGGCACTTCCCAACTGTTCGAGAAGCTGACTCCTGAGCGCCTCGGCCTTTTTGTTCTCGGTGATATCGCGGAATATACCCTGCATCAGCTTTTTGCCCCTGACTTCAATCAGGCTGGCCTTTATTGCAACATCTTTTATTTCTCCGGTTTTGGTAATAATCTGCGTTTCGAGGGTCTGGCCCTGTTTTCCTTTGAGATGCTCCCTGAAAGTTTTGCTGAATCCTCCGTCGTCAATTACTTCTGCAGGGTGGAGAGTCTGCTGGGGCTGGCCAATTAGCTCAGATTTTTCCCTGCCAACAAATCTTGTTGCCGCAGGGTTACAGTCAACTAATATGCCTGTTTCGGCATCGGCCACAAAGATAGCATCCATCGCTCCTTCGAACTGCGTTCTGTATTTTTCTTCAGTTTTACGTAACTGCCCTTCTACCTCTTTGCGTACGCCAATTTCCAAGGTTAATTGTTCGTTGGTAGTTGTAAGCTCGGCAGTGCGTTCCTCAACTCTGGCTTCCAACTTTTCCTTGGCTTCGACCAATTCCGAATCGCGATGCTGGATATGCTCCAACATTTCATTGAATGAATCAATAAGCAACCCCACCTCATCACCACTGTGCTTTATAGCTCGAGTAGAATAGTCCTTCTTTTCCGAGACGGCTTTTGCGACCTCAGCCAGACTTAGAATTGGTCCGGAAATAATCTTCTGAAGTCGTGATGTCACCAGAAAAGCCACCAAAAAGGAAATGAATAGAACAATAATGATTGCGATTATACTTTGCTTGAAAATTATGTGCATAGGCCTCAAATCGGAGCGTAGGCAAACCGTCCCGAGGGTGTCCTTATCGACAATAATTGGTCTGAAAACGGTTAAAAAGCCGCCACTAAAAATGAAGTCCTTAAACCCAGATGGACGAATTTTTGTTTCGGCATATCCTGAGTCGCGATAATAAGCTGCAAAGGGCTTACTGTCATCGCCTGTGACATAAACACAGCCAAAGACGATAGAAGGCTCGACGTTAAGGGCCTGCAGCGTTTCCTTGGCAGCCTTGGCATCCTGGAAGGACAGAGCCGCTTTGCAGTTTTCCGCTGTAATTTCTGCCAGTGTTGTGACATCTCGCACCGTGCTATCGCGAAACACCCCTCGCCCCCAACTGGTAATCGCAGCGCCTGTTAACAGCAGTCCGGTGGCGCATGCCAGCATGATAATCGCTACCAGCTTATGCTTTATCGCCATGTTTTGCAAAATAGACATAATTTAGTTCTTTTTCCCCTGCGGCGGTTTTTCTTCGACTACTCTCTTGGCCAGTCGTAGAAGCTGAGAACGGACTTGAAGCTTAGCATGTCTGGCGGCAGCATTATTTATTTCAAAACCGACTTTATTCTCATCTATAACGAAATTAACAATACCGCCGGATTCGAGGAATCCCTGCATATCTGAAACTGTCAGGACGCTGTGGTCTTTAGTTAAATTTATGATTTCTCCGAGTTTTTCCTTCTCCGAGGAACAAACAAACAACATGTGACATTTCCCAATAGTCTCGATTTGTGATTGCTTCTCAGACGATTTTTCCAGTTCTTCGAGGCCCTTAAATGATTTTATAATAACCTTCCTTCCTCTAACGGGCTTATCCTTAACAGGCTCAAATGCATCACCAAAAGGGTCCTTGCCAATGATGCCTATAATTATTGGCTCATTGCTGTCAGATGTTTCTTCTCCCGGCCAATCCACGAATTTGATAAAGTTATACAAGAATGCCGCTTTAACCTGGTATTCACGGCTGGCTTCAGAATCGGTCTGTGCCCCCATCGCAATCGCAACCACAAGCAAGACCGAAACTAAAACTATCAGGTTGTAAACTTTAATTCTCATCTTTGTAGCACTGCTCAAAATCATTTTATACCCTAAGCCCTACCAAACATTTAGAATTCCAACTGTAACCAGATTAAGAACATCTGGCCCGGCATCCGGGCCGCCGGTTTTGTTGAGTGTCGCATATGTGGTTAACACCAACAATAAGCACATCCTTTCCATCGCCGCGCTCCTTTAGAACACTCCCCATCTAAGCGATGCGGCAGAGAAACAATCAATTTTTTCAATTTGCCTAAAATTTATAAATCATACTGAAGCCAACCGCCGGGGCTGAACAGTGATAAGTCGGATTGTTGCCGCCATAGACACGTTTATTGAAGTCCTTGTTGAACATCCCCAACAGGTAGTAGCCGTCAACGCGGAACGTGAGATTCTTATTCGGCTTATACTGCAGGCCCAGGTTCAAATACGGGGCTGCGCGATAGGACCGTTGCCAATCCGCATCAGCTAAGGTATCAGGCCATCCCGTCCCTGCGACGAACTGGGCATGGGTGTAACGGTTAAAGTCTTTCATTCCCGGAAATCCCCAATAGATGCGCATTGAGCCGTCGAGCTCCCATTTGTCATTCAGTTTGTGCTGGGCAGTTATTTTGGTAATATGGTTCGACCATAGGGCCAGGTCGTCGCCGTAACCATAACCCATAGCGCTAACATTTGACCATTGACCCTGCGGAACGTTAAAGGCATACAATTTGGTAAATCCGTGTGAAATCGCAATCCTTGTTTTCTCCGTATGATATGCGGCTTCCAGCTCGAAGCCCCAGTCTCTTTGAGTAGCCACCGGGGTGGTTTGGCCTACTGCCCCGTTAAAACCGATAAGCTGGAGGTTGTAATGCACAAATACGGAAGCGGCCAGGTCGAGATTCTTATTCTGCTTCCGTTCATATCGCAGCTCGAGGTTGTCCAGTTTTTCGGGTGGGCTGTCGGACGCATTAGCGAGTTTCAATTGTTCCTCGGTGTTTGCACGTACGGACCTTGACCACATCAGCTTCCAAGTGTCTTTATCGTTCGGCGTAAAGACCAGGGCCGCTCTGGGCGAGAACATCCTTTCAGTATAGGAGTGGTCGTCAATTCTGGCGCCCACGAAGGCCGTCCATTGGTCGTTGATTGTCCACTGGTATTCGCCCAGGACCGAATACAGATTAGTTGACCAGCGGGGCATATAAGGGATGCCGTTTGCTGTGTTAGGAAATGCGTCGGCGATGGCTCTCCCGCCGGGCCAACCTATAGGCTTGTAGCCGTATTCGCCGTGCAAGACCTCAAATCCAAAAGCAATCTTGTGGTTTTCGTTAAAGTTGTGCTTGATTATCGCTCTGCCGAGGTATGTGTCTTCACGATGTGCCTCGTTAAACCAGCGAGTCCAAGCATCGGTTACTCGCTGATAATCGAGCAAACTGTAGCTGAAGGACGTATCGAGGGTCGTCTGTGGGCCCAGTTGTGTCAATTTTCCAAGGTAGGCCGTCAATTGCTGGTAACCATAGCCGCTATCCTCATAAGGCAATTGGTTACCCCAGCCATATGGGTTGTAGAACAACATGTTCTTGTCCCATAGAAACTGTTTGCCGCCGCGGGTATATCGTACCCACATATCCCAAGTGCCTCGTGTGAGCTCGCCATAGAATTTTAATGGCGGCAGGTCACGATAAGCTTCTCCGTCATTTATGGAAGGCTTCCGCATGTGTTCGCCTTCCTGATAGGTGCCGAGCGGCCCAGTGGCATCCCCGGGCACAATGAAAGGCGCATCGCTCTGATTGGCGCCGCGATATTCACCAATACCGGCATAGGCAAATATGCCGCCGTCACCATCCTTAAATTTTCGCCCATGCCTGATTTCCGTGGTGTAGAACTCTTCCACCGCACCGGCACGTGTTGTGATATCTGTGCCCTCAAACGTTTTGGCGTCATGGGTAACAATGTTGATTACCATTGATACTGCGCCCGGCCCATACAACGCTGAACCAGGACCGCGAACTACATCAATATGGTGGATGTCTTTGAGCAGCACCATGTCGCGTTCGGTGACGGCACCATAATGAGTTCTCTCATTCATTATACGGCCGTTGACCAAAAGGAGGTATTTGTCGTCGTGGTCAGTCATAATGCCGCGAAGGCCCATATTGTCCGGCTCCCACGAGTTATGTACCCATTGCAGGTTCGGCACGTAAATCTCGAGCAGCTCAAAGAGACTGCGTGCACCGGAGACCTGAATCTGTTCCTCGGTGATTACGGTGACAGCAGCGGGAACCAGGCGTGGCTGGACATCGGTGAGGGTCGCGCTCGAGGCAATCTCTACATTCTTTAATTCCTCGAGCGGCATTTCGAAGAGGTCAGCCGGTTTGTTCTGGTCCTGCTGTGCTGCAAATAGCTGCGGGCCAACTGCGAATAAACTCAAGAGCACCAAAAAGACCTCGCCTTTTCGTATTGTTTCTTGCATATTCATACATTAATTCTCCTAAATAACCTGTTAATATCCCCAAGTTATCGTTACAAACAAGATTGTCGTCACAAAAGGAGGGCTACATAATTTTAGGAGAAGCGTTTTTTCGAAAAACTTTAGAAATTTTCTTGGTATATTATAGGACGCAGAACGCCTGAATTTTTAAGAGTGTTTAGCCCTACATCAGTAGTGAACTGCGAAACTGGCAGGTGAATTGCAGACCGGCATCAGGAGCCCGTATATAACAACGTCCGATTTAGCTGAAATTTATATTATTGGCGTGGTATTAACGAAAACTTATAGGACCGGATACAATTTGGTTTCTGCAATCCATCTATCTGATTGGGAGCTGGCAGGACTTAAAAGCTTTTCTCCTCCAAGTCATAAAGAAACGGACCCGCCTCGTCCGCCAAGCAGAGCTTGGCGAGATGGGCGAGGTCTCGCCATTTTTTATCCATCTGAAGGTGAATAAAAAATGGCGGAGAGGGCGGGATTGAAACCCAAATTCGCTGAAGCGACTTTCCATAGGGGCTCTGCCCCTCTGGCGTCGCTTCGCTCCAGTCACCCCGACGACGTGGGAAAATCCTTTTCCCACACCCTTTTGGGGGTTCGAATCCCACTTATCCCAAAGTAAGCAGCACAACGGAGAGGGCGGGATTCGAACCCGCGGTACTCAATAAAGAGCACACCGGTTTTCGAAACCGGCTCGATCAGCCGCTCCGACACCTCTCCGAAACAACTTTCATAACCTATACACTCAAAAAACCAGATTTGCAAGAATATAAAGCTCAAAGCAACCATAAGTAGTGGAAAAAAAGGGAAGTATGGGATATAATCCGAGATTTGACGGCCAGAAGGAAAAGTCGCTTTTATAATCGAGCAAAAACAGATGGATATATCTATTGTTATACCGGCATTTGAGGAGAACAAAAAAATTGGTCGGGACGTTGAGGCAGCATCAGTGTTTTTAAAAAGCAATAATCTGGCCGGGGAGATTATCATTGTTGACGACGGCAGCAGCAACGGCACAGCGAAAGCTGCAGAAAAGGTCGAAGTTCCGGCGGGAACAGTCCTTAAAGTTGTTCGTTTACCTCGTCATAGAGGTAAGGGATGCGCCATTCGGAGCGGCATAAAGCAAACGAGCGGTGAGTATGTGATGTTTGCCGACTGCGGCTGTTGTGTGCCCTATGAAAACGTCCTTGATGGACTAAAATTGTTGAAAAGCGGAGTGTGTGATATAGCACACGGGTCGAGAAAAATACCAGGTAGTAATATTCTAAGGAGTCAGAGCTGGTATCGGCGGGTTTGCGCCAGAATTTTCCACTGGTTTATAGTTTACGCCATGAAAATACCTGCTGAACTCACCGATACCCAATGCGGGTTCAAAATATACAAAGGCGAGGTCGGGCGGAAATTATATAGAGAGTGTGTAACCGATGGTTTTATGTTTGATGTGGAAATCATAATGCGGGCTTTAAAACAGGGCCTGCGAATAAAAGAGTTTCCCATTGAGTGGAGCTGTGACAGTGACAGCAGGTTATCGCCGGCGCGAAGTCTGTGGCGCTTTTCCTCTGAACTGATAACTATTAAACGGATGTTGTCCAAAGAATAAAAGTCTGCTCCCGGCTGCTTTTGAAGGGCCGGTATATTTATTTTTTGATTTGTTCCCAAAGGCCGTAACGCAAAATCCTGTCTTTTTGTACCTCACCGGCTCTGTCTTCAACTATTATCATAGCATGGGTATCCTGGTGGTCCAGACAGTATTTCCTGATTTGGTCAGGGGACATAACCATAAAGGCTGTTGAGAGGGCATCGGCGGCTGTTGCGGTGGGTGCACAGACCCAAGCGGCCATTCTGCCCTCGACAGGTTTGGCCTTACGGGGGTCTATAATATGCGGGCCTTTCTGCAGACCTGAACCGCTGATGGCCCGGTCCTGCAGATAAAGATGAGCTAATGTCTGTTTGTCCCCGCTGCTTCGTGTTTGCGAAGCAAACCGGCGGGGGGGACTGCTTAAGGTGAGGTACCACCCCTTTGTTCTGCGCGGGCTACCAAGAACCAAGACCGAACTGCAGCCGCCATTAATCAAAACGGTATCAATGCTCCAGTCGCCCAAGAGTTTGGCCATCTGGTCAACTGCATAACCTTTTCCAATACCGCCGAGGTCAATTTTCACCGGGCTGGTCAAAAGCTGGACTGTATGGTCGGTTTCATCCAGTTTTACAAGACGTAAGCCGGTGCGTTGACGGGCCTGCTTTAGCTGCTCTTTGGAAGGCGTACGCATAGTTTTATCCTCGTTGAGCCAACAGTCCATCAGAGACCCGATGGTTACATCAAAAGCTTTGCCGGTCTGGTCATACCAAAAAGCAGAAAGCTGGAGGCACTCAAAAGCTGCCAGTCCAACTTGCAAAGGCTGATTAGCAGGAAGGTTGTTGATGCGTGAGATGTCACTGTTTTCGACAAAGCGGCTAAGCTGCTGTTCGAGCTTATCAAGTTCATCGAAGGCCGCCCAGGCCGCCTGCTGTGCGTAGCAGGCATCTTTGCTAATGATAATAATCTCAAAAACAGTTGCCATAGCCTGGTGAGAAAAGCAGTGCGCATCGGGAATAGAATCCCAACTGCTGGCGATGAAGGAAATATCAGGCTGAGGCTGAGTCATTTTTGACCTGTTGGTTGTAATTGAATCGCCTGCGCCCTATGCTGCTGGAAGCGGTCCCAGAGGTCTTTAGTTACAAAGCCCTGTAATTCAACCCTCGGGCGCAATTCAGTGTACGAATCAAAAAGAGGCACGTAGAGGTTCTTCTTCCCCGGTGGTGGCAGTTCATATAATTTTCTGGTAAGAGCCGGCACTACGCTCGAAGAGGCAACGATAACCGGTGCAGCCGGTGCACTCTCATCAACATTGCTCCACCAGCCGACATTAGGAAAAGAACGAAGGTACCAGGGAAGCGGCCAATAGTCGCCGGAGGGACAGATTACCTGGATGTAAATATTACGACCATAGGGACTGGCCTGAGCAACTTCATCAATACGCCGAGCTATGTTAAAAACATCCGTAGTCGGATGAGCGTAAACATACGGATTGGACGGGGCTGCATAATATCTGTAGCTGCCGAGATACGCCTGAGCGGCGGGCAGCAGTAAGCCGAAAAGCACCAAAAGAAATCCGACGGCCAGTTTCTCCCACCAGTATAGTGACATCTTTATCAAAGCTGCGACTCCGACAGCAGCCAGTAAAATCATACCTTGCAGAAAGCCGAGGAGGCACCAAGGGGTTTTATAGGGGATCGCAGAATATATCACCGTCATTATCAGGGTGTAGAAGGCGAGAAACCTCAACAAGGTGAATTTAACAGTTGAAATGCCTTTTTTGGTCATTGCGATTACAAAACCGACTGCGGCCATAACAACAATAAGGTCTTCATTCCAAGTCGGGCTTCCGAAACTTTTTACCCAGGTCAGTATATCAAGGTAGTAGTACCAAGGGTGGATGTGCAAATCATTTTGTCCGGCCCGATTAAAATAGGTCGTATAAGCCCGAAAAGAATCCAGGATTCCGTCCGGATTGGTAAAAAACGACGAATAAAACGAAGTTGAAACTACCACAGCAGCCACAATTACAGCAATAATATGCCAAGGTTTTATTGTTTTACCAGCATTTGAAATATTCTCCTGTCGGCGCTGCAGCAAGAACGTAAGCAAAAGAGCCAACAGCATCGAGGCAAAAACAATGATAGAAGTTTCCTTAGTCGCGTGGCAGAGACCGAGGAATACGCCGGTTAACAAAGCCCAGTATATATTTTTGTTCTGAGTATATCGCCAGCCACAAGCAATTACACCGAAGGTGAAACAGACGAAGAGCATTTCCTGAATGTAGTAGCGACTATAGAAAACAAATGCCGGTGAAATAGCGGTCATTACCGCGGCTACAATCGTTGCCGAGCGGCCCAGACCATCGATGAGCATCAAAGACATCAATACCAACAGCAGGCCGAAAAAAACAGGCACAATACGGAGGGTAAATTCATTGAGGTCTTTGTATTTGTGAATGCCGCTGAGCCAAGCTGGTATTAAAGTAAAATAGTTAAGCGTCGGGCCGTGATATTCGTGGGGGTTATATTGGTAAAAGTTCTTTTCCAACAATTCGCCAAACTTGGCGGCGTGAATGGCCTCATCACCGTGCATTGGGCGAAGCTGAAGCTGCGGCAGACGCAATGCCACAGCGACTATCATCACGGCCAAAACGAAGATGCAACATTTTTTTGGCCAATTCATATCGTGGGTTTGCCAAATGCCCCCATTTTTCGACCTTTCTACAAAACAGGGGTTCCGTAAACTTCCACTTCTATATAGTGGTTTAATTCGTTGCTGCTATTGCCGTTGCTGTATAAGCGGACATAGCGTGCTCGAACACCCTTGGCGTCAATGAGTTTGCCTTCGTAGGTTTCAACGTAGTGCATATCGGTACCTGTCCCTAAACCGGCAGAGTTGTCAATGTCATTATCGAACAGTATCTGCACGTTCTTGGTAAAATCGGGGTCATCGGCAACCTGCACTATCACATCAAAATAAACCCGAGCCTGTTTGTGGAAATGCCAGAACAGAATGGCGTATATGTTATACTCGGCCCCGAGATCAATAGTAACATTCTGCAGAAAAGGGCCTAACTCAACATAACTGCCATCGGCGGCTTCCCTATCTCCATCGGTTATCATTTTGACTTCGCCGATAATTGGCTCTTTATCACTGCTGGTCACCGGCTTTCCGAGGGCGACATTTTTTGTTCCAACAGGCGCTAAAAACGGCTGGCGCGGTTTACCCAGCGGTTTTTCAAGATTAGATACCTCTATATTCTGCGGCGTGCCTATAAACAACGGCTTGGGAAGTTTGATATCGATAGGCACCAATCCCTCGGCAGTGATCACAGCGGGCTGAGGGACGGCATTCGCTTCGGCGGCCTGGTCTTTTTTAACGTTAGCAGTGTTCTGTTGCTGCGTTTGTTTGGGGGTACTTTGCTGTTGCGCTTGTTTGGGGGCGGGGGCACTTTTCGCGGGGGATTTTTTGCAGGAGGGAGCAAGCGGCAATACAATCACTAACAACACCAAAACACATAACTTCACGCTCGAACTAAAACTTTTTCTCATTGTTTTCTACCTCAAAAATCCGGCTTTCCGTAACTTACCAGAAAGCCTGTTCCAAAAACTTTTACCAATAATATAAACCAGATGCACGGTAATCCTACAGTATCAGGATATAACTGTCAAGTTCCTGCAGCGTTATTTTACCAGCCAAAGGAACACTAACCACAATTTTCCTTAAAATGGTCCAAAACAAAAGCAGGGATTTGGATACGCCAAATCCCTGCATAGATAACGGCAAATTCATCCAGCTTTAAACAGCATCGCATCGGCTATCAGCTCTCAGCACTATTACTGAGCGTCGATTTTTCTCTATGCGTTTTTGCCTGATGACATTTGGGATAATCACGGCAGTTGCCAAGAAACATAATGTTTATTTGGCTGTATTGAGTTTAACGGTTTCGGGCTCAAGCCCGAGTTCAGCCAGAATCAGATAAACCGCAAAGCCAACAACGAACGACATCAGTGTTTCAAGGCCGTACGAGAAACCAATTCCCGGAATGATTCCCAAAATGCCCACTAAAAAGCCAGCTGCCCAAGCGATATATCCTGCTTTGTTGATACCTTTCCTCGGTCCAGACCAACCGCCGCTACGGATATAATCGGCTGTCATCGCCCCAATAATCGGCCCAAATGAGGCACCAATAATCAGGAAGAAACCAACGAGATTTTGGGCAGTACCTGTTGCTGCTAAAATAACACCGATAGCACCGGCAGCTAAGGTCATACCGGTTCGCGGAAGTTTCGGGAACATCGTAGAGAAGGAATTGGCGGCCAGAAAAGCACAGAAACCTGTTGGGCAGATACAAGCAATTACAAATACCCAGTACATTATTTTCGAAAGGGCACCAACTGCACCAATGGAACTGATAAATGCAGCAAAGACATCAAGTTTAGCCGTTCCCATTCCAGCCTTAACAGCGATTTCCGGGCTTTTTCCCATCGCGCCGGCGATTGTCAGTATAGAAAAGAATCCCGCGACCAAAGCTGCGATAGTGATGCCAAATAATCCGCCAAGAACAACGTCTTTCTTGTTTCTGCTGTTCATCGCAAAATCAGCGCCCGCAGCGCCGGCTGTTGCAAAAAAGCCGGCAGCAGCCTGAATCGCGGCAAATGCGCCCAAACCCAAAACCGGTATCAGCGCAGCGGCAGCACCAGGAAGCGATACTGATACGGAAGTACTAAATTTACTCAATCCACTCATGTTTGCAAAACCAGCGATGACAATAATAAGCAACGGAAAGATTGGCAACCAGCTTGAAAGCTTGCTGAGTATACCAATCCCAACCGCTCCAACAAAAGCCAGTGCTATTCCCCAAACAACACAAACCAGCCAGAAGATTGCGGTGTTTGGGCCGGCGTTAGAACCAATTGCAGTCATAAAAAACGATGCCGCTGAAAATGTGAACACGGCGTGCCATCCAATCTGCAGCACGCCCATCAATAGGCCTGGCATCAGAATACCTCCATGTGAGCCAAAAGTTGAAGAGCCTACCACGTAAAGCGGCATTCCGGTCCTGAGTCCAAGCATCCCCGGCACATAGTAGAGTATAAAACAAAACAACGCCCCTAAAAACAGCCCTACTACCGCAGCCCAAACGCTGCCGTACTGCAGTGCTCCAACTGTCCCTGCCATAAAGGGGACTGAAAGAAATATGCCTGCATACGACGGAGCTGTGTTCTTATACCATGGCGCCCGATTCTCCATAGGGTTCGGCTTGGCCATACTCAAATAACTTGGCAGTATTCCATTACTCATAATTTTTTCTCCTTAACTAAAATATTTTTACTCACTTTATATGTAGAGTATTTAGAAAAATTTTACTGAACTAATTAATTCAACTGATTTTTTATTTGTGACTCTGTCCCGGCCCGGTTCCGAAAAGACCAGCTTCAGTGCCCTCAACACTGTTTTTGCCATTTCCTTTTTTACCTGCAGAGCTTTCGCTGATATGTTTCCACCATATCGGGTGATGGAGCTTTGCCCAGCGGGAGCTTACATAACCCGATATTATCACCAGCCACGTGCCGGGGTTAGCCAGCGTTCCGAGATAAAAATGTGCGATAACAGTCATGACAAGGAACAAGCTGCTGTAGCGGTGCAGCTGATAGAAAATCTCCTGAATGTTCGCGTCAAAGACAGGAAACATCCTTACCAGACCAGAGAGTATAGCCACAAGGCCAAGCAAAATGATGGTCCACAAGAAAGCTTTCTGGCCTCCATTAAATCGACCGGCAGGGACGTCTTTGTCACCTCCCAGGTAGCCGCCGAACCGCTTAGCCCATTCCCAGTCGTAGCTTTCAAAGCAACAATCCTCCGCCCATCTCAGGGCTATAGCAGCCAGTCCAATGGCGAAAACCGGGGCAGCCGCAAGATGCACAATCCACAGCCAGCCACTCAATGGTTTTCCAAAGTATATCGTGGCCGCGAAACCCGTAACAGCCAGCGTAAGAAAGCTGAGGAGTGTAACGATATGAATAACCCTTTCCCATAGACTAAAGCGACGCAGGTCACGTTTGTCTTTGGCCAGTTCGGGATGCCGAGGGCCGAAGAGCAGGTAGTGTCCGACAATTGCCACCACCACAGCCGCGATGCCGCCCAGCGAGACTATGCGAAATATTTTATCTAACAAATCTATCCAAACCACGCTGTTTATATATCCTCAAACAGACCTAATGATTTTTCCCTGACAGCAGATTCAAAATACGGGCCAAGCCCTGAAACACATATAATATTAAAACTGCAGCTAAAATTGCAGATGAGCAAATCGCCACAACCATTAGGAACGGACGGAATATAAATGAGAAAGCAAATAACTTCGTATAAACAGGATTAAGCCCTTGAAATTCAATCATCTTTTTAACAACGCCTTTTTCAGAAGCAAGAGGCGTATCAACTTCAACATCCGCGAAAAAGAAAGGCGAATCCGTCGAATGACAGTCCTGACATTGGCGAACGCCAAGCGATTGCGCCGCTGGTCTGACATCGTGGGCGATAGGCCATAAATACGGCTTAGCCGCATCATTCTCGGCGGCGATGAGTATGCCTTTATCGTCGAGGCGATAGAGTTTGCCGCCGCAAATGTAAACGGCGTTGCCTTCGGTTGATTTCAGTGATTCGAGGACTTTTCCTATCTGTTCATCGGTCAAGGTCGGCCAGTCTCCGGAGGCCGGCAGATTTTTATCATCGATAATCTTGGCAGCAACCGGCCCGACAACTTCAAGTGGAATTGGGGTAACTTTTTGGTCTTTCAAACTTCCCCAAAAAGTGGGCCAGATGAGCTTATGAGGCCCAATTTTACCACTCGGCTGTTTAGCAAAAACAGGATATATAATATGTGGAAGCACATCATCAGATTTATTGACGTTATAAGTCCCCAAGGCGTGCGCACGCGATGTTTTGGTGCGCAGAGTCTTTTGTTCAGGCCAAGGGCCGGAGTGACAAGCGGTGCAGGTAAGTTTATCAAAGTGCACCGGTGGGACACCTAAATGCTTCGGCACAGGAGCACCCAGACGGCCATCATTATGGCAGCTTTCACAGGATAAGACGGCTGCTAACGGATTTTTCGAGACCGATGCTTCGCCTTCATAGCCGCGGGTAATATTATGGTTGAGGCCGTTACGGTGACAATCGGCGCAAATCAGTCCTGCGGCAAGATGCACATCTTCATCTGCCTCCCACTTTTCCAGAGCGTTTTTGCCAACATCGTGATTGGAATGACAAAAATAGCAGCGTTCGGCTGGTACTTTTCTAACGATGTCAAAAAACACCTGGTTTTTGTGGTCGAATGCGTCTCTGCGATATATGACAGCAGGCGGAACCAACTTGGGGTCGTCAAGCGGCTTCGATATTAAAGGGTCGTAGCTGATTGGCATATTTTTGGCTGAACCGCTGACGGAAGCAAAGCCGCAGGTTGCGGCAGCAGCCCAGCGGAAATTTTGACGAGCAATCTGGTCGGCATACCCGGCCTGATTGTGGGCGGGGTCGGCATCATGGCAGGCCAGACAGTTTATTTCCAGCTTGCCTGATACGAACCCGCGTACCACCTCGTCGGGATTATTACTATCAATCTCCCCTACACCGCCGCCTGGCATCTGCCTGCCGAAAAACTGGACAAATTTCCAGGAAGTCAGGCCGAGCAGTTCGGGCTTGAAGGCCCCCGGCCAAGCACGATACGAAAGAGGAATCTGGGTGGCAGTGCCGGCATCGAAGAGTATCCACGGCTGACCACCCCGGCCGGGAGCTACGTTCGGCTCGACGGCGTTAAAGTGCCAGCCATGGCTGATTTTCTCATAGTCGTGACACGCACCGCAGGTCCGGCGAGTTGAAAACGGAAGAAGCGTTTCAACATCAGGGGTGATTTTTTCACCTTCATCATCAAGCAATGGAATAAGATGGACCGGAATTGCCCGACTGCCGTCGCTCTGGTCGCCCATAAATTTGGAGTTGGCGCCAGCAGCAGCCCCTGCTGCTTCGCAAAAGCAAAGCAAAACGGCGGGGGTCACACAAAATAAAATTGTTGTATATATAAATCCTTTTTTCAACGTCTGCTCAATCCCTTTCTCAATGCAGCAAGAGGAATCTATACTTTAAACTCTTCCGGCTTAAAGTCAAGCTTTCGAGCGGCTTCTACTGCATCGTTGACCTTCAATACGGTAACGGCTGTTTCATATCCGACCTCCGCCGGGCAGGTAAGTTTTGCTTTGCCGCATACGGCGTCGAAGAAATTTTCCAGGTGCGGCTGATGATAAAGTTTGTCCATTTTCACCGGCAGCTCATAGGCGGGCGGAGCCAAAGTTTCGCGCACATCCAAAACGGCGCCTGTCTTAGGTCTTTCTTCCTTTTTGGCAGGTTCTTTCACGTATCCGAGCTTGACCCATTTGTCCCAATCAGGAGCTGAGGGCTCGCGATAGACGGCGCCTTTGCCGGCGGATTCCGATATTACCAGCGTCGCCTGGTCGCCCATAAAGCTTTCAAAATAGCCCTGGTTGCTGTTGGTGGTAATTGTCTGGTAAAACGCCCTGACGGTCCCCGATGGGATTTGGTACTCATAAATGGCCATAACAGTATCGTACCACTGGTGGGTTTCCTTTTCATAGTAGTCGGTGCCGCCGCCGGCCATAACGGATTTGGGACTTGCTTCAAGGAACCAGTTATAGATGTCGATTTGGTGCGAGCCGATGTCCACAACCGGACCGCCGCCCAGACCTTTATACCATCGCCAATTCAGGAACTGCTGCATATTCTTGAAACCATATTTTTCGAGCGTGGCCTGGTCGATAGCGTATTTTTCAGGAGCGCCGATGTCCGGCCGAGCGGCCCGATTCCACTGGCCGCTTATTGTGGTAATTCTGCCCAAAATTTTGGCCTCCTTCAAAAGCTTGTTGTAGCAGTGAATGTATCGCGGATTGCTGCGGCGCTGATGGCCAATCTGCAGGAGCCTGCCGGTTTCCCTCGCGGCCAGCACCATTTTACGCGCACCTTCGAGGGTATTGGACATCTCTTTTTCGCAATAGACGTGCAAACCGGCTTTCAGAGCGGCGATGGTATGCTCGGCGTGCCAGAAATCAGGCGTGGCAACTATCACGGCGTCGAGGTCTTTTTCGGCAGCTAACATCTCCTGGTAATCCGTATATGTATTATTCTCGTGTTTGTAGGCCTTGAGCAGGCGTGAAGCTTTTTTCAGATTGTACTCTGTCCAGATGTCGCAAACCGCCTTAAAACGCACCCCGGGTATCTTTAGGCAGGCGGTAACCAGAACCTGTCCCTGGTCGCCGGCGCCGAGCAAAGCAACGTTTATATCGTCGGCCTTTTTGACATCGTCAGCGGCGGCGGAAACCATCGGTGAAAATACCAATCCCGCCCCAACGGCGGCTGTGGACCGCAGGAAACTGCGTCTGTCTATCCCTTTCTTGATTTTTTGATTACTCATTGTGTCCTCAACTCATTAATCCTTCGGTTTTCGATTTAAAAGCACATATATTATTGAGGCAATCCCGGAAAAAGTAAAGTCTTTTTTACCGTTGACAGTTAGTAAAAATGGAATCGAAAAAAAGGGGGTGTGGGGGAAAAATTGTCAATCTCAATTGCCTCTTGCAAATTATTCAGCAGGGTTTAAACTAATGGCTATGGGAAAGAAAAAGACAGCAAATGAAAATATGAAAAACGGGTGCGACACTGAAATGCGAACTGCAGAATTGCAGATACTCACCGGAGACAATCGCAAACTTCTCGCCCGACTGCCTGCCGAATCTGTCCAATGCTGTGTTACTTCCCCACCTTATTGGGGTTTGCGTGATTATGAGCACGTTTCACAAATAGGCGCAGAACCGACACCTGAACAATACGTTGCGAACCTTGTAGAAATATTCCGTGAAGTCCGTCGCGTGCTGCGAAAAGACGGAACGCTTTGGCTGAATGTTGGCGATGGCTATGCGCGCAATGGGGGGACTGGTAATTGCGGGCCTAACGCCGTAGTTGGCAATACAAAGAAACTGATTCAAAAACGGAATTGCAAAGTTCCGAAGTGCTGGGGGTTAAAAGATAGAGATTTGATGGGATTGCCTTGGCGAGTTGCATTCGCATTGCAAATAGATGGATGGGTGTTGAGGTCAAGAATAACTTGGGTGAAGAAAACGGCGATGCCGGAGAGCGTGAAAAACAGACCAACGAATGCGACAGAGGAAATTTTCTTAATGTCAAAGGCACCAAACTATTATTACAATTCTAATGGTGTTAGGGAAACGAGCGGCGCAAACTTGCGGAATTTCTGGATACTCGGACCAGACGCAAGTAGCAATGGCCATCCGGCGGCGTTTCCCCGCGAATTAGCACGTCGCTGTATTCTTCTTGGCAGCCGAGCCGGTGACACCATATTAGACCCGTTTGGCGGGTCAGGAACCACCGGCGTAGCAGCAAAAGAAACAGATCGTAAAGCAATTCTCATTGAACTAAATCCTAAATACTCCAAAATCTCTAAAGAAAGAGTGCGATATGCCATCCAAAAAACGCTCTGGCTCTAAGGAACTAATCCTAAATTATTTTCTATCAAATATTGGCAAGGTATTGGAATCAAGGGAAATTCAACTTGCGAGCGGCGGAGCCGTAGAGTGGGCACGACGAGTCCGTGAGCTTCGCAATGAAGAAGGGTATCAAATTCTTTCTCACAAAGACCGCGCAGATCTAAAACCAGGCCAATATCTTCTCGAAACAGCTGTCCGCATCCCAGCCTTTAAGCGAGAAATCTCCAAAGAAACGCGCGCTCAGGTGCTAGAACGCAATGGTTATACATGCCAGATGTGTGGTGTTGCTGCTGGTGACCCTGACCCACTCGGCGGCTCGCGTCCCGTGCGATTGACGATGGGTCATATAAAGGACAAATCCAAAGGTGGGGATGATACGCCACAAAATCTCCGTGCCATTTGCACGAACTGCAATGAGGGTTTGCAGAATACTGCACTGCCAAAGCCAGATCAAATTCATCTCCTTTCCCAAACGCGTCGTGCGACAATTGACGACCAGCGTGTCTTGCTTGATTGGTTGCTCAAAAAATTCAATCTAGAAGCTAGGCCGAAATGATATTTCAAATTCTATAAACAAATTTTCAATCAAAAGCGCAGGTAGTCAGACATCTAAGATGGATTTTCTGAAAATTTTTTTATCTCTTTATTTATAACGACTTAGCCAAAACCGCACCTCCTAAACCCCCATAATTTTCGCATCAAATGCGTATGTTCGTTTTGTTTTAGGGAGGAGGTCTTTTTTTTTAAATGGAACCTCTTTAGAGGAATTACCAATAATCAATAAGAAGGGGGAGGTATTTTTTCTAAACACTATGAAAAAAAGCAAAAGTTTATTTGGTCGGCTTAATAACGAAGTCCGAAGGAATTAGGCGGACAAGGCAACGGCCTTTCACAGAAGCTCGCTTCGAGAAAAGGCCTTGCCGAAGAACGCATGCTGGCCAAACTCTCCGTGTAACCTGCGCAATCAGCGTCAAAAAATCTGTGTCAATCTGTGTGAATCCATGAAATCTGTGGTTAATTTCCCTTTGTGCCTTGGCGCCTTAGTGGCTGAAACTCAATCAATCAAAAATAACAAATTATGCGAAACAAACCCAATCAAACCCAATTTTATCGAGGGGTTATTTGGATTTCAGCTCGGCTGCGGTTTTGTTGAAGTAGGCGACGCACTGCTGTATTTCCGGGATGGAGTTTTCCCAGTTGTATTCGTATTCGATTGAAAAGGTGCCTTTGAAATTCTGGCGGGACAATTCAGCGAGAATCGCTTTTATATCGGCCTTGCCGGTGCCCCAGGGGACATCGTGGGCTTCCCGATTGCCGAACTCGTTCAGGTCCTTGAGGTGGACGGCGACGATACGGCCTTCGAGCTTTTTGAGGGCTTCAATGGGATTAACGCCTGAGCGCATCCAGTGGCCAGTATCGGCGCAGGCGCCAATCCATTTGCTGCGGCCCTGGCAGACCTTCAGCACGGTATTGGGGTCCCAATAGTGGGTGGGCGGGGGATGATTGTGAACGGCCAATTTAATTTTGTATTCCTGACACAACCTATCGAGCATATCGAATGCTTCTTCGGGGGGTTCGGAAGCAATAGTCTCAATTCCCATTTCCTTTGCGAAGTCAAAGAGTTTTCGGCACTGCGATTCGTCGTTAGTCAGTTTTACCACGCCGAAGTTGATAAGCGTTACGCCGGTGTCTTTTAATTTCTTTTTAATTTGCTTTTTTATTTCCGCCGGCATCTCGGGGCCGAAAGTGATATTGGGATTATCCTTACTTAGTTTCTGGCCGGGACATGCCTCTATATACTTTAAACCCAACGATGCGGTTTTATCTATTGCCTCGTAAAAGGTGAAGCGGTTAAAGGACCAGGCCTGGACGCCGAGCTTCCAGTCTTCTTGTGTACCCTGTGACAATATAGATGGACTCATAAGCATTATTCCAAATAAGACCAATACGAGGGTCAATTTCTTATACATCTTATCCTCACCTTATAAGGTCCACCCGGTGCGGTACTGGCGGTTGACATAAACATTGGCTTCGGGCAGATTAGTTACTTTCATATTTTGGCCGTCCCACTCCAGTCTCTGGCCGGGGAAGCGGAGGGCGAGAGTACCAAGCAAGACCATCTCGGTGAAGGGGCCGGCATAATCAAAGTTCGAGCAGGCGGGCGGGCCGCCTTTGCAGGCACGGACCCAGTCCTGCTCGTGGCTTCCTTCGATTCTGGGGATGGTTTTTGGCGGGAGTTTGTAAGCCTGCATTTTCGCTTCGGGTATGATTCGGGGACTATCGCCGTACTGGCCGTATCTTATTATGCCGTTATCGCCTATTATAAGCACGCTGCTTCTGCCTTCGCCGACGGGCCTGCCGGGTTCGAACGCATCGGGCTTAGCCGGCCTGAGTCCGCCGTCATACCAAGACAATTTAACCGGCCCTCTCTTGTCGCTCGCGGGGAACTCATAGCGCACAATACTTGCTGCGGGATAGGAATCCATTACTTCGTTTACCTGTCCCCAAGCCTGGCCTTCTACTTTAGCGGCAAAGTGCGAAACACAGGCCTCGACAGCGATGGGGTTTTCCAGCTTGAGGGCCCAAAAAGAGGGGTCAAGGACGTGGCAGCCCATATCGCCGAGAGCACCGCAACCGAAATCCCGCCAGCCCCGCCAAAATCTCGGGTGATACAGGGGATGATAGGGACGCACAGGTGCGGGGCCAAGCCAGAGGTCCCAATCAAGCGTGGAAGGAACAGGGGGAGTGTCTTTGGGCCTATCTATTCCCTGCGGCCAGGTGGGCCTATCGGTCCAGGCGTGGACCTCGGTAACTTTGCCGATTGCATTATCTGCAATCCACTCATATACAAGCCGGGCACCTTCGCCGGAGTGGCCCTGATTGCCCATCTGGGTAGCGACTTTATATTTGCGGGCGGCCTCTGTCAGCGTTCGGGCCTCGTAGACTGAATAGGTCAGCGGCTTTTGCACAAAGACGTGCTTACCGAGCTGCATAGCCGCCAATGCAATTACGGCATGGGTGTGGTCAGGGGTGGCGATAACGACGGCGTCAATATCCTTCTGCTGCTCGAGCATTTTGCGGTAATCGCGATACGTTTTAGCCTTTGGAAAAATTTTGCCCAAGTCGGCGGTAAATTCGTCGTCCACATCACACAGCGCGACGACGTTCTCACCAGCCTTGTCTTTAGGAATAATTTCCCCCTCTTTAGTCCGCTCAAAGCCCGCAATTTCAAGGATGTTTCCTTTTCCCATACCGCCGATGCCGACGGCGGCAACGTTGAGCTTTTCGCTGGGCGGTTTGTCAGCGGGGCCGCCGAGGACATTTCGCGGCACAACGGTAAAGGCCATAGCAGCTGCAGCAGCACTGCCGATAAAATCACGCCGGGAAATCTTCCCGTCCTTCTGCCTGCCGGTTTTCTTCAAGTAAGTAATCTCCAGACACTACAAAGTCCAGCCCTGGCGATACGTAGGCTGAACGTATTCATTAGCCTTGTCGTTGTTAGTGAACTTCATATTCTCGCCGTCCCACTCTAGTCTCTGGTCCTTGACGCGCATAGCCAGAACACCCAGCAAGACCATTTCCGTGAGGGGGCCGCCGTAATTGAAGTTTGAGCTGGCGGGTTTTCCATCCTTACAGGCACGGAGCCAGTCCTGCATGTGGCCGTCCATACCATTTTCGACGCGAGGCAAGGTTTTAGCCGGCTGCTTGTACTCCTGCATCTTTGACTCAGGTATAATCCGCAATCCAGTGGCACCGTGAGAGTCGTGCATAACGGCGGCTTTTTCGCCGACGAGAATTGCGCCGTTACTACCTAACCTTCGAGTAGACTCAAAGCAAGCCGGGATGGGCGGTTTAAGCCGGCCGTCGAACCAGGTCAATTTGACCGGAGGCATATCTCCACGAGCCGGGAACTGGTAGCGAATGATAGAAGCCCTGGCAAAAGTTTCACTTTCTTCAGCAGGCCTAAAGTGAGTAGTAGTCGCCTGGACAGAAGTCGGATGGCCTAACTTAAGGGCATAAAATGCGGGGTCAAGGATATGGGTGCCCATATCGCCCAGCGCACCGCACCCAAAGGCCCACCAGCTTCGCCATTTGGTGGGGCAGTAATCAGGATGATAGGGCCTGAATTCAGCCGGGCCGAGCCAGAGGTCCCAATCCAGCGTGGGAGGCACCGGCGGCGTATCTGTGGGTCTGGCCTCTATCAGGAAGTCCGACCAGGGCTGTCCGCCTACGGGCCTGTCACTCCAGGCGTAGACTTCGGTAACTTTGCCAATAGCACCATCGGCAATCCACTCATAGAGCATACGAGTTTGCTCAGAAGAATGGCCCTGGTTGCCCAACTGGGTTTGAATCTTTTTATTTTCGCGTGCCGCCTCGGTCACCTTGCGGGTTTCATAAATAGAATGGGCCAGGGGCTTTTCACAGAAGACGTGCTTACCCATTTTGATGGCCATTATAGCGGCGACGGCGTGCGTGTGGTCGGGAGTTGCTATCATTACAGCATCGATGTTCTTTTCTTCTTCGAGCATTTTGCGGAAGTCGCGATACTTTTTGGCATCAGGATAGGTCTTAAAGGTATTCGCCGCCTGCCTGTCATCGACATCACAAAGAGCGACGATGTTTTCGGTACTAAGTCCTTTAATGTCATCGCCTCCCCGGCCACCTGCGCCGATAACGGCGATGTTCAGTTTTTCGCTTGGTGGAGTCTCTCCAGGTCCGCCGAGAACGTGCCGTGGAACAATCGTAAATGCGGCGGCAGCGGCGGCGCCGCGTACAAAATCACGCCGGGAAATCCCGCTCTTTTGCTGCTCTGTGGAACTTTTGCGATTTTTCATATTACTGTCCCTTAATAAAAATTTTTATAATTGGTCAAATTCATCAATTCAAAAAATCAAGGCAGCTTAACTATCCAGATGTTTCGGAACGCCACAGGTCCGTGGTCGCCCTGCAGGACAAGGGACCCCGTTGGTTTTTCATCCTCTAACGGGCTGGCCCGTGTCGGCCCGGTCACCTCCACGTTTTTCTGCACGAGGGTGCCGTTGTGAACGACCTTTTCAAAACGGGCATTGGCAATCTTTTTACCGCTCTGGTCAAATCGCGGAGCGCGGAATATGACATCGAAACTCTGCCATTGCCCAGCCGGCAGGGAGGCGTTGACCTTCGGCGGAGTACCTTCATATCCTTGGGGTTTTCTGTTTTCGTCCCAGCGCTGATAGATACCGCCGCAGTCGGAGTACCTCATCGTTTTCACGCCGAAACTATCAAATATCTGAATCTCGTATCTGCCCATAAAATATACGCCCGAGTTGGAGCCTCTCGGAACCATGAATTCGACATGTGCTTTGAGGTCGCCGGCTTCTTCCTTGCTAAATAGATACACGCCCTTGCCGTCGGCAACCATAATGCCGCTGCCGGGCCTGGTGTTAATCAGCTTTTTGTTCTCCGGGTCAATAGCGGCCTGGCCGACAATTTGCCAGGTGCCTGTATCTCCGCGCCAGGCGGAGAAATCCTTGCCGTTCAGCTGAATTTTTGTTTCGTCTTTCGAGATATCACCCGCCTGCTTTGCAGGACATGTGCAGCCCGATAAGGCCAGAGACAAAATCAGGGCGGATATACCCGCGATGATATTACTGCTGTTAATAAAGAAATGATTTTCCCCGTTTTTCATATACTATCCCCTAATAAAATAAAGAAGCACTTATAACAGGTCGGCTTCATTAAATCAAGACAAAAATCAAGGCAGCTCAACGAGCCAGATATTACGGAACTGTACAAGATTGCCATGGTCCTGCAGACATATTCCGCCGGGATCCTTTACGTTATTGTCCAGCGCTAAGGTTGTTGGCCCTGGGACTTTTAAGTTCTCGTGAATTGTTATGCCGTTGTGAACCACACTCAGCAGCGCACTTTCGACCTTATTGCCTGCTGCATCAAACCGCGGTGCCTGGAAAGTAATATCATAGGTTTGCCACTGCAAAGGCGGCGCACACATAATCACCCGTGGCGCACCAACCCCATAGATGCCTCCGCATTCATCGTTTCGACTTTTAAGGATGCCGAAACTGTCAAGCACCTGCACCTCGTACCGTCCCTGCATATACACACCGCTGTTGGCGCGCGCCTGACCGCGCGCTTCAGGCATAAACGAAAGTCGGAACTCCAGGTGCAGCTTATAATCTTTGAACTTTCTTTTTGTTACTATAGAACCGGAACCAGGGGTGACTTCCATCGCCCCGTCAACGAGCTTCCACCGCACATTTTCCGGTTTAGCATTGTTCAAATCGACCCGCTTCCACTGTACATTTTTTGCATCCGATTTTTCCGGGTCAAAGACCACATCGAATAGAGCTTTAAAATCCTTGTCCTGCTGCTGATAAGGCCCTGCGATATCCCAAAACGTCAGAAAGCCGTTATTCTTTTTGTAATATTCGCCGGTTCCGGCGTCGCCGGGCTCGGCGGAGGCTTTTTCTTTAATTCCGTCAAACAGCTTGCCTTCATTGTTCGCCAGCCGCACGCACGCCTCCCAACCTCCACCACCATTAGTGACTTTCAACAGAAGTTCGTTCCACTGGGCCTTAAGCGTTACCTGCTTCTTGTCCTCTCCTGGTTTCAATGCACGCCCGATGTTATTCGCATGCACCAGCTCGCCATTGAGCCAGACCTTAACACCATCATCGCTGCCCAGCTCAAGCGTAGCCTGCTGCTGCTTATCCGACCAAATACTACAGCGCAAATACGCTACAGCATTATCTAAACTACCAACAAACTCGGCAATGCCAATACGTCCGGCAAACATCCCGGCATGCTCCCACTGGTCAAAGTTTTTGCCGTCAAACAAAACTATCGCCCCGGGCGGCGACTCCATACCAAGAGTGGGCGAGATACGAAAAGTTTTTTCCAAAGCAAAGTCAGCCGACGAGATGCATTTGCCCTGGCTGTCATATTCTTTAATAGTACCGGTCAATTTGCCATTCTTGATGAGAGCCTGCACGCCGGGCTGAGCACCTTCCTGCTGAGCAGGACCTGTAAATTTCACCTCTGCATCCTCGCTCTGGCCATCGAGAGCAGCTACAGGAGGGTTGTTTGTGTCAAACTGTTTAAGAAGATTCAGACGATACTTTCCCTTACCCATAGCTATGACTTGCGCAGCCAGAAAGTTTGGCCCAGCTACGGCTCCTTCGGTTATCGTCCGAGTACCCTGCCAATCCCCCATAAACGGGTCTGCCGCCTCAACTGCATTTTTGGCCTCCTGAATAAACCTGCTTTCTGCGGAGCCTGCCGATGAGTATAAAACAGAAGACAGAATCAAGGCCGAGGTTGCAACGACAATTTTGCTACTGTTGATATAATATTTCCTGTTTTTCATTTTCTGCTTGTCCCCTAAATTATTTTATCCACCTACGGTGGATTAATCCCGTTTACCAATACGACAATTCTTAGCGCAATCGCACCAAGACTTAGATAAAAACAAGTTATCATAATATGCGGACAGACTTGAATGTCAACACTAAAATCGAGCTGTTTATCCTGCAGTCTTAATGGGATTGGGTGTCAGCAAATCCCGCAAGGGCATAGACCAAGGCGGCCTGCCAGTTGATGGCGATTTCATTGGTTCTGGGGTCTTCTGTAACGTCCTGCCAATCCCTTGCAGAATGTCCGCCCCCGACGATATAACCCGGCCACGGCTGTTTTATCCTGTCAGCGCCCGAACGTCTGTCGTGAGGATTCATAGGCGGCAGATGCCCAAGGCCGGTAACATAAGACCTGCCGTAGAAATTTCTTCCGAACAAGTGGTTTATGGCATCCAGCGCAGTGTTAACATAATCCGGATTCGGCGATACCTTGTTGGCCACCACCAGGGTCAATACCTCTCTGGCAACCGCTCCATTGCAACCCCACCTATACTCGTCTGCAAGGGGCCTGCCATACACATCCTTCTTTGCCTTGGTAACAAGCAAATCTGCTGTTGTAAGCAAATCCCGCCGAATATCATCCACAATCGAATCTCTTTTGCCTTGCCTGCTGCTGAGCAGATACGTGAACATAGCGAGGTTTTTGACATCGCTCCAATCCCAATACAGGCTTATCTTGTCGTCGTAAGAGCCGGCCGGCCACTCAAAATCCCTGCGGTACCGCTCGTCGCCGGTGGTCTCCAACATCTCCGCCGCCGCCCACAGCCTGTCATCGAAATCCGTCGTAGGATAACCGCCTGTCCTAAAAGGCTCCCACGGACTCATCTTGTTCTCGCGATTGTTTTTCAGGAATTCGTAGCTTACCTTGGCGGCGTCGAGACACTTCTGTGCATAGTTGGGGTCGTAAGGTTTGAAGTATCTGGCAGCCATAGCCATCATTGCGACAAAGTCAGCGGTGGCCGCCGAGCTCCATTCAGTAAAGTATCGCTTATCCCTCTCGTTTTCCGGCATAATAAAGCCACAATACTCCAAAGCACTCAATTTATGCGAGACCTTTCCGGATCCGTCGGGGTACTGCATCTTGAAAAGCCAGTCAATCTCCCATTTAATTTCTTTCAGGAAATCCGGATAGCCTGTCGCCGTATCGGGAATGTCAAGCAAGAGGCCTTTGAGATTATTCTGGAAATGGTCCCACGCCAGAAACAGCACTCCCACCGTAACAGCTGCATTGACTACGTACTTATTGTAATCGCCGGCATCGTGCCAGCCGCCCGTGCCGTCTCTTTTGCTGTTCGGCTCACCGATGTAATCCTGCCAAGCATCGTCCATATGACAAGCGGCGTGAGCAAAATGTTCGCCGTTGAAATCACCTTCAACTGCTGTGCCGCATCGCCAGAGATAAAACGCACGCATAGCCGTATAAAGGGCAAAGTCGTAGACCTTATTGCCAATCTCAAACTCATAAGACCTGCCGATGCCCCGCACATCGAGAAAGTATTTTCCCGGCTTATTGACATCGGAAAAATCCGCAATCCAGACGGTCTGTGCGACATCCCGCTGCACGAACGGCCCCGATGCCTTGCCGGAATAAACCGTCTTGCGATTTCCGGCCGTTTTAACAGTGAACTTAGAGCATTGCGAGATAATAGTAGCCTGCTTTTTTGCCGCGGGCAGATAACCGAGGGAATTGAGCCTGATATCATCGCTTACCTCGGCCGACTTGTCTTGCGGTTTGGGAGACGTCGCCACGCTGTGGCAGCCGAATAAAGTGGAGAGTAAAACGATTGCTGCGATTATCGAATGAATCTTCATATTCTCACCTTTTTTTATGCACCCTGTGTTTATAACCCCATAAACTCCTGATTTTATCAGCGTTGCCAAATCTAACCATTCGTGTCTTAATTCTGCCATTTATCCATAAAATATCTTTCACAGTCCTTTTATTCCAGCAAAATATTCCAGAGTTCTTCATTCATATTTCGCAAGGATGCCGAGGCGGCGGCACGGAACAGCCTTTGGTGATTGCGAGCCAATTATACTCATCGAGAAACCTGGCAAAAGTTTGTGGAGGCTTGTATTGGCTTAAAAGTAAGTTTGTTATGTTAAGCAGGCTTACATCGTGGCATTGTTGGCTTACCTTGAGGCGTTGTAAACGGGCAAACCTGCTGCGACAAGTGCGCAGCACGGCGAGAAGGCGGGTAAGTCGTTTATTTTAAGGCAGTTAGGCGAATAAATACTTGCAACACCACTGCTCCCTTTATGCCCCCCCATTATGCCCTACTGCTCTGTTCTTAAAAACTCCAACACTTTCTTAATAATTTTATCCGAATGCTTCTTTATCATTTCCGAGCTGTGCCCGTCCGGCAAAGTGAGCATCTCGTTGGGGATTCCATTCGAATCGAGCGCCTTTTTCATAAGCACGGCCTGTTCATAGGGGACATCGTTATCTGTCCGGCTATGTATCAGCAGTGTCCGCGGATAGCTTTTTTGAATATTATCCACGGGACACAACAGCTTGATCTTATTTATATCTTTTGCAGGGTCTAAACCTGTTACCTTGTTTATCCATACACCGTAATTGCGGCAGTAAACATAGAAGTCCCAGCCCGGTTTGCCTTCATAAGGCGGGATGGATTCAGGCACAGGGGTGATTCTTGGCTGGTTGCACCATCGTATGTCACCGTAGCCTGAAAAAGAAACCAATGCCTTTGGCGCAGGATTAAGCCTGCATCCCATCAGTAGTGTAAGGTAGCCGCCGGACGAACCTCCCATAACAATAATATTGTTCGGGTCAATGTTGAAAAGTTGCGGCCCTTTATTTCTTACCCATTTGCAGGCATCTTCAACATCTATTACAATCTCGTCCGCTAATACATCCGGTGCAAGACGATAGTCAATTGCCACAACCACATAACCTGCATCAAGCAGTGCTTCTCGAAGAGGTGACCCAGGCTGATTTTCACGTGAGCCGAAAATCAACCCGCCGCCGTGAATATAAATTACAACCGGGAGTTTCTTAGCGGCAGGGGAATATACATCCGCTTTTAATTCTGTGCCGCCGATTGTTTTGTATGTGTATGTTTTTTGATCAACTTCTGCCTGAGCCGTTGCCAGACAAATCAATATGCCGGTACAAATCAGAAACGCTTTAAGATTTTTTCTCATTTTTAGTTACCCTCATTGAGAGAACAGTGACGGAGCCGAGCCATCATAATGATAATAATACCGGGTTTCCGTAGATCCGTCAACTTATGAACAAAATCAAAGAACAATAGGGGTTGACTATACAAGAAGAAGATATTAAATTTGCAGGCGTGAATAGAAAGGTGAGGAAAAAAATTATCGGCATTTTAGGCGGAATAGGGTGCGGCAAAAGCACGGTTGCAGTCCTTTTCGGCAAACTCGGCTTACTCCGTGGCAGAGTCGGCGTGATATGTCGTAGATAACGCGTGATATGCCGCAGATGAAGGGTTATCTGTGGCAAAGTAAATGAGTAAAAAGACGCTGTTTAAGGCGGCAGATAGGAAATGTTGAAAACATAAAAGGCAATTCGAGGAAGATTTGATGGTATCCGGGAAATCTCAACCTAAACAAAAGACGGCACAAACATAACCTTCATCAATAAGGAAAGGTCGTATTAATGCTTAACAAAATCCATCTCCTGACGTTAGTTTTCATTAGCCTGATGTTTTTTGCGGCCACAGACGAGGTCTCTGCGAAAGACCTCAAGTTCACCCATACTCAGTCACCGACCGGATTTATAAAGGGCCACAGCTGGGGCTTCTCCGGCCGAAAGGGACAGTACCTCGGAGACGTTCCGGCCGAGTCGATGAAAAAGATGTCTGATACCGGCGCAAACTGGGTCTGTATCTGTTTCGCCGCTGAGATGGAAAAACCAAACGAGCCGCAAATTTTCTGGGCCGACAGCGACCCCTGTATGGTTACCGATGATGAGATTCTGCGGGCAATCAGTCTCGCTCGTCAAAACAATCTAAAGATTACTCTTAAGCCGATGGTCGAAGTACGTGACGGCACTTGGAGGGCTTGGATTAAGTTCAAAACGGCAGAAGGCAAAGACGACATACAATCGTGGGACAAATGGTGGTCTGATTACAAGAAGTTCTTGCTGCATTATGCACGCATTGCCGAGCAGACGAAATGCGAAATGTTCAGCCTCGGCTGTGAGATGGGGTCAACTGAGCAGTTCGAAGACCGCTGGCGCAACCTGATTGCTGAAATACGAAAGATTTACAGCGGCGCCATCACCTACGACACAAATCATGATGAAGAAGACAGATTGAAATGGTGGGACGCCGTAGATATCATAAGCGTAAGCGCATACTATCCTATAGGCACAGGTAAGATAGCTCTGGCGACGGAGGACCCGAACAAGGCTCCGCCTTCAGGAAATTCCGTGGAAGTCCTAAAACGCCGCTGGAAACCAATAAAACAAAAGCTCCGAAGAATAAGTGAGAAATTCGACCGTCCGATTTTTTTCATCGAACTGGGCGTGTGCAGTGCAAGGGGTTGTAGTTCAGCTCCATGGACCCATCCTGACCCTAATTTGATTTACGATGGCGACGAACAGAGCAGATACTACCAGGCGACGATAGAAACTTTCTGGGACGAGCCATGGTTTATTGGTTTTGCCTGGTGGGACTGGCCGTCCAATCTGTATAGTCTGGAACAAGCGAAAAGCGATATCGGCTTTTGCATATATGGCAAACCGGCAGAGCAAGTGGTGCGGCAGTGGTATGCCAAACCTCGCTAAAAAAGCTGCTGCGACACCAAATCAGAATATTATTGCCGCATAGACACTATTAGCACCTGTTGTGTTTTTCCTTCTTGGAACATTATCCCATTTCGACGATGACATCATTTTCCTTTTTCATTTTGGAGATTGGGATAAGGTTGCCGGAGATTTCCTGGCCGTTGAGAATAATTTTCTTAACGCCTTTTTGGACGCCGGCGGAGTTAACGACCTTGATGTTGAGCATCTTGTTGCGGAACCGGCGGGTGACGGAAAATTGCTTCCACGAAGGGGGGATGCAGGGGTCAATGCGAAGGCCTTTATAATCCGGCTGGATGCCTAAGATGTATTGTGTTGCGGCATAATAGGCCCAGGATGCGGCGCCGGTCAGCCAGGGGACACGCGATGCGCCATAACGGGCGCTGTATTTGCTGTGGGTATATTGGGAATAAACGTACGGTTCGATGCCGCGAATCTCGGCCTTGTCGTTTTGTGCGGCGGGCATATAACTGCGGAAATATTTGAACGCGATGTCGCCGTGGCCAAGCATTGCCTCAGCCATAATGGCCCAACCCTGCGTGTGGCAGAAAATGCTGGCGTTTTCCTTGACGCCCTTGTTGAATAGTATCGAGCGGATTTCGGCACAGCGAATGTTCTCGTACGGCGGCGCACAGAGCATAAGACCGAAGTCGGTAGCTAATTGTTTATTGACCTGGTTCATAATCTGTTCCGCGCGTTCTGCGTCGGCGTGGCCGCTGATGACACCCCAGGATTGCGGGCTGAGGTAGATTGAACCCTGCTTATTTTCTTTTGAGCCGATTTTTTCGCCGCTCTTTTTGTAGGCACGCACATACCACCTGCCGTCCCAGCCGAATTTGTCGATTTTCTCATCGAGAGAATCGAGCTGCTTTTGCGCCCATTTTACTTCGGTTTTCCTGTCGAACATCTCGCAAATCTCAATATAGGTTTTCAGTGCGTATCGAACCTGCAGAGCGACGAATACGGAAGAGCCATCTGTGCCGAGGCGCAGGCAATCGTTCCAGTCAGCAAGAAGCCCGCTGGGCAGTCCATGCCTGCCGGTGCGTTTGAGATTGAATTCAATCGCCCTGCGAAGATGGCCGAGGACGGTGGCTTTGCCTTTGTCGGCGTAAGGCAGGGACTTGTTGTAAAAATCGATATCGCCCGTCTCTTTCACATAAGTGGGTATCGCATTGAACAGCCACATACAATCGTCGGAGCGATATTCATCTTCTTTAGGCGGTTTTTCTTTGCCGGGCTTGTGCGAGAAGGCCATTACGATAGGCATAGCACCGCCTGTCGAGCATTGGCCTGTAATCATAAGCTCAAGGCGTTGTTTTGCCTCTTTTTGGATGATAGACATAACACCCATAAAGTCCTGAACGGTGTCACGGTAGCCCAGGCCGTCACGTTCGCCGCTATAGATTAAGCTTGCCATTCGAGACCAGGAGTAGGTCGTCAGGCAGTTAAACGGGCTCCACATATTCATCATACTGTTGAATGCTGCATCCGGCGTGCAGACGCTTAATCCCTCGATGCGGTTGTGCCAGTATTGACGGACCTTTTCGAATTCGGCTTTTACTTTTGCTGGGTCGCCGAATTGTTTTGCGACCTTTTTGCCCTCGACCGCAGCCTTACCGATACCCATCAGGACAACAAGCTCTTTGGATTGACCGGGTTCAAGGTCAATGTCGATTTGGATTGAGCCGCAGCCGTCGTCGCCGAACGCCTTTGAGCCGGTGCACTTGCCTTTTTCGACGACCCGCGGATTTTTGTAGCCGTTGTAAGGGCCGATAAAAACGTCGCGGTCAGTATCTAATCCGACGATTTCACCACCGAGAAATGCCAGGAACGTATGCCTGGCCTGGCCGCCGTCGAGAATATCACCCGGAACCGGCAGTGCGAGGACGCTGCCGCCGTGGTCGACGATGCCGTCAACGAAATCCATTTTGACTATGCCGTGCGAGTATTGCAGGTTAAGGAAGTCATTGAAGCAATGCCAGGTGCCCGGGTATTCGACGAAGGTAAATAAGCTCAAATTTCTTTTTTCGCTGCCCTTGTTTGTAACTTTTAACAGCCAGCATTCTAAATGTTTGCCTAAGGGAACGAAGTAAGTGGTCTCGGTTTCGATTTTCGAATACTCGGAGTTAATGATTGTGTAGGCGGTGCCGTGCCGGCAGGTGCTTTTGTATTGGTCGAGCGGTTTGCCGACGGGCTGCCATGCGTTTGACCAATAGTCGCCGGATTGCTTGTCGCGGAGGTAGATGTATCTTCCCGGCTGGTCCAGAGGGACGTCGTCGAATCGCAGCCGAGTAAAGCGTCCCTGAGCAGCTGACATAAAGAAGCTGTAGCCGCCGGCGTTGTTGGTGATGATTGCGCCGTACTCGGTTGAGCCGAGATAATTGGCCCACGACCGCGGTGTATCGGGTCTATCTATCACATACTCTTTATTCTGGTCGTCAAAATGTCCGAACTGCATTTGTAAACTGCTCCTTTTCAAAATTGACGTTAGTTTCTATTTTGATCTTTTTTATCCTGTTCGTCCGCTGCGGGTTTGGTATAGTTCCACTGGCACTGGTCGGTTAAAGTTTGGCCATTGCGAACGCCGATTGCTTCGATAGTGTTTGCGCCTTCTTTCAGTTTCACATCCGTCCATAGCGATATGCAATTGTCCGGGGTTCTCTTGTCGAAGCTTTGACCATTTACCTTAATCTCAACAGCATCGCAGTTTGAGTACACTTTTATCTCCGTAAGCGGCTGGGTCCTTTCGACGTGGCGTCTGCTTGTAATGTACAGGACGGGCTTATCCGACCATTTTGCCTTATAGTAAAAATAAGCATCTTTTTTGATTTTGCGGTCGTATGTCACCAGGCCCTTGTCATTCATATGTCTTGTGTCGCCCTCGTTGCGCCAATGGCTGGAGAAATCAAACATAATCCAGATGAAGCTGCCCCAGACAAAGTCGCGTTGTTCTATAGCGGGGTAAGTGGTTTCGTGCACAATCGCCTGCCATTGCTCCGGGTGCCAGGGGCCGTCTGTTTTGGGGCCTTTTTTCATATTCTGCTGGTGATGCTTGACGCTTGCGCCGGCCCCGTATTCGCTTATGCCGAGACCTTTGAAATCATCCATCTTGTTGTATCGGTCAATATAACTACCCATTTGGAACGGAGTAGCAACATACCAACCGGGGTAGGCGTTCCAAGCCACAAGGTCGGCGACTGTGCGCATACCTGAGAATTTATTTCCGACATCATTCGATGCAGCAACGGTATATCTGACCGGGTCCTCTTTTTTGGCAAGCGCCTGAAGCTTGGTCAACAAAGGAACCGGGTAATCACAAGGGCCGGAGTTTCCAAGTTCGTTGTAAAGACTCCAGAATATTATAGAGGGGTGGTTGTAGTTCTGCCGGATTAACTCCGTCAGCTGCTGTTTCGCATTTTCAGTAAAGGCGGGCGTGTCGAAAACCTGATTTACCAGAGGCAACTCAGCCCATACGACAAGACCTGCCTTATCGCAGATGCCGTAAAAATAGTCCGAATGTTGATAATGCGCCAGACGAACACCGTTGGCTCCGATATCCAAAAAAAACTCCAAATCCTCATCCTGGTCAGCCTGGCTGATTGCCCAGCCCTTGCCGGGTCGGTCCTGATGGCGGTTGAGACCTTTTAACTTGAAGGGGCTGCCGTTTAAGAAAAAGCCCTGCTTTGTATCTACGTGAAAGAAACGCAGACCTAACGGCTGGGTGACTTCGTCGAGGACTTTTCCGTCTTTGAGGATTTGAACCTTTGCCTGATAGATATAAGGGTCCCGGCGTCCGTTCCAGAGATGCGGATTTTTAATCTTAATCTGCTGCTGCACATCCTTGGTTTGTTCGGCTTTAATCTCTGTCTTTTTTTGAACTTCAGCTACTGTCATTGAGTTATGGTCTAATATTGTAGTGTGAACCACCACTGAAGCGGAGATGTCGGAACTATTGGAGATTTTGGCCAGGACATCAACTTCGGCTTGTTTTTCATCAACCTTAGTCTGGGTCAGATAAACACCCGGCGAGGCGTAATCGAGAGGTGTAATACAAACAGGGTCGGTGATAATCAGAGAGACAGGGCGGTATATACCGCCAAATATATTAAAATCGCCTCCTATGGGAGGAACATCCTTAACCTGAGCGTTGTTTACCTTGACAGCCAAAACATTTTTCCCGTCCGGCTGAATATGAGGCGTCAGTTCATAGCAGAATGCGCCAAAAGCGCCGCGATGCTGGCCGAGACGTGTACCATTGAAATATACATCCGTGACAATAGAGGCGGCTTCGAAGCGAAGAAAAACTCTTTTGCCCTTGGCTGACTCTGGTATTTCAATGGTCTTTCGATACCAACCAGGGCCGCGATAATAGCCGGCATCGTTAAAAACATCCTGAGCGTTCCATGTGTGAGGCAAATTTAGCTGCTGCCACTGGCTATCGTTAAAATCAATTTTATTTGCGTCGGGGACATCGGCCTTTTCGAATCTCCAGTCGCTGTTAATTATCTGCTCAACGCGCGGACTTGCGTGTGCGGCGGCAGAGCAAATGACAAAAACGGTAACAACGAGGGTGTAAATCGAAAGGAGCGGGAACCTTAGTTCTGATTTACGTTTATGTTTCGGCATCACATACTCTTTCTTACAATGGTTTGTTCGGATGCGCCCTGATATAGTCTATTAATTCATCCACCTGCGCAAAGGCCAGTGCACAATACGTATCTGCCGCACCATAAAAAATGGCTATCCTTCCGGTGGCGGAATCCTGCAGCGTGGCACAGGGAAACGTCACATTTGCAACAAAGCCGGTCGTTTCGTACGGCTCATGGGGAGTTAATAAGTAATTCTCACAATCCAAGATTACTTTGGACGGGTCATCAATATCGAGCAGTGCTGCGCCGAAACTATAAACAAATCCGCTGCAGGTGGTGCAGACACCGTGGTAGATTAACAACCATCCTTCGGTGGTTTCAATCGGAATAGGTCCTGCGCCAACCTTGGTGTTCTTCCACCAGTAATGAGGTGCTTTCATTACCAGCCGGTGTTTACCCCAATAAGTCATATCGGGGCTTTGGCTCAGGAAGATATCTCCGAATGGCGTATGGCCGTTATCGCTCGGACGGTTCAGCATAACGAAATTGCCGTTTATTTTCCGCGGGAACAAAACGCCGTTGCGGTTGAAAGGCAAAAAAGCGTTCTCTAACTGGATAAAGGTTTTGAAATCTTTTGTTTTTGCGATACCGATGGTAGGCCCGTTAAAGTAATTGCACCAGGTGATGTAGTACGTTCCCTCTATTTCCACTAATCGCGGGTCATAACCATACAGTATTGGTTTTGCCGGCTTACCATCTTCGTTGAGAAATTTAATTATGTTTTCTTCGATATTCCAATGAAGGGCATCTTTACTTGTGCCCAGGTGCAGATTTGGGTATCCGTTTTTGTGGTCGGCCCTGAAAACGCCTATAAATTCGCCTTTATAAGGGATGATGGCGCTATTGAAAATCCTGTCTCCTTCTTTTAGTGCATTTCTGCCGATGACCGGATTTTTATCATATCGCCAGATGATATCGCGGCAATTTTTGGGTTTTTCCTGCCAAGGTATTTGAGGCAGGGGTTTTCCGATTATTGTTTTTTTCATTTTTCCATCCTTTTCATCGCCGAACAATAAATAACGTATTATTCATCAGCATACGCATAGCCAATTAAGCGGTTGCTGCACCTTCGCCGCTGGCCTTGCGCCTTTCCTCAAGGTCCGCTTTAACTTTTGTCATAGTCGATTCATCTAATTTATAGAAGAACATCAAAATGATTAATGCAACTACTCCCACCGCAACCGGTATTATGCTCATCATCGCCTTCAAACCAGTCAGGACATTTATGTTTTGGACCACATTGGCCACGAATCCTGTCTTGGCCAGGATAAAAGCCGCAACCATAGACCCAATGGCCCACCCGAGCTTGTTCGACATAATTGAAGCGGAAAACACAAGCCCCGTGGCCCTTCTTCCGGTTTTCCACTCGGAATAGTCAGCCGTATCTGCATACATAATCCAAAACAGGGCGGAAATAGGGCCTCCCACAAACGAGCCAACGGCCTGAAAAACGAAAATCAGCACTAAATTTTCAGGTTTGAAGAAATAGAATGAGCCGGTACAGATTAACGCGGTGATGAAAAGAATAATCGCCGCTTTCTTTCTCCCCAGGAATCTCACGACCAACGGAATCATCGCAGTCCCCAGCAAAGAGAGGACCTGCCCAACGGTGTTGAAAGCGGACGCCAGAACCTCGAAACCATATTTATGAGTTGTTCCGAACAGTGTAACTTCCTGCTCTCCGACATAATACTTGAAATAGTAGGTGGTCACGTTCATACGGATGCATACGAACAGAATAAAAAGAATTGTCACGATGAACAGCAGTATCCAGGGTACGTTCTTTGAAAGGTCTTTTAGGTCTCTTTTTACGTCGGTTTTTTCTTTGGCAATCGGCTGAATGCGCTCGCGTGTCGAAAAGAAAGTTATCAAAAGGAAAACAACCGCCGCTACGGCGTAAATCATCATTGTCATGTGCCAGCCCTTTGCGTCGTTTCCCTCTCCGAAATATTTTGCCAGTGGCAATGCCGTCGCGGAAACAATAATCCCGGCTGAAAACGCGCCTATAAATTTAGAGGTTGCAGCATCTGCTCTTTCGACGGGGTCACCGCTGATAACACCAAGCAATGCCGTATAGGGAATGTTGACTGTTGAATACAGGAACATAAAAGCGATAAACGTGATATAGGCGTAAACAATTTTTCCTGCATCCGCAAAATTAGGCGTTGAAAATGCGAGAACCGCGGAAACCGCCAGCGGGACAGCCCCCCATAATATATAAGGCCTGAATTTGCCCCACCGGCTTTTGGTCCGGTCCGCCAACATACCGATGACCACATCAAAAATGGCATCAGACACCCGGGAGATGAAGAACATCAAGCCGGCGGCTTTTGCCGTCAGGCCGAATACATCCGTATAAAAGTAAAGCAGATATACCATTATCGTCTGCCAGAACAGAACAGACGCCAAGTCACCGAACCCGTAACCGATTTTTTCCCTTAATGGAAGTTTCTGGATTTCGTTGCTCATAATATCTTCCTTAAATTGTGTACTTGATTGGATTTCTTCAAACCGGCCGACAAACGGTTAAAATTATATGGAGCGCTCTGGGCCGTAATTGCTGTGTAATGCTAATCGCAGCCGGTCGTTATTGCAAATACTTTTGCTGCAAAGACCTTGAAAATCAGGGGGAAAATCGGTTTTTGAAAGAAAAGCTCGACTTTTTGAAATAAATTTGGTATCCTGAACATAGTATATTTAGACATACAGATGTATCTATAAATGGGAAAAAAACGGCCTTAGCTTGTTTTGTGTTGCTTGTTCAAATCAAGCTTCTTTCAGGAGGAGCCTATTCATGAAAAAGGCAAAATTACTTGTTCTTGTCCTCGCTTTATTTGTCGGTATAACGGAAATCGCCTTAGCAGCTTCTGTCACGGTTGTAAATAACGGTTTTGAACTGCCGAATCTTGGTAAACTTACGAACTTCAGTCTGGTTCCGGGCTGGACGCAGGATACCACAACGGATTCCGGCGTGGAGACACCCGGTTACGCCGGAACTTATCGTGGTTACGGCAGGTGCAGCGACAGTGCGATTTATCAGTTACTCGGCACAACAATTACAGCGGGCAAAACCTATACCCTGACGTTTTATGCCACGCGAACATCTGGCAGCAATTTTAATATTATGCCGTATTTTTATTATCTTTCCGGTTCTACCCGAACGACCATCACCAGCGGCAGTTATGCGCTTAACTCAACTATAGGAGTATGGCAGCAATATACGCTGCAATTTACCGCTGTGGCCGGCATGGCGTATATCGGTAAAAATCTGGGTATTCAGTTTGATGCCTCCAGTTCGTCCACGTCTCGCTGGTTCGGCCTGGACGAAATAACTGTTACAGAAGTAACTGAAATCAAAGCTACAAATCCATCCCCCTCCAACGGCCAGACGGGCGTGTCGGTTGACGTGGTTCTGAGCTGGACTATGCCTTCGGGATATACCGAATCCAATGTGTACCTGGGTACCACCCCAGACCTCAACGGCGTAACCCCGGTGCTCGTTACAGGTGGGTCTTACGACCCGCCTTCGTCTCTGGCCCGCGGTACAGTCTATTACTGGCGGGTTAATGTGGTCGGCGGCGACATAGGAAGCCTATGGAACTTTACGACGGCCGGAAGGGATTGGGAAGACCAGAGCACTAACGAAATAAACAAATCGCCGCGACATGCGACATTGATGCCGTATCCCGACAGGCCAAGCGCGATTGAAGGCACGCGTGAAGCTTCGGTTTATCATCAGTCTCTCAACGGCAACTGGAAATTCAATTGGGTGCGCAGGCCCGAAGACAGACCGGTTGATTTTTATCAATTGAGTTATGATGTGAGCGACTGGAACGATATCTCTGTGCCGAGCAACTGGGAAATGCAGGGTTACGGCACGCCGATTTATACCAATGCGACGTATCCGTTCCAAAACAATCCGCCGAGCGTAACCAGTACTCCGCCAACCAGTTACACCTCTTACACGGAGCGAAACCCCGTCGGTTCTTATCGCAGGGAATTTACCATCTCGCCTGAATGGACCGGCAGAAAAGTGTTTATCCACTTTGACGGCGTAATGAGTGCGTTTTATCTTTGGATTAACGGACAGTTTGTAGGCTACAGCGAAGACAGTATGTCGCCGGCAGAATTCGATATTACCAATTATCTGGTGTCAGGGACCAATGTGCTGGCTGCGGAGGTCTATCGCTGGTGCGACGGCAGTTACCTCGAAGACCAGGATATGTGGCGAATGAGTGGAATCTACCGGGATGTCTATCTGTTCTCGACACCCCAGGTGCATCTACGCGATTTCTATGTGCGCAGCGACATGGACGGTTCATATCAAAATGCCACGTTCTATGTTGATGCGAACGTGCACAATTATAACGCTTCTGCCGTCGGGACCCATACCGTAGCAGTGACCCTGCTGGACGCCAACGGAACAGCCGTCGGCTCAGACCCGCTGGTAACAGCGTCGCTGGCCAGCATAGCCGCCGGCGCTGAAGGCAAACTGACTATGAATGCTGCCGTCACCAATCCCCTCAAATGGACTGCGGAAACGCCTAATCTGTATCAGGTGATTTTGACGTTAAAAGACCCCAGTAACACGGTCATTGAAGTCGAGCAGTGCAAATTCGGTTTCCGAAAAGTCCAGATTATCAGCGGCGAGTTTAAGGTCAACGGACAGAAAATTTATGTCAAGGGCGCTAACCGGCATGAATTCGACCCGAATGCCAACAAAGCCGTCTCTTACGACCGAATGGTTCAGGACGTTAAAATTATGAAGCAGAACAACATCAACACCGTTCGAACCAGCCATTATCCCAATGACCCGAAATGGTACGAGCTGTGCGATAAGTACGGCCTGTACGTCATCGACGAGGCCGATATCGAGTGTCACGGCGACACAGGTCTTTCCGGTGATACCTCGTGGCAGGGAGCATTCCTGTACCGAACGAAAAATATGGTCGAGCGCGACAAGAACCACACCTGCGTCATTACATGGTCGCTGGGCAATGAGGCAGGCAACGGCAGCAATTTCACCACCACTTACAACTGGACGCACGGACGCGACACAACACGACCTGTGCAGTATGAACCGATGGGAACTGGCGCAAACACGGACATCTATTGCCCGATGTACTTGAGCCCCAGTTCGATTTCCGGCTATAGCGGCAGCAAGCCTTTGATTATGTGCGAATACGCGCACATGATGGGCAACAGCGGCGGCAACTTCCAGGAATACTGGACTGCAATCGAGGCCAACCCGTCGGCACAGGGCGGCTGCATCTGGGATTTCGTGGACCAGGGTATTCGCAAGTTCAGCGGCGGCAAGCAGTTCTGGGCTTATGGCGGCGATTTC
>JBAPXT010000295.1:0-7309 GCA_049284355.1 Sedimentisphaerales bacterium
GCAGATGGCTTTCAGCATCTTCGCCTGGCAGGCCTATCAAAATATCTGTTGTAACCTCTAAATTGTTGTCCTTGTAATAAGCGATATGCTCCTTGAGTTCATTTATTTTAATATTACCTCGCCCACAATTCTCAAGCACCGCTGGGTCGGCTGACTGAATGGCTATATTCCCTATTTTAGTACCAATGGTTTTTACAATCTCAATGTTTCGTTTACCGGTGTTTTTTGAATGCCATAATGTGACATTAATGGGATACCCTTTTTTATCTATTACTTTGCGAATTTTTTTTGCTATGTCTAAATCGCGAGGCAATATCCCAAAGTTTGCGTCACAAAATATCCAGTTAACTTGCCCGGCGGATTTTTCCGCAACATAGTCTATCTCTTCATAGATTACATCGAGATTTCTTTGACGAACCTTCGAAAGCGCTGCACTCCCCCACATGCAATATATACAGCCGTAAGGACATCCTCGGTTAGTCTCTAAAAGAGGTATCATTTTAGAATCAGCCAGAAAAGGGTCTAACAAACCCGATAGATATGGACTTGGTAAATCGATGATTTTCGACTTCTTATTGAAAAGTACTGGCTCGAACATAAACTCGCCGTCAACAATTCTGGCACAGCCGGGCGGCGGTTTCGCTGGAATATGTCCTCCAATAATTTCCCCAACAATCTCTGAAAAAGGTTCTTCGCCTTCATACAGAATATAATAATCAAGGTCAGAATTTGCTGAGAGATAACTTTGAAGTCCATCAGGGTCTGTTCTGATATGAGGGCCGCCCATTACGGTTATCATAACAGGGTTTAGTCGCTTGGCCATCTTAAGAAAAAGAACGTCGAGTCTGGAGTTCCAGCTATAATGGCTTAAACCCAGGATATCAGGAGGCGCGTTACGTAGTGCTTCTTCGAGCTGCTTAGGATACTTAAAAACTGTAATATCTGCTTGACCGGGATACTTTTCTTTAACGCACGCACCAATATACCCAACATTTAAAGGCACAACATAATTCGTCTTTATAGTATCATAGACCAGGTCACATAAATAAATTTTTAACTTGGCATGCCGGCTACACATTACTCAGAACACCTGGCTTTCTTCAGAAGAAACATTGTATCTACGTTTTCATTCTCTAGGTACTTCAATCGTTTCTCCTTGACGAGTTCTAAGTCGTTAAAGAGACTAAGATACAAATTTGCAAAATCTGTCTTCCAGAGAAGATTATCATGTCCCCTGTATTTTACTTCAGTATATGTGTCCGCATAGTATTCAAACCCCCAGATGTATTCCCTGCTGCAGCGGTGTATCTCCCACATTGCTCTTTCTATATCTGCTGGTGCAATATGAATCAGAACTCCGGATGTGAATACAAGGTCAAAGAAACCGTCTTTAAAAGGAATATCAAATGCATTGGCTTGGATAATATTAATCCCCTTGGTGTTAGCTTTGGCACACTCAATTGCATAACTATTTATTTCGATGCCGTACAAATATTTGAACCCCATTCGCTGAAGCACCAGTAGCTTGTTGCCAATATTGGAGCCTACTTCCAGTATCTTAATCGAACGTTCCAAACCACCCATGAATTCTTCAAACAACTCTGTTCCGTTCACCCCATAATTTTTCTTATACAGCTCGTCCATCTGCTCCACAGTAACGGCATTGCCGTCTGTGTATCCTTTGCCAAAAGTTCCCATCCACATGCGAATCTGTTCAGTAATTTCTCCCATTACTTTTTCTCCGAATCTACAAGTTAACTCAACTGTGCTTAAGTACGTCCAAAAGACTACTTATAACATACTCAACGTCTTCATCACTCATGGCTGGGTATATTGGTATGCTGATTTGCCTTTCGTAAAAATCCTTTGCCTTAGGACACAAATCTCGGCTGTAACCAAGCTGCTGGTAGTATGGCTGAAGGTGCACCGGAATATAGTGCACTTGGACTCCCAATCGACGCAGACGCAATTCTTCGAATATCTTTGGCTTCATGCGTTTATATGCATCCTTTAACCTTACGGCATATAAGTGCCACGCAGATTCTACGCCGCTTTTTTCTGCCGGCAGGTCAAAAAAAGGATTGCCCTTAAAGGCTATGTTATAGGTGTTTACTATCTGCTTTCTTTTCTGGATAAATCTATCGAGCTTTTTAAGCTGCGAAATCCCAAGAGCACATTGAATATCCGTCAACCTGTAGTTGTAGCCTAAGTGCTGCATCTCATAATACCACTGGCCGCTATCTTCATCCTTATTGACAAAGGAACTCTTATCTTTTGTGATGCCGTGATGCCTGAACACAACAAGCCTTTCATAGTATTCTTTGTTGTTCGTCAAAACCGCACCACCTTCCCCTGTGGTAATCGACTTGACGGGGTGAAAGCTAAATACTGCCATATCTGAATATTTACAGTCCCCAATAATCGTACTTTTGTATTTGGCCCCCAAAGCGTGGCAGGCATCTTCAATCACTATCAAATTATATTTCTTGGCAATCCCGGCTATGCTTTCCATCTCGGCCGGATGACCGGCGAAATGTACCGGCACAATTGCTTTGGTCTTACTCGTTATAACAGGCTCGACCGACCTAACATCGATGTTGCCTGTATCCGCTTCAATGTCAACAAATACTGTTCGACCACCCAAAAATAAAGCTGCGTTCGCTGTCGCCAAAAAAGTAATTGGAGGTATTATTACCTCATCGCCATTTCCTATGTTCGCCGCGAAATATGCCCCGTGAAGAGCAGCTGTCCCGGAAGAAAATGATGCGGCATATTTCGCCCCGCAATATTCGGCCAGCGATTTCTCAAACTCTCTTACCTTAAGCCCCTGCGTAAGAAAATCAGACTGCAACGCCTCGACGACAGCTTGGATATCATCACCCTCGATGCACTGATGCCCATAGGGTATGAGTTTACTCAATTTTTATTGCCCTCATCATCTCCCTCAGCTGCTCCTGACTGAGCCACGCATCATTCACGTTACTCTGAAAAACAAAATTATCCGGAACTGAAGGATACTTGGAGTATTTTTCGTCAACCACCGTGCTTTCGAAAAACCGAGGTACAATCACATATAAACCGTTGAATATCTTGACGTTTCGCGCCTCATCGTACGAAATCAAGCTTTCATGGAGCTTTTCCCCCGGCCTTATTCCTGTATATTTGAAAGTGCATTTCGGCTCAATTGCTTTCGCCAGGTCGGTAATTTTCATAGAAGGAATCTTTGGAATGAATATCTCTCCGCCCTCAGCTTCTTCAAAGGCTTTTAGTACTAAGTCAGCTCCTTGCTCCAGCGTAATCCAGAAACGAGTCATCCTTTCGTCAGTAATAGGAAATTCTTTGATGCCGTTATTCTTCAGACTCACAAATAACGGAATAACGCTCCCTCGTGACCCCATAACATTGCCATATCTGACAGCCGAAAATTTGACTTTGCCTCCGCCATAAGCATTCGCGGCGATAAATATCTTCTCAGCAACCAGTTTCGTTGCGCCATAAAGGTTTATTGGGCTGACGGCTTTATCTGTCGAAAGCGCTACGACCTTCTTTACCCCGGCATCTATAGCGGCATCAACTATATTGTCTGCTCCCATTACATTCGTATTGACCGCTTCGGTCGGATTATATTCCAAAGCCGGTACCTGCTTCAAAGCCGCAGCGTGAATAACATAATCCACTCCCTCAAAAGCTCTTAAAAGCCTGCTTTTGTCCCTTATGTCACCCAGAAAGAACCTCAGTTGTTCTTCATGTTCGGAAAACTTCTTGCGCATCATATATTGCTTATATTCGTCCCTCGAATATATGATGACTCGTCGCAGTTTGTAATCGGCAAGTACCTTCTTCACAAATGCATGGCCGAATGAACCTGTCCCGCCTGTAATCAAAATTGTTTTACCATTTAACATATACTGCCTTCTTTCACAACCGGCTCACATTTACGCCAAAATTTCTTTATGCTCCAATGTATAATGGCCTTTCCAAACCGATAAGAGATATCCCTGCCGAACATTTTTTCCCCCTCATCTAAGAGCCTCTCAATTTCAACTAAACTATAAAAGACCTTATAGTCAGTAGCGGTATTATATGAAACTAGTGGACTAGAATCACTACCTGAAAGGTACCATCCATACACATCATATGGTAAGTGTAAGGTTTCAACATTATCAGTGAGTGGACCATCTCGTAAAAAACTCACATTTCTAACAGAGATAGTCCAGCGTTCTGCCGCTTCTAAAGATTTTTGGACCTCTCGGGTTATGCTTTCACCAGCGACAGCTCTAATAGCGGAGTATGCTATCTTAATTGCCGGAACGCAGCATTCAAGAAGAAGTTTCGTTCTATATTTCCGGACAAGATTATCTCCTAAATCTCCGGTCAATAACTTTTCATAATTCTCCCGTTCGGTGAAATATTCGTATACGGACTCTTTGTTATCCCATAGCTCCTTTCGGGTCTCATCTAAATACTCGTTATATATTTTTGACAATTCAGTTCTACCGTAACTGATCAGTTTCCAAATATAATAAAGGTGCTCGTATCTGCTAATCCCAAGTTCCACAAGATGTCGGGATATAAGGTCAAATTGTTCGTGAGACAGAAGTGATAATACCAGTGCCAAACCGCGACAATCCAAATAATCTTCAAACGACAGGCTATCGGTGGCGACACAAACCTCTTCAATCTCAAAGCACTTCCGGCCCATATATTCACCAAATTGTCTTGGCACCAGCCGAAATTTTGTCTGCATCTTGTATTTTTCACGACACTCTTGTGAGTCGAGATAAGTTCCTTTTAGAACCATTGTGGTATAAGCGAAAACATCTTTAACCCCTGCATTAGTTACGGCCTTTACCCCTTCGAAAAAAGATGCTTTTGTTTCTTCTGGCAGCGGTACAATCAATTCACAAATCGAGTGCATGCCGCGCCGTAAAATTTCATTGTGAATTTCTATGTATTTGTCCGTAGGAAGATTTTTACGCTTTATGGCTTTCAGAGTTTCAGAATTTAATGACTGGACGGAACTGCAAATAGGAATTTTATTATTCAGGACGGAAGATATTCTCATTAGACGGTCATGATTTGCTTTAGCAACCCCACTCACATTAAAGCTATTAGGCCATCCGAAGTCATCCCGCAGCCTCGCCAAATGGTTGGCAACTTCTTCATCTTGCTCATACATTCCAAAATTTGCATCAAAAATTGCCAAAAAAACATCAGAATAGTCTGTCATTCGACAAGCAATATAACTTAATTCCGCTTTTATACGTTCTACGCTGAATCTCGCAATAGTGTTATACCATTCTAACCCTGTATGGCAATATCCACATGAGAATGGACAACCTCTTGTGGTTTCTATTGATGGAGCATAATGTCCATCAAACCATCGTTCCAAAAGGCTGTTCAAATAAGGAGATGGTATTTCATCCAGATTCGTAAGACGCGGTGCCGGTTTACCTGCCACCAAATCTCCTGTGCGAGGATGGATTGACATAATACCGACCTGCGGCTCACTCTTGAGTTCGAAGGCAACAATTCCTTCTGCAAGCTTCCGAATGAGTTTGGTAAAAGCCACTTCCCCCTCACGGTAAACATAAAAATCGATTGCTTTCCTTCGTAATAGGTATTCTTTACAGTCTGACAAAACGCTTGGAAACTCTGGCCCGCCGGCAATGCACACCGTATCAGGATTCACCTCTTTGGCATAATCAAACATACGACGCGATAGTTCAGAATTCCAGCAATAATTAGATAGGCCGACAATCGTCGGTTTCCATTGTTCTATATCTTTCAAAATCTCAACGGGCCTGTCATAAAGTCGAACTTCAACATTACCATCATCAAGATGAGACGCCAGATACGAAGCTATATAAGCAATCCCGATAGGCATAAAAACCGAATGCCTGCCTGCTGTTTCATGACGCAAATCACCTAATGCAATTTTAAGCGGTTGTGCTCCGAACACCTCTGCTTCCTTCCGGACAAAACGTAAATCTCAAATCCTGTGAGTACTTAACCGCTCCCCGCACCCGGACCGTATTGTCCAGGATAACTGAGGTCTGATGAAAACATCATGGCCGGGAGCGTATTCATTATTGTATCCTCTGAACAGAACATCGAACTCGAGAATCTTATTTACAAAAAGATGTTCCGTCTTTAAATATACCAGATGAACTGTTAGAAAAAACTGCCTCCCTCCGAAAGTGTTTTTGGGAAGAACGCATGATGCATTATAAATTCCCGGGGCAAGTTGACGAGAGCTTTTGGCCATACTTGGGTCATCAAGATTAAGGCTCTCCAAAATAGGAATTGTGTTTTCATCGACTACCGTTATCCTGATATACACTTGTGGAATTGGCTGAAAGCATTCGAAGGTAACTGACACAATAATGTCTTCATCTGAATTGAATGACCTCCGCGCAACTCCTGACAGATCGAGCATCGCAATTTCTCGAAAACGTATGAAGGGGCGATTCCTTCGAATCAAACCTTCCATCCGCGTCTCTATTTGCTTAGCTGAGGCAATTGCACCTTCAAGCAGATTCTGGCCCAGATAATGCGTTACCGCCTGGCCCGTAGCCGAATCCATTAAAAGCTCACCTTTATCAAGTAAAATAGTTCGTCGGCACAAACTGCGAATTGCTGCCATATTATGACTTACAAACAGTATCGTTCGTCCCTCCTTTGCAACATCTTCCATTTTGCCGAGGCATTTTTTCTGAAACTCAACGTCCCCAACCGCCAGCACCTCATCAACAAACAAAATTTCAGGCTCCAGATGCGCCGCCACTGCAAAGGCCAGCCGAACATACATCCCGGAGGAATATCGCTTTACCGGAGTATCGATGAACTTCTCAAGACCCGAAAAATCAACTATCTCATCGAACTTCCTGCGTACCTCAGCCTTGGTCATCCCGAGAATTGCGCCATTGAGGTAAATATTTTCACGACCTGTCAACTCCTGGTGAAAACCTGTCCCTATTTCAAGCAGGGATGCAACCCGCCCTCTTATCTTCGCTACCCCGTTTGTGGGAGTAGTAACACGCGACAGAATCTTCAGAAGCGTTGATTTGCCCGCGCCGTTGCGCCCTATAATGCCGAGCGCCTCACCCTGCTGGACTTCGAAAGAAATATTTTTCAGTGCCCAAAACCACTCACCATCCATGCCAGGCCCAATGTGTTCTGTAAGCCTCAAATTGGGGTCTTCCTTGCCGCGAAAACGCGCCCACCAGCTCTCTATATCCTTATATAAGGTCCCATGTCCAATCACGCCGTAGCGGTACCGCTTGGAAAGACCTTCAACTTTTATGAC
>JBAPXT010000296.1:0-5563 GCA_049284355.1 Sedimentisphaerales bacterium
CTGCTTGTTAAAACAGTTAAAGACATATTTTGAATACTCCGGCACATTTGAGCGCAGTTTCAGGAAACGCCCCGCCGGCATAATATGGTCGGTTGTTATTTTATCGCCGCATTTGATTAAGACTTGCCCCTGAAATTTTTGCGGCAGCGGTGGCGGCATCTCAGGCACAACGATCGTAGCCCCGCGTATAACCTCTGCTTTTGCCGCTTCTTCTTCACTCAAAGGCTCTTCTATCATATTGTCATTGATAATAAATTCGTCCGGCAATTCTATTTTTGGGTATTCTATTCCGAAGATTTTGGGCAGCTCGCGCGGGTCGGTAATTCGCCCGGTCAAAGCTGAGGCGACCGCTGTTTCGGGACTGACCAGATAGACAAGGTCATCGTCTGTCCCGCTTCGCCCAGGGAAATTCCTGTTGAATGTTCTCAGACTTACTATCTCCTCCGCCGGCGAAAGCCCCTGGCCGATGCACGGGCCGCAGCCAGATTCGAGAATGCGAGCACCGGCTGAAATAATGTCCGACAACACCCCGTTCTCTGCCAGCATATTCAGCACTTCTCTGCTGCCGGGTGCGATTGCGAATTCGACCATATTGTTTATTCGCCTGCCCATTAGTATCTTTGCGACCATCATCAAATCGGCAAAGCTGGAGTTTGTGCAGCTGCCTATTATAACTTGTCCTGTCTGAACCCCGGCGATTTCGGCAACGGTTTTGACGTTATCCGGCGAAGATGGGCAGGCCGCCATTGGTTCAAGCTCTGTCAGATTTATCTCGATGATACGGTCATATTCGGCATCAGCGTCGGCTGATAACGGCTGATAGTCTTTTTCTCGTTTCTGGGCGGTGAGGAATTTTCCGGTTTGTTCATCGCTGCTGAAGATACTCGTTGTTACGCCTAACTCTGCTCCCATATTTGTTATCGTCGCCCGCTGCGGCACAGTCATCGCCGAAACATCCTTACCGAAGTATTCAACCGCCCAGCCTACATTGCCTTTTGTTGTAAGTATACTGAGCAGTTTAAGAATAACGTCCTTAGCGGCTACCCAGTCATTCAATTTCCCGGTCAGTTTGACGCCCAGCACTTTTGGGCAGGTAATGTAGAAAGGCCCGCCTCCCATAGCGACTGCTACATCCAGCCCGCCTGCTCCGATGGCCAGCATGCCGATTCCGCCGGCGGTTGGTGTATGCGAATCACTGCCCAGAAGCGTCGCACCGGGCTTTGCGAACCGCTCCAGATGGACCTGATGACAGATGCCATTGCCTGCCCGCGAATGGTAAACTCCCATCTTGGCGGCTACCGTTTGCAGATATAAATGGTCGTTGTGGTTTTCAGGCCCAAACCCGGCTATATTGTGGTCGATGTAGCTTGCTGAAAGCTGCGTCTTGACCCTGCCCGCCCCCGTTGATTCGAACAGCAGAAATGCCGTCGTTCCGGTGGCATCCTGCGTAAGCGTCTGGTCAATCCGAATACCGATTTCTTGGCCTTCAGCTATTTTGCCCTCGACCAAATGCTCGGCTAATATCTTATATGTCAGCGTCTGCCCCAAATTTCTTCTCCATAAAAATCAAAGCACACAATTTAACATAAATGCCGGCCAAAGACAAATCTTGAGAATTGATTATTTTTAAGGTTTTTTCCCGATTGTTGATTATCGCTGGTTAATAAAAAAGCGGCCTTATGCTTAATCGCACAAGGCCGCCTGAAAACAATCCAACAGGCAATCAACCTTATTACTACCTATTGTACCGAGTACGCATCTTCTTCACCTAATGCTTCTGCCGATACTTAGTGGCCAGCGTTGTTTTCGCTCACCAAGAACGCATCGTCTTCACCTCCCGGTGCTGCAGAAGCCGGTGTTCCATCGTTTGTAAGACCACTATAGGGTACCTGTCCAACCTCTGTGTCTGCGGGATTTGTCGGGGGTGCCCCAGGGGTTACCCAGCATTTCCAGATATTATCCTTGTTAATACCGACATTGGGTAACTTCGCAAAATTTACATGGCCGTCATTAAACAGGACATTTTGCCCTTCTCGCTGGTGTGCTGCCGCATTGCCTGTCTTGTCCGGGTCATAGTAAGCATTATTATACCAGGATGGGCCGGCTTCGGAGGCACTGACGCCGGCAGCCTTACCCTCGAGATAAACTCCTTTAGCATTTTTATCCAGGTAAGGGTTCCTGTCCGCACACAGCGGGCTGGCGGGGTTACTAGTCGAGGAGCGTGGGTATGACATGTTGTTTACAGTGTTCCTGTAAGGGTCACTATAGGAGTAGCTGTTATACTGGCCAGGCCAGTGTTTGCCGGAAGCATCTGTCATAGTAGCATGATCGCCGAAGTCCCAAACATCGGTAATCTGATCGATAGTAGTGTTGGGGAGGCCCGTGCCGTCAGAAAGTTTAAACTCTTTTGTTCCGACGTCGCCCTTACAGATAAACTGTGCAGGCGTTACATCCTCATATTTTACCAATAAAAATAGGCTGCTTGTAACGGTTACGGCCGTGTCAGTACCGACGGTTCCCCACTGCGTACCGGTCGTGCTGAGCCAGGCCGATATCGTTCCCGCCGTGCCCCATTTTGGGTCTCCCAAGTTAGATCGATTACCTGCCTGCGGATACTCCCCCCCGTGTTCATTGGCGTAGAGCTGCATAGATCTGCCGATACCGGAGAGGTTCGTTCCGCACATTACTCGTTGGGCAGATCGCTTCACTGCATTTAGAGCGGGCAGCAAAATACCCATCAGAACTGCTATGATCCCAATCACGACCAGCAGTTCAACTAATGTAAAACATCTCCTTTTCATTTTTTTCTCCTTTTTTATTTTTTTTCGAAATTCACGAGCCCGGTCGTTCTTAAGCTCACATTGGTTATAGTTTGATAAATAATTGCAGCTGACTGTTGGGGCCGCATTTTGCAACAAGTCGCAGTCACAAATGGGGTCCCCTGCAACATTGGTGTATGAAAATGCCGTTTTTTCGCGAATCTCCTTAGTTTACTATTTATTTTTGCTTAAGAACGACTGGTTCAAATTTGTAAAATCGAGTCTTGCTGACAAGGTTCATAAGTTATTTTTTCTGCGTTCAAAGCTGCTTTTAGCCCGATGGCATAAGTCAAACTGAAATAAGCATCTTTTTCTTAGCAGGTAGGTTTGAGGTATGAAAAGTAGCGAAATATGATAGCGTTTTTAATTTATGATAAAAGGTTTTTCAAACCTACTTACCTCTATTTAAACCATAGCACCGGATACCCTTTTTGTCAAACAAATTTCGTCATTTTTTCTAACTTTCTTGAAATTTTTTATAATTCGCTTAAAATTCTCGTTTTCAGACTCGAAGTTGTAGATATATGACTACTTTTGAAAAGATAGAAAAACTGTTGAAAAAGCACAATCAGGGCCATCTTTTGGCATTTTGGGAGCAGCTAAACCCGCCCCAAAGGCAGAATCTGCTTGCACAAATCGAGAAGCTCGATTTTTCAGAGATAGACAAGTGGGTGGCTGACTATATTAAAAAACCTGCTTCAGCAGCCATACCTGTTGATTTTACCCCTGCTCTATTTTTTTACAATTTTAATCCGGCTGACCCAAAGCAAGAACATAAGTATAGTAAAGCCAAAGAATTAGGGATAAAGCTGATATCGGCCGGCAAGGTTGCTGCCTTTGTCGTGGCTGGCGGACAAGGAACTAGGCTTGGATTTGCCGGCCCAAAAGGGAATTTCCCCATCAGCCCCGTTAAAAACAAAACCCTGTTTGAGATCTTTGCCGAAACAATCGCTGCAGTCTCGGAAAGATGCCAAACCACCTGCCCCTGGTATATTATGACCAGTCCTTTGAACCACACCGAGACTAAAGAAATCTTTCGTTCAAACGGTTATTACGGCCTGAATGAGAACGATATCTTTATATTTCAGCAGGATACATTGCCCAATTTTAGTTTCGACGGCAAAATCCTGCTGGCTGACAGGGATAGTATTGCCTGCTCGCCCGATGGCCACGGTGGAAGCTTAAAAGCGCTTTACAGAAGCGGCGCCATCGAGGATATGAAAAAACGCGGCATAGAGATTATAAGTTATTTTCAGGTCGATAATCCCCTCATAAATATCTTTGATCCGCTTTTTATTGGCCTGCACGCTCTCGATAAGGCCGAAATGTCCTCAAAGGCGCTGATAAAAACCGGCCCAAAAGAAAAGCTCGGCAACTTCTGTTTGGTCGATGGCAAAGTAACCGTCATCGAATACAGTGATTTGCCTGATGAACTGGCGGAAAAGCGAAATCCAGACGGCTCTTTGGTATTCGAGCTTGGCAGTATCGCCATCCACATTATCAATCGCACCTTTGTTGAAAAGCTCAACGCCAAAGGTTTTGCTTTGCCGTTGCACAAAGCCGTTAAAAAAATTCCGCACATCGACCGGCAGGGAAATTTTGTTGAACCCAAACAGCCAAATGGTATAAAGCTGGAAAGCTTTGTTTTTGATGCCCTGCCTCTGACCTCAAAGTCAATAATTTTGGAAACGTTGCGAAGCGAAGAGTTTGGCCCGGTCAAAAATGCCACCGGCATCGACAGTGCCGAAATCGCAAGAGAAATGATTGTCGCCCGCGGCGCCGCCTGGCTCGAATCGGCAGGCGTAGCCGTTCCTCGAAAACCGGATGGCTCGGTTGATTGTCTCATTGAAATTGCGCCGGGCTTTGCGTTGGAAAAAGATGACATCAAAGCAAAACTAAAGCAGATACCCAAAATCGAACCGAGAGATTCACTCTACTTAGTCTGATTTTAAAGACTTGTCCGCCTATGGCGGAAAGGAGTGTGCGTAAATGGCACTGTTATTAGGTTACGACGTCGGAAGCTCCTCGATTAAAGCTACGTTGATGGAAGCTGAAACGGGCAGGGTTCTGGCGGCGGCGACTTCGCCGGAAAAGGAATTAGAGATTATTGCAAAAAAATTGGGCTGGGCTGAACAGCATCCGCAGACCTGGTGGGAAAATGTGATAGCGGCGACGCAAAAGATAAAGGCCCGGACAAACTTTACTGCAGATGACGTCAAAGCAATCGGCATATCATACCAGATGCACGGCTTGGTTATTGTTGACAAAAATCACGAGGTTCTTCGACCTGCGATAATCTGGTGCGACAGCAGGGCTGTCGAAATCGGCCGAAAGGCCACCAAGAGTATCAGCGAGCGAAAGTGCCTGACTCATCTGCTTAATTCGCCGGGCAACTTCACTGCATCAAAACTCAAATGGGTTAAGGACAACGAACCGAAAATTTTCTCGAAAGTCCACAAGATGATGCTGCCCGGCGATTACATCGCAATGAAAATGACAGGCGAAATCAGAACCACGCCTTCGGGGCTTTCTGAAGGAATTATGTGGGACTTCAAAAAGCAGGAATTAGCTGATTTGGTTCTGGGGCATTACCGGATACCGCAGGAGCTTGTCGCCGAGGTCGTCCCGACCTTTTCAGTTCAGGGTTACCTCACCCAGGATTCGGCTGATTTGCTGGGTCTCAAAGCCGGAACTGTCGTTTCCTACAGGGCAGGCGACCAGCCTAATAATGCATTGTCTCTGAA
>JBAPXT010000297.1:0-6281 GCA_049284355.1 Sedimentisphaerales bacterium
GGATACTTCCGTATAACATAAGGATGTTACCCGGTTCAAAATATGAGACCCCAGAATACCGCCAGAAGTATGGAGTGAAGAGAAAATACAGACCTATTTTCGGCGCCTATGGTACTTATGATGGGGAAATTGTGCTGGAAGCTGAAGAATCAGTTCGAGCTACGAACTCGATGACGGAAGAACAGTTGGATGATTTTAAGCTACTTCACTGGTTGATTTATTTTTGTTGGAATTCCGGTGTTTTTAAACCTATTTTACGGTATGCGCAGGAATACGGATTAAATCCAGCCGCGATTTTACACACGGTTTCCTCATCCGAGAATTATCTATTAAGAGAATTGCTCGACGATATGAGAAACAAATCGATGAGTGAATGGTTTCAGTCGCCTGATGAAATGTTTGAATTTTATCGAGTAGAGAGTAATTATGAAAAAATAGTCAGCAGTTTTGTCAAATTGAACCAGCTTTATATTGCGATTGTTTACCAGAGGCCTGAGCTCGTTCAGAATTTGCAAGATGCAATAATAGAAGTTATAAGTACAGAGCTGAAGGCAAAAGGGTTGTATGATGAATCTATTATGGAATCGCTCAGAGATTTTTCTGATAAGCTGGTTTGCAGAGATTTTTTACAAAAGAAATTTCGTTTAAGGTGCAGGTACCCGGCCAGGCTTTGTTCAATCATATTCAATAACACAAAACTGCTAAAGGAAGAAACTGTGGAAGTGGAATTCTCCTTTCCGAAAGAATGTGTAACATACTGCGAATTTCATTTAAAACCAAACGGCAAGAAGGACCTTTCCCTGCCGAACCTTACACGTTTTCTTGAGATTGGCGGAATGAATATGCTAACCAACAGAGTACAGGTAATCAATACCAACATAACAGCACCGGTTGGATGCCGGTGTGGCATAAATTCTCACAATAGGGACAAATGCAAATAGGGGCCATTATCCAAGCAAGGACATCCTCGACAAGATTGCCGGGTAAGGTTTTAATGGAGTTGCCTTACGGCGGCGGTGTAGCAGTTTTACAGCAGATAATAAGAAGGTTAAAAAGGTCAAAACGGCTGGGAGACATTATAGTTGCTACTACCACCGCCAAGGCGGATGAGAAAATTGTTAAATTAGCCGAGAAGGAAAATACCAAATGGTTTAAAGGAAATACAGACGATGTATTATCGCGGTATTACACGGCTGCTAAAGAAAATGATTTAGATGTAGTTGTGAGAATTACCAGCGATTGTCCGTGCATAGACCCTGAAATAATGGATTGGGTGCTGGAAAAGCACCTGGCTGCAAAGGCTGATTTTACTTCAACCTCTCTGGACAGGACGTTTCCGCGCGGTCTGGACATAGAAATATTGAGCTTCGAGGCGATTAAGAAAGCACATTTGGAGGCAGTAGAAGCTTTTGAGAGAGAACATGTCTGTCCATACATGTGCAAGAGCAAACCACACCTGTTCAAAATCTGCAAGGTGCAGGCATCTGAAAAATTTTATGGTCCTGATATTAGAATCACGCTCGACACGATAGAAGACTACACCCTGCTGTGCGCGGTTTTTGACTACCTCCATCCGAGAAATGAGTTTTTTGGAGCAGAGGACATAATAAAGTTGTTTCGCGACAAACCCTGGTTAGGCAATATCAATAAGAATGTGATTCAGAAAGGGATATTTGATTCGGTAGAGCAGGAGATTGAAGAGGCGGTAAGGCTGTTGGAACTGCAGGGCCTTAAAAAAGCAAAAAAGATTTTAACCGGGTATATGCAGTGAGAGTATGCATATTGACCGAAGCCGGTGAAAGGATAGGCTTTGGACATATTACAAGGTGCACATCCATATATCAGGCTTTTGAAGAAATTGAGGTAAGGCCTGAACTTATTGTAAACGGTGATGAAACTGTCCATGACTTTGTGAAAGGGAAGAATTGCAAAGTTTTCGACTGGGTGAACGACCGAGAAAAACTTTTTGCAGCTTTAGGGGACACTGATATTGTCTTTATTGACTCGTATCTTGCGGATTATGACTTATATAAAAAGATTTCTGATGCCGCAGGAGTCGGTGTCTACTTTGACGATAACATAAGAATTGAGTATCCGAAGGGTTTTGTGGTAAATGGGGCTGTTTTTGCTGAAAGGATGCCATATCCCGAAACAAATAGCGTCAGGTATCTTTTGGGCACTCAATACAGTCCTATTAGGAGGGAATTTTGGGACGTACCAGAAAAATCCATACATAATACCCTCGAAACGGCAGTGATAACTTTTGGCGGAGCAGATATACGCAATCTTACTCCAAAAATTTTAAAACTGTTGCAGGATAATTACCCAGAGTTATTGATAAAGGTAATTGTAGGGCGGGGCTTCCAGAATATAGCAGAAATCGAAGAATACGAAGACAACAATACCAAGCTGATATACTGCCCTAATGCTGCTGAGATGAGAGATATTATGTTCTGGTCCGATGTGGCAATATCTTCCGGCGGCCAGACGTCATACGAGCTTGCAAGGGTCGGGGTTCCTACAATTGGCATTTGTGTTGCAGATAACCAGTTGCAGAATCTCAAAGGGTGGCAAGAGGCAGGTTTTTTGAAATATATGTGCTGGTACAACAACGAAGATATGAAAGAGAGATTGGAGAGTTCTCTGAAAGAACTGGCCTGTATTGATGTTCGGGCGAAGATGTCGCAAGCAGGCAGTACCCTTGTGGATGGTAAGGGGCCAAGTCGCATCGTATCTGCTCTGGGGGTCGGATAAAAAGTATATTGTGGTCGGAAGAGTTTTAATTACCGGTGCTAACGGCTTTGTGGGCAACTGCCTTGTCAGGATGCTTGAGAATACTGACTGGCAAGTTGTGCCTTTGGTACGGCGAGGTTCAGGCTTCAACAATGAAGTAGTGCTGGATTTTTGTGATGTTGATTTTCGTGGTAAGGTTACCATGTTGCCAAGGGTCGATGGCATTGTTCATCTTGGGGCCAGAATAGGATGGGACGGAAGTACACGAGAAGAGATGTTGAAGCCCAATGTTCTTGCAACTGCGGAATTAGCTAACTGGTCAAAAAGCATAGGAGCTTATTTTCTGTTTTCATCTGCGGCGATAGTTTTCGGGTCGCGTAACTCTTATATTACCTCAAGTAGCAAGTTGAATTTGGATACTGATTACGGCTACAGCAAATGGCTGGCCGAGGAGTTGATAAGAATGTCGGGGGTAAAGTGCGGGATATTAAGGATAGGAGGGGTGTTCGGCAAAAACGGGCCTTCACACCTTGGGATAAATGTGGCTATTGACAATGTTTTGAAGGGTATTGCGCCTGTACAGCACGGCGAGGGGGCTGTCAAGCGTAATTACATATATGTTGAGGACCTTTGCCGTATGATTAAATTCTGTATTGAGCAAGGACTCGAAGGAACACATCTGGTTGCCGGCTCTTCGGTTAACCTTGTTTCGGAGATGCTTGAGATAATTTGCGAGACATTTCTGCCGGGCCGCAAACCTCAGTGTGTGGCTTCTAAAAGCGTTGTCTATGACCAGGTAATCGAACATTCCACTTACCTTCCTGCGGGACGTTCGTTCGAAGAAGCAATGAAGGATATTAAAAGTGCAACTGAACCATCCGCATAAAGAATTTATAGATAAGAACGGGTACACAATAATAAACTGTGAGAGTTGCGGATACTGGCATGTTCACCCTATGCCCACAAATGAGGAATTGAATTTACATTATGAGCAGAACTATTATGAAACTCTGGGCGATAATCGAAGCATGACGGACAAACTAAATGACCCTGACGGTTTTTACAAGATTCAGTACGAAGACAGATTGAGGCTCATTAAGAATCATCTTAGTGATGATTCGCCTCGCAGCATTTTGGATATAGGTGCCGGTTACGGGGATTTTCTAAGGTTCATGAAATCAGCAGGATGGGAAACTCAAGGTTTAGAACCTTCCAAGCACGCGTATAAGCTTATAGAAGACAGAGAAGAGCTTGGCATCAAGTGTGCGAATATAGATGAATTGAAAAGTCTTGGTCTTAAACCTGCATCTATAGTAACAATCAATAACGTGCTGGAACATTTGAATTCCCCACAAGGAATTCTTGAGACTATCAGGAAATATCTTTTGTTGCCGAACGGAATTATTTTCGCAGCAGTGCCCAATGATTTTAGTGTTTTGCAGAATCTACTTATGCAGACTGTTTTAAAAGATAAGCCTGACAAGCAAAATTACTGGGCACATCCACCTGAACATCTTAACTACTGGTCGCACAAAACAATAGCAGGCTTTCTGCAAAAATGTGAATTTGAGATAGAGTTTTTAACTATGGATTTTCCCATGGAAATCTTTCCTTTAATGGGAGAAGATTATATCTCAAAACCTGATGTTGGAAATAATGCTCATCTTAAAAGGGTCAGCTTCGAGAAATATCTCCATCAGGCACACGCCGATGTGCTTAAGGACTCTTTGTATCTATTGTTTGCTCAATTGGGCATCGGCAGGAACATGTATATTGTCGCAAAACCCGCATAGTTCCGGAGGAAGTCTTTTGTGGTGACTTAGGAGTTATATGAGGATAGGTGTTTTTGCAGATGTACATGGTAATATCTATGCTTTTGAGAAAGTGCTCCCATCTTTGAAACAAGAAGGTGCAGACTTTTATGTCTTTTGTGGTGATATTTGCGGCTATTACTATTACCAGAACGAGATTATCAAAATCTTGAGAGAGATGGATAACCTTATCTATGTGAGCGGAAATCACGACAGACTGTTTATTCGCATGTTGCAAGACCAATCTTTAGAGAATGAATATGAAAGGCAGTATGGCAAATCATCTCGTCTGCTTAAGAATAGTATAAGCAAAGAAAACCTCGAGTTTATCGAAGGCATGCCGGACAAGTATATTTTCAAGGATTATAAAGTAGCTGTTTTTCATGGCAGCCCATGGGACCTTATGAATGGATATGTATACCCTTCGTCTTGTCTAAAGGAGTTCGAAGAGCTTGCGTATGCATATGTTATCCTTGGCCATACCCATTATGCTATGGACAAGTTCGCAGGTAACGTGCGAATAGTAAATCCTGGTTCATGTGGACAGCCACGCGATGGCGGGAACCCCAGCTATGCTATTATTGACCTTGAGAAAAAGACGGTGCAGATAAAGCGAGTTCAGTATGATAGGGCGCCGATGATAAGAGATGTGTTAAAACATCAAGAGAAAAATACATATCTGACGACGGTTTTGGAGAGGTAAGTAGTCTGTGGCGAAAAGAAAGGTGCTGGTAACCGGCGTTGGTGGAGACATTGGGCAATGTATGCTTAAATGTCTGAAGGATACAGGTTACGAGTTTTCATTGCTGGGTTGTGATATCGACCCATTTGCCGGTGGGAGGCCCTTGGTTGAGAAATTTTATCAGGCACCTCGTTCGTCGGATTCCGAAAACTACCTGCGATTTATTACAGGATTGCTTGAAAGCGAAAATGTCGAGTACATTTTTCCAACCAGCGAGGCTGAGATAGAGTTTTTCGATATCAACAGAGAACTACTTAAAAATAATGCGACAATCTTTATTAACAGTCATGATATAGTAAAAACTTTTCTTGATAAGTACGAAACGGCGCTACTGCTTACGAGAAACGGGCTGCCGAGTCCGAAGACGTATTTGATTGAACGCTATGAGGATGAACTGGAGTATCCTTATATTTTGAAGCCGAGGAAAGGGCATGGCGGTAAAAGTCTGATTCAGGTAAATGACGCGGAGGAGTTCAGGTTCTTCAGGGACAGACTTAAAGATTACGTTGTCCAAGAGAACGTTGGAAGCCCGGACGAGGAATATACAGTTACGGTTTTTTCCACCGGAAAGAAATCTTATTCGATTGCCTTTAAAAGGTCCTTGGGCTATGGCAGCTTGTCAAAAGTCGCCCAGTTAGTACAGGATGCTCGCCTTGAACGTTTGGCAGAAAGAATTGCCACTGTTGTGTCATTGGAAGGTTCGCTGAATATCCAATGTCGCAAAATAGGTTCAAGCTATGTCCCCTTTGAAATTAACCCACGCTTTTCAAGTACTGTCTATGCAAGACATTACTTTGGCTTCCAAGATGTAAAGTGGTGGATAGATTTGAAAGAAGGCAGGAACATCGAGTATATACCGAGGTTTAAAAGCGGAACATGCGTGCGGACCATCGGCGAAACTTTCTTCGATTTGCAGTGCTGAAGGTCGGAGCAGATTAAGATTAGTTCCGGAAATTAATAATCAATGACCAAGCTTAAAACAGATAAGAGGACAT
>JBAPXT010000298.1:0-2110 GCA_049284355.1 Sedimentisphaerales bacterium
GAGAAACAGTACTGGGAAATTCCGTTAATACCTGAAAACTCCAAGCAGGCCAACGAGGCCCCCATTTCGCGGGTTGTTGATGAGGCAGACGCGATTTTGTTGAAAGCTGTACAGCTACGTCTCATAAGCGATGTGCCGCTTGGTGCTTTTCTGAGCGGTGGGGTTGACTCCAGTCTAATAGTTGCAATGATGCGGAAACTGAGCAATGCACCTGTCAAAACCTATTCGGTGGGTTTCAGAAATTTTCCCACATCTGAGTTGCCTTATGCCAAGTCGGTCGCGGAGCTGTTTGAAACAGACCATCACGAACTTGTGTTAGAAGAGGAATGTTTTGCCGATAATCTGGAAAAGCTGACATGGATGCGTGATAGTCCCTTAACCGAAAGAGGCGATGTGCCGCTGTATCTGCTTGCCAAAATGGCAAGCGAAAAGGTAAAAGTCCTGCTCTCAGGCGAAGGCAGCGACGAATTGTTCGGCGGCTACCCCAAATATGCGTGCGACAGATTTGCCTTTGCTGTCAGCTTTATTCCAAAGTCGGTTGTCCATTTCATTGGTTCACACCTTCCTTCGAGGTTTCGGAGAGCCGAAATCGCTTTAAGAAGCATGTGTGAAAAGGATATGGCAACGCGATGGTCGCAATGGTTTGCTCCTTTCACGACAGAAGAAAAAGTGCTTCTGCTCACTAGGCCGGTTCGGGCACAAAATCCTTTATCTCAATACGTTGTAAACACAAATGGCTACAGCATTCTTGACCGTATGCTATACGCTGACTGCAAAGTCTGGCTTGTCGAAAACTTGCTTGAACGCGGTGACCGGATGACAATGGCGGCTTCCATTGAAGGCAGGGTACCCTTTCTCGATCACGAGTTTGTGGAATTTGCTTTCGGTCTGCCCACGGACTGCAAAATCAGGGGCCTGACGCGCAAATGGTTGATAAAGGAAGTGGCCCACAGGTACCTGCCTGACTCCATTGTTACTCGCCGCAAAATCGGCTTTGACGTGCCGCTTGCACAATGGTTCAGGGGCAAACTTAGAGATATGTGTTATGACCGGATATGCAACAGGAACGGCTTGGCTGCCGAATTGCTAAAACGTCAGGAACTCGAAAAGATTCTGGACGACCACTGTTCAGGTCGCAAAGACAATTTTCTGAAAATATGGACGCTTTTGGGTCTTTCAATCTGGTATGACATTTTCTGTAACAGTGGCACCAGGCGAATTACATCGCACGGTTCAGCTTCATTATTATAAGGAGCTATGCTTGGGAAAGAACGCGGCTCATTGGTTACTTTTTTTTGTGCAAACGATGGCACAGATAGTGCGTAATTGCTTCTTGGATGAAGAGGATATTTGCATATGAAAGAATCTCCGGCGTGTAGCAATTTAGTGGTTGACGATTTCGGAAAAGCCCTGTGCGACATGGCAAGAACCGGTCTGGTGCGATTGTATAGTAACGATACTTTACCTTACACTCTCAGAGGCAAAGGCAACAGGGAATATACTCTTGAGGGTTTTAGTGTCAGATATGCAGCTATTAGTCAGATTGGTATTATGAGATGGCTACAATATTATCCAAATGGAAAACCGTATTTACCCGACCTTTGGCCGAGAATATTGGCCCATATCGATGGCGTAAATCACGTGGGTGATTTTGCGCTCCTGCTGTGGGCCGCGGCTGAAAGCGGCAGAGACGACTGCGACAAGTTTACTAAAATGCTTTTGCGGCACTGGCCTGACCAACAACAGATGTGCAACGCAGTCGAGCTTGGCTGGATTATCCAGTCTTTAGTTCGCCTGTGTGAGATTGTTGATTTAAAGGCAGATACGAGTGAAGTTCTCACAACCGCCCGCGGCAAGCTGCTGTCGTTGTTCAATCCTGCCAGCCGATTGTTTGCACGGCACAACAGACCGGGTTTGACCGAACTATTGTCTCGCCGGGTGGCCTGCTTCGCTGACCAGGTTTATCCGATACTCGCTTTGGCTAATTACGGAAGGCATTTTCACGATTTGCGAAGCTCCGATGTTGCGGTTGCGGTTGCAGATACGATATGCCGGCTGCAGGGGCCTCAGGGGCAGTGGTGGTGGCATTATGACGTGCAGACAGGAAAGG
>JBAPXT010000299.1:0-12002 GCA_049284355.1 Sedimentisphaerales bacterium
CTCAATTGGTCCGAGATGCTGTAGACTTAAAGAAATCCGTTTTGGTAACAGACCAAGCGTCTTATTATGACCGGATGCGCAATTTATTGCCTCATAAGTCTGTAGACCATAGCGTTATGTATTGCGATGGCTGGATTCACACAAACTCAATCGAATCGTTTTGGGCTTTGCTCAAACGTGGTATTGTTGGTCAATTCCACAAAGTTAGCGTTAAGCATTTGCCTAAATATCTGAATGAGTTTTCGTATAGGTTCAATAACAGAGACAACGGAAATGTCTTTGGTTTAACAATCCAAAAAGGTTTAGGAGTAATGTAAAATGAGTAAGGAAATTATTAAAGAGGCAATGTACCAGGGGGAGCTAATAATCGGCGACTCTATCATACCTTGTGCAGTTTTAGAGGATGGAACAAGGGTTCTTTCCCGCATAGGTTTTATCCAAGCCATAGGACGTAAAGGAAAAGCCAAAGGGGGTCGTAAATACGACAATGAATTCAAAACCCCTGTTTTTTTGACAGCAAATAACCTTAAACCTTTTGTTTCTCAGGAGTTAGAAGAGAATTCTAAGCCAATACCTTTCAAGCTCCCTACGGGCACAGAGGCAATTGGTTATAGGGCTGAATTGCTCCCCCAAGTGTGCAATGTGTTTTTAGAGGCAGATGATGCACACGTATTAACAAAAAACCAAGAGCATATTGCTATGAAATGTAGGATATTAATTCGTGGCTTTGCCGTTGTTGGTATTAGTGCACTTATTGATGAGGTCACCGGCTACCAAGATGCACGCGCCAGAGATGCACTATACAAAATCTTAGAGCAATATATATCGAAAGAATTAATGAAGTGGACAAAAACTTTTCCCGATGAATTTTATCATCAGCTTTTCAGATTGAGGGGCTGGAGATATTCTTATACGTCCATTAAACGACCAGCAGTTGTTGGCAAATTAACAAATGATTTAGTATATGACCGTCTTGCGCCTGGGGTTCTTGAGGAACTTAGAAAACTTAATCCTAAAACAGAAAAAGGAACTCGGAAATATCATCATCACCGTTGGTTGACTCCTGATGTTGGTCATCCACGTTTAAGGGAGCACTTGGCATCGTTAATAGCATTGATGAAAGCAGCAGTTAGATGGGAGGATTTTAAACGTATGGTAAATCGAGCCTTGCCTAAATGTGAAGACCTACCATTAATAGATTACGGTGAAAGACAAGTCCAAGAAAAACAGGCCGGAAAAAGCGAAACAGAAAAAATAAACGAAGAAGTAAATTTGTAGAATTAACCCAAAAAAGGGATTTTTTAATATGCTCTTTACTTTTTCCCTTCTACCATTAACTATGACATTCCGCTTTAGCCTCAGCAAGTTAGCTCCAAAAGCGATTCCAAAACCCCTACATTTTTCGCATCAAATGCGCAAGTTCGTCCAATTATAGAAGGGACGCATTCTGCCCCTTATGCGATTTAGTATTTGGGATTTGTTTATGACTTCGACTTTTATGCTTGCTGTCTTCTGAGTTCTGTATTCTGTTTTCTATCTTTTGTCTGTCGTCTGGAGTCTGTCGTCCGGTGTCCGCTAGTGGTCTGCGCTGAACGGAAAAATCAATCAAAATGAAGTTAATTATGCGAAACAAAGCCAATTTACAGAAAGTCAAAAATGAACATAAATGATTACATAACAAGGAATTATGACGATAAATCGCCCCTTCTAACGATGGAAAAACAAAGCCAAAACAAACCCAAATTTACCCGCCACTCCGTTTGGCGGGCAAACCCAATTTTGTCCCGAGCGCAGTCGAGGGATCTATCAAAGCAATTATCCGCCTCCGGCGGATTCAAATAGGCGTGCATTCCGCCTAATGTTATGCTTTTGCGCAGATGACCTGATTGTGAGGTTTGTACAGTACCTTTTGCAGGCTGGGCAGCAGATAGTTTTTTACCACCGCTTCCCAGCTCATTTTTTTCGCCAGCGAATAGCCGGTTTTAATCATATTTTCGGTTTCGGATTCGCTTCTTGTCAGGCGAGAGCAAACCTGCATCGCGACCCTTTCACTGACGCTGTGCTCGATTTGGTTGCGCACCGACTCGTCCATTTTCAGCAGGTTTTCAATGCTGTTAGAGCCGTGACTATTCAGACGGGTATAATCGGCGATGACGATATTTTTGGAGCCCTCTGCGCCTGCTACATCAAGCACAAAGCCCGCACATCCGCAAACACTGCTGACCACGCATATCCCGCCGAAAGTCAATGTCTCGAGCTGCGCGATACCGAACGGTTCGTAGATGCTCTGGCCGAATTCGACGTCGCTTCCCCTGCGGATGTCCATGAATTCCGTATCTTTCGGCATTTTTTGGCCGCAATTGGCCTGGTTGAATCCGAACTGGTTTATGAAGACGATTTTTATATTTTTGCTTTTGGCGTTGAATTCCTGCACGGTCGCATAGAAAGCCGCTTCTCCGCCGGAAAGGTCGGGCATACCTTCGCGGTGAGCCACAGGCCAGTTATACTCCGATTCCATTTTATAAATATCGCTGCTGCGTCGCTGTGAAACTTCAGTAGCCAGCAGGAACAACACCCCGGTTTTGCCCTGCGTTCTAAACTCTTTTTCTATTGTGTAGAGCACACGCAAATCTCGCCACAATCCCTTGCTTTTAACCAGGCGTGTAACATGCGTGAAGATGAAGTCCGGCTGATAACCCAGCAGTCTTTCGCAATACTGTTGCAGTTTTTCTTTTGATTGCAGCTTGTCGGCAAGGCTGATTTGATATGCTGGTATGCCGTTATATACTATGTCAATATCGGCGGTTTCAAATTCCGGTGCCAGGAACCGCAGCTCGCTAACCACGTAATCACCAACCGCGCATATGGCGTCACAATGTTTTGAAGCTTCTACGAGGACATGTTTGAAAAAAGAACTCTGGTTGCCGAACACTTCATTGATATAGAGTTTGTTTTCGTGGGCCTGTTTCATGATATTGTAAAACATTGTATCGTGACCCGGATGATTTTCTATGATGCGGCGCATTGTGGCTACTTCATGGGCGTAGAAGATGGTTTTGAAATCACACGTTGGTTCGAGAATGGCCGCCAATACCGTTGGCATCCCCATAAACTCGTGCGAAATAATAGTTGTCGAATCTTTAGCTGCACCGATTGCTTTTAGTGCGGCGATTGCCACCGGCGCCAGTCTTACATACTGCTCGTATTCCCACAAATTTTCGTAAAGATGGCTGCGGATGCCAAATTGTTCGAACAGGTGTTTTTTGAATTCGTTAACCACACCCTTATTCATACGTGTCACGTCGATAAGCAGCACCTCAGGCGAGCTTTTTACGCCTGTCTGGTAGTCAACAAACGTTCGCCTGCCGTAAACTATGCCTACATTGTAGAAGTTTTCGATATTCCGGAAGGCTTCGAGATATCCTGTTTTTACGAGACCATCCACGGATGAATAAAGCACCTCGCCGTAGTCACCCAGCCGATGTGATACAGGCCCTTCGGTGGAGAACAATGGGCCGACAAGGATTGAGCGGCCAACCGCATCAAGATAGGAATTACAGGTGAAAAAACCCTGTAGAACGGCGCCTATACCGCCGATTTTTCCCACTATCTCATGGGTAACGTGTACTACCGTTGTCTCATTGGCCATAATAAATTTCCCTCCTCGTTGTAATAGGAAGTTTAATCAAGTTGTTTTAATTGCTTCCATATAGAATATAAGAAATAGTTTCATTGCAGCCAAATCGGAAGGGTTTGTCCGGCCTGTTAAATTTTATGGTCTGAAAAAATCGTGGCAGATTTGCAGTTTGGAGGTATTTTTTGAGACGTTTGAGCTGGGCTTGAGAATTTTTTTGACAGGGGTTATCTTATTTTGGTGCGTAAGGTTCTTATCAGGCCCGCAAGTACCTGCGGGGGGATATCGGCCAACTCCGGCTCAGGTATTTCGCTGACTGCTATTCCGTCGAGAATTTTTAAAGCCCTGTTGCCGTAGGGTATTATGGAATTTGCAGTTCTTTCGGCCTGGTCCAAGTCGCCATCTGCCATTAATCGTAAATAGAAAATTATGTTTTTCGTCAGTTCCTTATCGCTTACATCATATACTGGTGCGGCAATTTCAGCCGAGCCATCCAGAACCTCCTCTTTTTCATTCAATATTTCTTGTTCAATCCTGCGTGTTTCAGCTATTAGTCGGTTTTGTTCTGTTAAGTCGTTTGTATTTACCGGTGCAAGTTTAAGTTCTTCCCCGGCGTTCAGGTTGGGGACATACACTTTGTTGTGGCATGCCGGGCACTTACCCCATTTGCCGCCGGCACCATCTGGTGCTTCTATCTTTTTGCCGCAGTGTTCACAATGAAATGTTATGGCCATTTCGTCACCTATCAGTAGTGTATTCCGATTTCTTGTCGGTTATTTGTCTCTTTTATATTCTGCAATTACCTCAGTAGTTATCCCGCCACGGGGGGTAAACCGCGAGGTAACTTTCATCTGACGCGGCTTGCAGGCACCGGATAAATCATTCAATATATCATTTGTCAGAGCTTCGTAAAAGATGCCCTTGTTGCGGTAGCTTTGCATATAGAACTTAAGGCTCTTTAGCTCGATGCATGATTTGTCTGGACAATATTCGATGATAATCTCGCCAAAGTCCGGCTGGCCTGTTCGAGGGCAGAGGCTCGTGAACTCAGGGCATCTGATTGTTATCCAATAGTCCCGTTCGGGATTAGGATTATCGAATAATTCTATTCTTACCCGTTTATTCATTACTACCCCTGGTACAAATCCTATATTACCAATATAACTTTAATGCTGATTTAAAACAAGTGGTAATAAACAGTGGAAGAAGTAAACGGGTTTTTCTCGAAAGTACCGGTTTTGTGTCAATTTTTCTAAAAAACGTTGTATTAGATAATTATTTTCGGTATATTGGCTGCCGAAATCCCGGGCGATGGGTCTGGGTGGAATTGAACAGCACAATGAAGAGATAATGGTGCATTTGTTGTTTTTTGAAAGGGATAGGCACAATGGTTAAAAAATTGGTTATCGCAAGTTGTATTGTCACAATGGTGGTTTTGGCATTTCCAGGCTGTGAGCCGACAGGTAAGACCGAGATTAAGACTGAAGCTAAGAGTAAGACCGAAGCTAAAGTTAGCACTGAAGCTAAGGTTAAGACCGAAGCTCCTTCAAAAATCGTTCTGCGCGTGAATTGTGCGGCCACCGAGCCTTACACAGACAAGGCCGGCAATAAGTGGCTGCCGGACCAATATTGGGAAGAAGGTAAGACGACATGGGGTGCCATGGACGGTATGGAAGTCGACCGGGGCGAATTGAATATTACCGGTACCGACGCACCGAAGATTTATGAAACCGAACGCTACATGATGTCCGCATACAAGTTCAAAGTGCCCAATGGTAAATATACAGTTCGACTGCACTTTGCTGAGACGTACTCTGGGATAACGGGCGAAGGTGAAAGGGTCTTTTCCGTGACTATTAATGACAAGGGTGTTCTTGAGGACTTTGATGTTTATAAAGCGGCTGGCGGCCCGGAAAAACCTGTGGTTAAGGAATTCAAAGGTGTAACAGTAACTAATGGAGAGCTGGCCATAGGCTTCACAAGTAATATAGAGAATCCCGAGATTAACGGCATCGAAATACTCTCTGAGTAAATCCGGTAAAACATATACAATTTTGATTTCGCAGCGACGTAACCAAGCGGAGCGTTTGTTCGTTGGCGATATGCGCATTTTGTCGGACGGCTGAGGGAAGTTTAATTGTATTGCAATCCCGCACCAATCTTTGGTGCGGGATGAATTTTTGACGGGGAACAAGTGGCGGCAGGAAAAAAGGCGGTTGTTCTACTAAGCGGCGGCCTTGATTCAGCTACAACTTTAGCCATCGCCCGCAGTGAAGGTTTCCAGTGCTACGCCTTGACTTTCAGATATGGCCAACGGCACCAGCGGGAAATCGAGGCTGCAAAGAAAGTAGCTAATGCTTTTGAAGCAGTCGAGCATCGCTGCATCAATGTTGATTTAGCTCAGTTTGGCGGTTCCGCACTGACCGATTTGGCTATCGAAGTGCCGAAGGATGGAGCTGGTTTAGGCAGACCAGATTGGATACCGCCAACCTACGTGCCTGCCCGTAACACAATATTTTTAAGTTACGCACTTGCCTGGGCCGAGGTGCTCGGTGTGTTTGATATCTTTATAGGTGTCAACGCAATCGACTACAGCGGCTATCCTGACTGCCGGGATGAATTTATAACGGCTTTTGAAAGAGTGGCCAATCTCGCCACCGCAACGGCAGTTAAGCGTAAAGGCCGGTACCATATTCACACGCCAATTATAGATATGACAAAGGCCCAGATTATCCTCACCGGCACAAAGCTCGGCATCGATTATTCCCTGACACACAGTTGCTACGACCCGGATGAGCAGGGCAGAAGCTGCGGCCGGTGCGATTCCTGCAGATTAAGATTAAGAGGTTTTGCTGAGGCAGGCTTGAAAGACCCTATTGAATATGCGGGCAAATAATCAAATATGGTAATAAATGAGATATTCTATTCTCTGCAGGGCGAGGGATTTTTAGCTGGTATTCCCAGCGTGTTTGTGCGTCTGGCAGGCTGCCCCCTGCGATGCAGATGGTGCGATACGAAATACGCCTGGGACGGTGAAGCAGGAAACGAGTACAGCATTGAAGAAATCGTTCAAACAGCTCAACAATGGTCTTGTAAATTCGTAGTAATAACTGGTGGTGAGCCGATGACAAATTCGGATTTGCCGGAGTTGGTACGAAGATTAAAAGCGTCTGACAAGCATATAACAATTGAAACGGCAGGTATTGCATTCATACCGGATTTGACCTGTGATTTAATGAGCATCAGTCCGAAGTTGAGTAACTCTACGCCGGACGACCCGAAATTTGCCGCAATTCACGAAGATTCGAGAGTAGATATAGCTGTCTTACGTCGGTTGATTGATAATTACAAATATCAGCTGAAATTTGTAGTGGATTTGCAGGATGATTTGGCGGAAATACAGCAAACAATAGAAGAACTCGGAAACGTCGATTTAGAAAAGGTGATATTAATGCCGCAGGCAGCTACAAGGGATGAACTTTTAGCCAAATCGCCGATGGTGGCTGAAATGTGCAAACATACCGTTTTTGCATTTTCACCGCGCCTGCAGCTTTTACTTTGGAATAACAAAAGAGGAACGTAACTAAACCTTAGCGAACTTCCGAGTTACCGATTGACAACCGGCGACAAATGAAATAGAAAATAATAAATTGATTCGCCCGGGTGGCGGAACTGGCATACGCGCTAGCTTGAGGTGCTAGTGGGAATATCCCTTGCAGGTTCGAATCCTGTCCCGGGCAGTGTTTAGCTTTCAATAGGATTTTTCTGTTGTGACATTATTTGACCGCACCGGCAGGACGGCTATAAATAAGATGGCTTTTTCATTTTTCTAAACCCCTGCTTTTTCCTCTCTCTCCTCCCTCCGCATAGCAGGGGTTTTTATGATATTTGGGTTTCGCTATATATAGTGTTATTCGTCCTTGTCGTAGTTATTTTTTTCCATTTTGGATCGTCTTTTCTTAAGGAAATCATCCCGTATGTCTTGGATTGTATTTTTCTCCTTTCGGTTGTTGCCTTTGAAGGTATAAATCAGGCCGCCTGTTATAAGAGCCACTGTTAACACCCATACGGAGAAACCATAAAAGCACACAAGACCATAGTTCTCTATTACAGTAAGGCCGGCCAATACAATAGCTGCTATTCCACACCACATAGTAATAAGTTGCTTCTGGTTCATAATCCAAATCTCCTTATATGGCTGAAGTTGGTCATCGTAAAACTTTTTAAATGCGCTTTGCATGTCTTTTTTCTATTGGTTATTTAAAATTTTCTATTGCCTTTAATTTATTTTTCAATCGTCAATAATCTAATATCAGGTCAGGCCTAATCGTTCGGCCTCGGCGTCGAGGCCGTATTGTTTCATTTTTTTGTATAAAGTTGTGCGGTTTATCTGTAGTGCTTTGGCAGTTTCCTGCCTGTTCCAGTGATTGACTTCAAGTGCCTGGTGAATGAGATTTTTCTCCGGCTCAGCCAGCGATTCCTTTAAGCTCATTGGGCTATATGTCTTTTGACGCTGGTCTTGTTTGATTGAGTTTGGCAGGTCGAAAGGACCGATGAATTTATCTTTACTCAGCAGAACCGCTCGCTCAATTGTGTTTTCCAGTTCGCGCACGTTGCCGGGCCAGGAATAACGCTCCAAATATTCCATCGCCTCGTCGGTAATGCCGAGCTTTTCTTTGTTGTGTTGTGCACTGTAAACCTGCAAAAAATGCTTTGCCAGCAGCCGAATATCACCCACTCTCTCGCACAGAGGCGGCAGGTCTATCGTTACCACATTTATCCGGTAATATAAATCTTCCCGGAATCTGCCTTGCTTGGCTTCTTCGTTCAAATCTTTATTTGAAGCAAGTAATATCCGCGTGTCGACGGTTTCAGTCTTATTACTGCCAACCGCCTCAAATTGTCTGTCCTCCAAAACCCGCAAGAGCTTGGCTTGAAGGGCCGGTGATGCGTTGGCAATTTCATCGAGGAAAATCGTGCCGCTGTTTGCCGCCAGAAATTTACCTTCTTTATTGCTTACGGCTCCAGTAAACGACCCTTTAACGTGCCCGAATAATTCACTTTCAAGCAGTGTTTCCGGCAGTGCGCCGCAGCCAACCTCTACAAACGGCTTGTTCCTTCGGCTTGAGCGATGGTGGATTGCTTTTGCCAGCATGCTTTTGCCGGTGCCTGATGGGCCCGCCATTAGTATTGTTGTTTTGCTGTCGGCGACGGCCTCTACAAGCTCGAAGATTTTCGCCATCTTGTAGTCGTGACTGATTATATTTTCCAGGCTGTATTTTTGTTCGAGTTGTAATCGTAGATTCTCGTTTTCACTCATAAGCGATTGTTGTTTAATCGCTCTTTCCACTACCAGCCGCAGTTCATCATCAACGATTGGCTTGGTAAGATATTCGTAGGCGCCTCGCTTGATGGCTTTAACTGCGCTTTCAATGCTGCCATAGCCGGTTATCACAATTACCACTGTTTGCGGATAGTTTTTCCCGACGATGTCCAATAATTCAAAGCCGTCTCCATCCGGCAGATTAACATCTGTTATAACCAGACCGTAGTTTTGCTTTTCCAGCTCGGCTATAGCACTCTTTAGCGTTTCGGCACCGTTTGTCCTGAATCCTTCGAGTGATAAAAATTCGCACAGCGAATCCAATATGATTCTATCGTCGTCTACAACAAGAATATTCTTTGCTCTCATAGTTATCCTTGTTAGCTTTTATGAATTTCCCATTGCCTCAACAGGCAAATATACGGTGAATATACTTCCGCCTCCGGGTGCGTTTTCAGCAGTTATTCGGCCGTTGTAGCTTTCAATTATGTCTTTACATATTGCCAATCCCAATCCTGTCCCTTTGTTTTTATCTTTTGTCGTGAAGAACGGCTCGAATATGACTTTGGTGTTTTCGGGGGCGAAACCGACTCCCGTGTCGCGAAATTCCACCACAGCGGTATTATCTGCTGCAAGGCGTGTGAAGATTTTGAGTTGTCCGCCATCCGGCATTGCATCCAGTGCATTCTTTATGAGGTTACAGAAGACCTGAAACAAATTGCCCCCTCTGATTTCTGGTATGCCGGGGGTGTAGCTTGATAATATCTGAACATTCGAGGTTTCAGCTCTGGTATCCATTGTTTTTATAGCATCTTCAATAATCTGTTCTATTTTGACGTGTTCAAATGACGTGTAAGTGCTGCGGGAGAATTCCAACAGCTCACTTACGATTTGAATCATTCTCATAAGTCCCTGCCGGCATTGTGTGAGGTATTCTTTGGCTTTTTCGAGATTTTCCTGCTCAGCAATTCTCATCGTAAGGTTGATATATCGCAGTATTCCATCCATAGGATTATTTAACTCGTGTGCTACTTTGGAAGTGAGCTTGCCGAGAGCGGCTAATCTTTCAGTGTCAGCCAGCCGTTGGGTGTCGGTTTTTTCGAATGTTGGTTTTTTGGGGGTTGGCATAGCTCAAATAATAAACTTATCTCCACATTATCAAGTATAGATGTTGTAAAAAAGCAACATGCCTGTTCCTTATTTCGGATTGAAAGGGCCGCTTGTTTAGTAAAAAGTGTAACGTTCTGTAGAATAAGCAGCTAAACAGATTTTTTCGGACATTGTGTTCAACTTAAACTACAGAAAATGACCTTTTGGCGTTGTTATTTCGCAACATTATGAATGCCTTCCTGACCGAATTTGTCATAGATGTGGCATTAAGTCTGCTTAACTTTATGGTTGATAAGCACTTGTAAAAGTAAAAATGGGCTATTTGCTCATCATTTGTTTTGGTATGTACTTTGCACAGCTATACGAGTTAGCCATAAGGGATAATCGAAAATTGAGCAGGGATGCATGTTATGAATAGCTCTGAAAAGCGAAAATTTAAGCGATTACAAATAACGTTTGGTTTATCGTGCCGAGAAGTTAGTTCGACCGCGGAGAAATTCTATTATAAGGGTTGTACTGTAAATGTAAGTCCGGGTGGTTTGTATTTTGAGACTGCGGATGACGTCTTTAAGCCAGGTAATCTCTTAAAGGTTGAATTGTCAATACCCCCTACAGCAGGCCTGCTTGAATTTGGTGGCAGGATTTCGGGTTTCGGCAGGGTCTTGAGAACTTGTAGTATCTGTGATTCTCGTACAGATAACAATTTGCGTTCTGACAGATATGGCGTAGCTCTGGAATTCTGTCGGTCCCCGAAACTTTGCACATAGGAATTACTTTCCCTGCCAGTCGAAAACGCCCTCAAAGACCTCAACCGCAGGTCCTGTCATATAGACACAGTTATCTTCTTGGCACCAGTTCAAATCCAGGTCGCCGCCGGCCAGATGTGCAGTGCATACTCGCTCCCCTCGTCCTGTAAGCACCGCTGCCACACAGCAAGCGCAAGCCCCCGTACCACAGGCCAGGGTTATTCCAGTGCCTCGTTCCCATGTCCGCATAGTAAATTCGGCGTCGTTATCAACTTGAATAAAATGCACATTAGTACGGTTGGGAAAAACGCTGTGTTTTTCGATGGCAGGACCAAATTTTTCGAGCTCGATTAGGCTGACATCATCGCAGAAAAATACAGCGTGTGGATTTCCCATTGATACGCACGTCATCACGAATGCACGACTTAGAAATTGTATCGGCTGTTCAATTACTTCTTTGACAGGCAGGTTGACTGGTATATCCTTGGCTGCTAATACAGGTTGGCCCATATTGACGCATACTTTTTCAACCTTGTCATTACTATCTGTTAGAAGTCCAACGGTTAAAATTCCATTGCCGGTTTCTATGTTTAGTGAAGCAGGGCAGGATGGCTGGCCCCCCCTCTTGTTTTCGTAAGAAAGCAGGGGGGCAAAAGGCTTTACCGCTTTGGCTAATTTGTGTTCGTAGGTGTATTTAGCTACGCATCGAATACCATTTCCGCACATTTCAGCTTCCGAGCCGTCCGTATTAAATATGCGCATCTGCACATCAGCTTTCTGCGACTGGCATATCAGAATCAGGCCGTCTGAACCGATACCAAAATGCCGGTCGCTGACAACTTGAGCTAACTTTGCAGGGTTGGTGATTTTCTCCTTGAAGCAATTCACATATACATAGTCATTGCCCAGCCCGTGCATCTTTGTAAATCGCATACTTTTTTCCTTGCAAAAGATGCTTTATTATATGCGTAAATGAGAATAAAATCAAGACTTGTATGGTGTATCAACAATAATAGCAAACACTTGATGGAAAATGATGAGTCACGAACTACTCAACAGCAAATTCCTTTTTGCGGGTGTTCATTTGAGCTTTTAGACGTGCGATAATGGAGGAGTGCATCTGTGAGACGCGAGACTCGGATAAATCCAGTGTTGCACCGATTTCCTTCATTGTCATTTCTTCGTAATA
>JBAPXT010000300.1:0-1625 GCA_049284355.1 Sedimentisphaerales bacterium
AGAAGCGCTCCAAAAGTTGTACCGGCACCCCCTGCAAGTGCTACCTGTCCCTTGCCAGTAGGCCCCAAATACCTTGCGGCTAAAATTCCTACAACCGCTGCTGTTACAAAAGAACCAACCTGACTTATGGTCATAAGACCGGTGTTTGTAATGAAGGATTTGCGCATTTTTTTGCCTATTATTTAATCAAGTTTTATTTTGTATATATGTACACCTATAGGTTCAAAGGTATCTGTAAGATAACCATCCGATAAACCTATCTCGCGATTTTCGCTTATGACTTGAATCTTAGAAAAAGGGCTGTTAATAGGGCCAAACGTCGCTCTGACCGTATATGCGGCACCGCCATCATCAGTGGCCGGTCCTTCTTCGACTTTTTGGGCTGTATTTACCGCAAAAATATATAGGCAATTCTTGTATTCTCGAGCCGTCCACTGAATAGAGTCATATTGTTTGAAAGCGTCTTCTTTCTGCCAGTCCCGCTCATCATACGCCGTGGCGGGAGGGGAAAGTTTAGGTCCCTCCAGTAATCTGCATTTCAGCGACGTCGGTTCTTTACCTAACAAAAGAACCTCACCAAGGTTTTCAGGCCCGTTAAGTTCGGTAGCCACCCCAAGGACGGCCTCTACTAACCCTGGGCGTGGTTTGGCATAATTGTAAGCATACCACATAATACCTTTGGCTCCGCTAATCAGCGACAGATAAGCGTCAAAGCGAACATCTTTGGGCCTCGTCCAGTTACGACGACCCTTAAGTGCTTCGAGTGCCGCAATCACCACGGGGGCTCCGTTTTCATAGGCCTTTTCGATTCTTCGCTTGATATCTGCCCGCGGTCGTGGCATATAGTAACTTGGATAGCTTGCGAATACCACCGCGTCTGTAATGTGGCCCACCCTCTTCAGATACGCAGGATACCATTTGTCAACAGATGTAATAAGCGGACGTTTTTTGGTGTCTATCGTGCGTATGATATCGCTAAGCTGTTCCCATTTATCGAGGTTATTTGGTTCTATCTCTTCCGGGAGGTACCATGCGAGTATCTGGTCGTTATTTGCTAAAGCCGTAATGTATTTCTGCCAAAATTCTATTTCTTTCGCGTTAAGATAAGTACTTTTTGTTGCATTATAGATGGCGTTGCTCCCGTCAATATATGTTCTCGGAAGATTTTGCAGAGTAACTGCGCCAGCCTCCTGGGCAGAACGCAAATCTGCTAAAGCATCCTCTATGGTTTGCGTACCGGAGTACTTGTGAAACAGAACCACTCCCCCCTGGCGAAGGATTCTCAACTCATCCGGATTCTGCATGTAAGCCGCCATCCCATAAAAACCCAGGGGCATAAATTGTTTCGCAGGTGTTTTGAAAAAATTCAGAAACGCCCGGCATTTTGCCTCTGCTTCTTTGGCGGATTCAGCAGGTATTTGTGACTTACTGGGTGGCATAAACCGTTCGGAAGCTGTTTGCCCAAAGCAAAGCAGGCAAACAGAGAGGATAATTAAACCTGCTGCCCTGAAATAATTCAAAAGACACTTTTGGTCAGGCATCGAAAGAGTTATGTTCATTATTTGTGTCCTCAGCTTATAAAAGACAATATCGATTCTGCGACATAGTCCTTCATCTCGTCGGTC
>JBAPXT010000301.1:0-3787 GCA_049284355.1 Sedimentisphaerales bacterium
GTGCATCAACCGTAACCACTGCCGGCAAACCTGCCCTCACCTTCTGCAGACTGGTTTCATGAACTTTGACCACTGCTTTCACCGACGATGCCGTCGGCAGATAAATAAGCTCCTGCTGTTCGTGAACTTCACTGCCTTCAGTCAGAGGTTCTTGATTGCCGCGGAAACCTTGCTTGGCGCTGGTCGCATAGATTACTAATCCGTCGGCAGGTGCATATATCTTTGTCTTGGTAATCTGCTCTTCATTCTTTTTCAGCTTGTCCTTCTGCCGCTCAAACTCAGACTCTTTTGCCTTCAGATCCGCCTCGGCCTGCACCACGTCTGCTCTGGCCTTGCGATTCGTCCGCTCCAGCGCCATTTCCGCCTGACTAACATCGCTTGCAAGTTCCGCCAGCCTCCTCGGATGAGTAAAATCTTCCAGCAAATGCAGATTGTTCTCCGCCAGCTCCACATCCAGTTTATTTTTGTGCGCAGACAGCTCGTCAATTTGCAATTCTGTCTGTGAAATATATTGCTTCTCGAAAAGTTTCTGTGACCATTTTAACTTCTCTTCCGCCGTCTGAAGCTCTTCCCTAGCCAGTGTAATCTGCGACTCCACCTCCTTGAGACTATTCTGATATTCTCCTTCGGTATATTTCCTCAAATCCTGCTTGGCAAACTCAAGTGTCAGCTCCGCTTTATTGACGTCACTCTTTGCCTGGTTTTCAACCACAGCTAAATTCTCACGCGCCCCAATAAAAGCTGCCTCAGCATTCTGAACCCGAATTTGCTGGTCAACTCTTGCATCTATCAATGTGCTCGCGTCCAGCTCAATAAGCAAATCCCCTTTCTTGACACGTGTGCCTTCATCCACTATAGTAAGAATTGTTGTTTTCCCCTCAACCTCACACTTGAGAATTATTTGTTCACGCGCCTGGATTGTCCCTGATTCAGTTACACTTATCCTCATTGGCCCATGTTCAGCCGCAAAAGTCGGCATATCTCCTGCCAAAACTGTCTTCGAGCCGGAACGATGATTAAAAGCTACGACCGCGACCCCTGCCACTAAAAATACAAGAACCACCGCCGCAACTAAAAATTTAGCCCGTAAAAAACGTTTCTTACCTGTGCCTGAACTGGAATTATTTTCCATTATCGATTTCTCGCAGCCAATACCGCCTCCCTCGTTTTCAGCTTTCCCCAAAGTTATATTGCGCCATTATACCAAAAAACTACCCTTCAAATCAAGCTTTTCTGCCTCTGGCGGACTTGCCCGCATTCCGCCAGCTCCCTCCCCCAGCCGTTTTCTCGTCAATAAACCAGCTTCTAAACAGAGTTTAGTATATTATAAGACGAATCACTACTCCCTTTTATTGCACAAAACTTGTCCGCCTCTGGCGGAACCGCAAAATTATCCGACCCTCGAAGTGCCTCGCCTGTCCCTTAGAAGATAACTTCCACGGGTATGCTGAGTTCGAGAAAGTTGCCGTTAAAAAATTAAGTAATAAATCAAATCCCGGATTTCGGGACGATTTTTTGATAGTATGAGCAAGTAAACTCTTCAACAACAGTATTTCGTTCCTATGGGGATTTTAAGACAGCCCAGCGAAACTTGGCCGATGCACTGCGGGGATTTAAGTTAATTTCTTTGAATTGTGGCACTATCGCATCCTCAGCCGCCAACTGGTATATGCCGTTTCTGACACCGTCACGAAACGACTGCTTGACAAGATGGTCTTCACCGCTGTGAAAACTTATTATCCCTATTCGGCCGCCCGGATGCAGGCAGTATGGAGCAACTCTTAAAAGTTCTCTTAAGCAGCCGAGTTCATCATTGACTAATATGCGAAGCGCCTGGAATGTCCGCGCAGCAGGATGCAGCAAGCCGGATTTTGAAGTGCGACGCTGCTGACGCCAGATTTTCTTAATAATGCCCTTGGCGTCAAAAACCACATCAACTAACTGCGAGGTCTGCGTAATTGCCCGCACGCCGCGCTGCGTAACTATCCTTCGGGCAATTTTCTGATGGTCTGGTTCGTCCGCCAGCTCCAAAAAGGCCTCGGACAGTTCCTCTTCGCTGAGACTGTTGAGCAAATCTGCCCCGGTTTGCTTTAGTCGGTCGTCCATACGCATATCGAGCGGCCCTTCATTTTTGTAGCTCATCCCGCGCTCGGGATTGTCTATTTGCATACTCGAAACGCCAAGGTCGGCAAAAATGATGTCGCAGCCGTCGAGATTCTCTTTTTTCAGCACCTTGCCTATCCCGGCGAAGTTGCTCCGATAGAAACTCACAGGTACGTTCTCTTTGCTTAGCCGACCGCGGGTGCGTTCAAGTTCGGCACTGTCGACATCTAAGGCAATCAATTTCCCGCTGGGCTCTATGTGCTTGATAAACTCCGATGCATGCCCGCCGTATCCGACAGTGCAGTCAACTATTATCTCACCGCTCTTTGGTTGCAGGCACGCTATGACCTCCTCTGTCAGGACAGGAATATGACTGCCGGCTGGCGTCTTCCCCTTTGCAAGCAGGTGTGCCTTTATCTCCGGGTAGGCCGAGATGTTGTGCTCCTTGTATTTTTGCTGGTAGTTTTTAGGGTGGGTCCCGCTGTATCTGCGCCGCCGTGGACGCTTCAGTGGCGGCTGACCGTCATTACCAGTTCCGTCAAACGCCTTCATTCAAACCCCACACAAATCACGGATTTTTGCATATCAATCGAAAATCGACAATTGGCAATCTAAAATCGATACCGCTGTCCCCATATTTCGAAAGTTCTCTATCCCCTTCGTAGCAACTTTCTATCGGTGATAAAAGGGTATTATTATCTTGGGATCGATTTCTTTAGCCCTTTTCCATGCTTCTGTAGCTCTCTTGTGATATTCCACCGTTTGTTCGTAATTGCTATTTTCTTCCATTTGGTCGCCTAATAATTCATAGGCATTACCGATCAAACGCCATGCCTCTGAGGCTCTCGGATTTAATTCAATAGCCTTTTCTGCCAATTCGATAGATTTATGGTAATCACCTTTCCTGCCGGTCTCATACGATTCGTGAGTTAGAAGTATCCACTGCTCTCCTCGTTCCCTCGCTCGTTTCAGTATTCTGCCCAGTCTTAACCGCGTTATGGCCGCCCAAAAATGATAAATTGAATAAAGCAATGCAATTAAGGTAGCAACAATAAGAAGAATTATTTTAACCCAAAACATTTTCTTCTCCTACCCTTTATGACCAAAGTCTTTGTTCGCAAATAGTCAATTGAATCGACATTTCCCATATTAAACGCTTGGCTACAAACCAAGCCTTTCAATTCCATAATAATATCAAAAATCTTCCTCGGATTACCCTTTTTTGCGATTTTTCGCCTAACTGCCTTAAAATAAACGACTGACAAAAATACCGTAATTAAATTAACCTGTGTTGGACATACCAACAACTAAAAAATATTGCTGTTACAGGCTATACCATTGTTTTACGACGGCGAAGAATTCTTCGGCCGTTTTTGCTGAAAAAAGGGCTTTTTGGGCCTTTTTACGCAAAGGATGAAGTTTGCAATACGCAACAATGAATTTACGAAAATGCATGATTGCCTTTTTTGGCTCATAGAGTCTGTAAACCAAATTGAAATGTTTTAAAATGACTTCGCCCTGCTGCTCAAGAGTTGGGGCGACAAAATCTTTTCCCTCGCGAAGCTGATTGAAAATCCATGGATTCCCAATAGCGCCGCGGGCAATTGCCGTACCATCTACCCCGGCGTTTTTTATATTATTTTTAATCGTATCAGCAGAAAACAAATCTCCGCTGCCTATAATT
>JBAPXT010000302.1:0-2407 GCA_049284355.1 Sedimentisphaerales bacterium
GTGCAGCAGCAGGCGTAGAAACAAATACTCGCAAACTCTTTGAATCGTCTGCAGCCGCTAATATGCCGCGGGTCTTCGTTGTTAATAAAATTGACGCCGAAAATGTTGACCTTACTGCACTTCTCGAGGTTATTCAGGAAACTTTCGGCTCACAGTGCCGCTGCGCCAACCTGCCCGCTGCGGATAAAGCATCGGTAATCGATTGCATTGAAAACAAAACCGGCGAATCACCCATCGCCGATGTCGCCAAAGCACATACTGATTTAATAGAGAGCGTCATCGAAGCTGATGACCAGCTTATGGAAACCTACCTCGGCGGCGGAGAAATCTCCGCCGAAAAGATAGCTTCTGTTTTCGCAAATGCCCTCAAGGCCGGAACCATTATTCCCATATTTTTCACCAACGCCCGCAGGGAAATCGGAGTAGACCAGCTTCTCGACTTTATTGTAAAATACACACCTTCGCCCCTCCAGACAAACCCGACCAGGCTTACAGATGGCGAAAAAGTAACGGACCTCAAACCTGACCCTGCAGCACCGCTGGCTGGATTGGTCTTTCGCATCGGCTTTGACCCACGCTCAAATATGAAGTACTCTGCCATCCGCATCTTCAGCGGCACAATTAAATCGGACACCAATCTTATCCGCAATGACGAGAAAAAAGGTATCCGCGCCGGACACATCTTAAAACCACAGGGCGGAGAAAACAAAGAAATCGATGCCAGCTATGCAGGCGACATCATAACACTCGCTAAAACAGAGGAATTCAAAATCGGCGACCTTATTCACGATGGCAAAGTCGCCGGAAAGTTTAATACACCTGCCGTGCCTGAGCCGATGTTCTCCTTGGCCCTCGAACTGGCTGCAAAAGGTGACGAGCAAAGAATCAGTTCCGCTCTCGAAAAACTATGCGAGGAAGACCCTTGCCTTAAAATTACCCGTGACCAGCAGACAAATGAATTAGTTGCCAGTGGCCTTGGCGACCTGCACCTCCGTGTAATGCTCGAGAAATTGGAAAAACGTTTCAAACTCTCCATAACCACAAAAGAGCCCAAGATTCCTTACCGCGAGACAATCACCGTGAAGGCCGAGGGCCATTACCGTCACAAAAAGCAGACCGGCGGCGCAGGTCAGTTCGGCGAAGTTTACCTGCGGGTGGAACCCGCCCCGCGAGGCTCAGACCCGCCTCTGGAGTATAGCTGGGATATCTTCGGAGCTTCAATTCCAGGCCAGTATGAGCCGGCTGTTTACAAAGGCATCGTCGATGTAATGCAGAAAGGCGTCGTTGCTGGTTTCCCCTTACAGGATGTAAAAGTTTCCATTTACGACGGCAAACACCATCCAGTCGATTCAAAGGAAGTTGCATTTCGAGCGGCCGGCAAGGGTGCCTTCATCGACGCTGTTGCCAAGGCAAAGCCTGTTTTACTTGAGCCGATTGTCAATATCGAAGTTACCATCCCCGCAGAGAATATGGGCGATATCACAGGCGATTTGTCCTCGAAGCGGGGAAGAGTAATTGGCCAGGATATGCTCGCTGGAAATTTCATCGTTATTAAAGCTGAGGTCCCCCTTGCCGAGGTTGCACAATATAACAGCCAGTTAAAAAGCGTTACAGGCGGACGGGGCAGCTACTCAATGACGCTGAGCCATTATGAGGTTGTGCCGGGCAATGTCCAGCAGCAAATAGTCGCACAATACGGAAAAAAGAAGACGGTAGAAGAAGATTAACATACCCGCCCATTGGCGAGGTCTCGCTCGTCTTTCGGCGGAATCTTTGAAAGGATAAGAAGATGTGTAACACATGTGGCTGCAGGTCAGGCAAAAAAGCAAAGCCGAAAAAGAAAAAAGCAAAAAGCAAAAAGAAATAGAGATAATTTGCGGCTTCCTTATTGTTTAGCCGTCGCCGGCACGGCGACGCTGATTAGTGGGTCATTGCAAGTATAGCATAGCAATCTCTATGCAATGATATGGTCGATATCTAATACCGTCAGTTCCCCATCGCCATCTATATCCCCGCCGTCCAACGTCCCCGCACACAAATGGCAGTTGTAAATCGTCTTCTCGTCTCGGCGTAGGCTCCGAGCCGTAGCCGGAAAGATATTTCTTCTCTAACAACGCCGGTTAAGGTCATAGTATTTGCGATCCGCCCGTGCGATTGACTAGTGCCCCAACTTCAATTTTATTAATGTCACCGATATATGTTTCTCGTATTTGCACATCAGGAGTAGCTAACTTAATGATAGCCTGCTTGAGAATATCTGGTATACTTACGCCCAACAAGATGCCTGTTATTTTGATACCATATTGAATATACGGTTCGTTTGATAACAGACGTACTTCCTTTTCAACAGCCCACTCTTCGGCTTTCTGACTTAAAATCATCTCTGGCAATACACTCACCATACGGT
>JBAPXT010000303.1:0-11253 GCA_049284355.1 Sedimentisphaerales bacterium
CCATGCGCAGGGAACGATTTTGTCGCCATTAGCGCTGGCGGGTGGCATAATCTGGCCTTAAAACAGGACGCCTCGATTGTCGCATGGGGCCGAAACGATTATGGTCAGGCAGACCCATGCGCAGGAAATGACTTTGCCGCCATTAGCGCTGGCGGGCGGCATAGTCTGGCCTTAAAATATGACGGCTCAATTGCCGCCTGGGGCGACAACAATTGTGGTCAGGCAGATCCATGCGCAGGGAACGATTTTGTCGCCATTAGCGCTGGCGGGTGGCATAATCTGGCCTTAAAACAGGACGCCTCGATTGTCGCCTGGGGCCGAAACGATTATGGTCAGGCAGACCCATGCGAAGGAAATGACTTTGCCGCCATTAGCGCTGGTGGGTGGCATAGTCTGGCCTTAAAGCAGGACGGCTCCATCGTCGCCTGGGGCCGAAACGATTATGGTCAGGCCAGTCCCCCGGAAGGGAACAACTTTGTCGCCATCGCCGCAGGTGAGTATCACAGTCTTGCCTTAAAGCGGGATGGCTTAATCGTCGCCTGGGGCCGAAACGATTATGGTCAGGCAGACCCATGCGCAGGATACAGCTTTGTCGCCATTAGTGCGGGAGAGTATCACGGTCTTGCGATTATGCAGTTAAATGATTACCACGTTTCAATTACCAAATGCACGGTAACCGCCGGCAGCAAGAAGGGAACCGACAGTATCATTGTCTCTGGCAAGATGGACGCAACCACTGATGAGATGTCTGATGTTGATGCAAACGAAATCCGGATAACCGTCGATTCAGCCGATATGGTCAACCCGTGCGTTCAGGTCTTCTCCATTAACAGCAAGACCTTTAAGAAAGATATATACACTTATTCAGGAACTGATAAGAACGGCTTAAGGAAGTCTTTCAAATACACTCTGAAGACCGGCAAATTCACGTTCTCGGCTGCGAAGGTGGCCCTGTTGGGTCTGGGCTGCCCGGGGACTTTGCAAATCAAAATCGGCGATTCCATCAGCACAGCCAAAATGAGCGAAGCGATAGTCAACGGCCCTAAGACGCCGATACCAATCAAGCTGATGATGGGGGTCAGGGATGTCTTGAGGGTCGATAAGTGTACGGTTAAGCACGGCATAAAACCCAGCACCGACCTGTTGACGGTCAAGGGCGCTTTCGCGGTTAAAAATCCAGATGTGAATATGCCGAACAGGGTCAGTGAAGGTCTTGTCATTACTTTGGGCACACAGATCTTTACCATACCTAAGGGTAATCTCAAGCCCGGCAAGGGGATTTTCACCTGCTCAAATGCCAAAATAACAGGAGGTATTGCCGCTGCTAATTTCAATTTCAATACGTGTGCTTTCACGCTGACGATAAAGAACGCAGATATTGACGAAACCGCACTTTCCTTCGGCGATGTTGACTTAGGCATAGCGTTCGCTGGTTTCAATGAGGTTGTACAGGTTTCGTTTCCCATTATAATATAAGAAGTTGCGCCCTGCACAGGCGGCATCGGGCATCTGTGCTTCGCTCCGAAGGGCGGATTTTTTTGATGATGTTTTTTGGATGATGGCGATTTCTTCTGGGGTTAGGTTGTATAGTTCATAAACGAGTCTGTCTACTTGGCAGTCCGGAGAAATACTCATCGCTACTGCTCGGGATAATCGAACTCGGGGTGAGGTTTTTGCTTTCCTTTGGCTTTTTGTGCCTGCCTGAACGTTACATTGACGCCGGTAATATCGGGGTAATCTATTTTGTACCCTGCAAGCAACTCCTCGATCGTAAGGATTTGCAATTTTTGATGAGTTCCCCAGTGCGATTTATAAAAGCCTGCGCTTGCGGATTCTCTCCGCATATCCCGCGTTGGTTTCTCCATACAAACAAGAACGCCGATTTGGGCGTTCTCTCGCTCCACAACTCCTCGTAGGTCGCGCACATCCTTAACGGAAACTTTGCCGGACTTGACGGACAAGATAATCTGCTTTGTCGCGCCTTTTTTGGAATCGGCTTCATCGTGGAAGTAAAGTCGGCCATCGATACCTCTATCGGCGCCCTTCTTTCCCTCGATAGGCCTTGCGCCGACCAGCCCCAACGCCCACCACTGGAACTGATACGGGTCATTTTCGGCAAGAGCCTTTGCATCAGGCAAAGAGACCGGCTCACCTACAACATCATATTGAGCTTGATTGCCGAACATATCGTGCAGGCGGTGTTTCATCAATGCCACAGCAAGATGAGTAATGTCTATGCCAATCCATCGCCGATTAAGTTTTTGCGCCGCAGCGATTGTCGTTCCACAGTCACAAAAGGGATCAAGCACTACATCACCTTCATTACTGCTTGCTTGAATTATTCTTTCCAAAAGCACTTCCGGCTTTTGAGTAGGATAGCCAAGGCGTTCCGCCGCTTGCGAATTTATTGGCGATATGTCGGTAATTACATCTTGTATTGGAACTCCGCCAGTAAGATAGCGTTTGTATTGTGGAAAACCGCTGCCGCCCCCTTTTCCACGAGGTGTCCAATATATATACCCATTTGCATCAAGCCAGTCTAATTTACTCAGAGTCCCCATCTCTGAAACAGCTTTTACTCCAAGTTCATTTTCTACAATTTTTGTTGGTGGTGCCCAATGTCTTCCAAGACTACTAGGGTCAAAACCATGCCAAGATTGAGACGACTCCCCCTCTGTTGTTCCTGCTCCAGTTAAATCACCGAGTCTATAATATCCACGTTCATCTTTATGCCTGTATTTGACCTTAAGATATTCCTCGCCGTAACTTTGATAAATTGTATTCCACCTATGATGTTGCACATCACGGCAATAAAAAAATAAGACATCATGGACAGATCCCCATCCGCTTGGGTCGTTGTGTGCGCTCGTTCTCTTCCAAACAATTTCATTTTTAAAATTAACAGGACTAAATACGCCGTCCATCAGGATTTTGAGGTAATGACTTGCGGTTGGGTCACAGTGGAGATAAATGGAGCCGGTGGGCTTGAGGACTCGCTGTAATTCCACGAGTCGCGGAGCCATCATTGCCAGATAGGCCATCATATCATTTTCGCCAAGGAACGTTCGAAATGCCTGCATTGCCTGCGAGACGCGGGCGGGGCCGGTTTCGACTATCTCCTGATATGCTGCTGCGGAGATTTTATCCCAATGCCAGGTATCCTCGAATGCTTTGATTTGAGCGGCGGCCTGACTGCCGTTACGCTCGGCGAAAAGAATGTTATAATCCTGGTCACTTTTGAAAGGCGGGTCAAGATATACAAGGTCAACCGATTCGTCTTTGATATAACGGCGGAGTATTTCCAAGTTATCGCCGTAATACAAAACGTTCTCTGCCATTGTTACCTCCCGCAAAAACGCCAAAATATTATATGGACATTGTCCTGTAAAAGGGATTAACTGTCAAGATTCAAGTCTGATAGATTTGGAACGCCTAAAAAAAATAACTCTCTCGAACTCAGTTTGTAATTAGTTTTCTGGGTCCCAGATGAAAACGTTCTAGGGTCTTCGCTGCGCTACGAGGAGCAGGCGAGGAATTAAAAAGAGGATTGGTGGTTGTGGTATGGTTCTTGAGGCATCTATATTTTGATACAATTATGTATTCTCAAGTAGAACTACGTTTTGGCATCAAATGGATCACAAGTAAAACCAGACTGAGTTTCCCAGCTCCACGGCTACTCGTAACACAAAGCCTTGATAGGATCCGTGCGTGAAGCTTTCCACGCCGGATAATAACCGAAAATAATCCCTACACTCGCAGAAACAGTGAAGGCTGCAACTATCGCGGGCAGCGATGGTATGGTCTTCCATTTCAGAAACATCGTTACCGCCAGTGAAGCACCATGACCCAGCAGGATGCCGACGCCGCCGCCGAGAAGGCAAATAATCACCGCTTCGGCAAGGAACTGATGGTGGATATCTTTCGCACGTGCGCCCACCGCCATCCTCACTCCAATTTCCCTCGTTCGCTCCATTACTGAAGCCAGCATGATATTCATAATGCCGACCCCGCCGACCAGCAGCGATATCGTCGCCACGCATACTAACAGGCGTGTCATCAGCCTTTGTGTCGAGGCGATGGTCTTGGAGATTTCGGTCAGGTCCCGGATTCTGAAGTCGTCAGGCTCGCCGTCCATAAGGCGGTGCCGCTCGCGAAGCAGGATAGTAACTTCGCGGATGGCCAGAACTCTTTCCTCCGGCGAGTTCGCCGATATCCAGATGTCGTCAAGGTCGCAGAACCGCGTCATCTGGGGATAATCGGCTGCTTGCACCGCGGACTGCTGCGGGTAAAACTGCACCTGCTGGCATGGGTAGAGTTGACTGAGGGTGTTGACCTGTGCGGCAGACGACGAGGCCGCGTTAGGGGTTATAGCCTGCCTCAGACCGGACAGTCGGAACTTAACCGTCGTCCATGGCGCAACGACATAATCGTCCTGGTCCCTACCCATCATATTTACACCCTTGGCGCTGAGAACGCCGACGACTTTCATTTGGACATTCTTGACGCGTATTTCTTTACCGACCGGCGAGACGCCGCCGAAAAGCTCCCGGACAATTGTCTGACCGACTAAGCATACCCTGGCGCCGTTGAGCACATCATTGTCGGTAAACGTCTTTCCTTCCGTCAGGTCTGTCCAGTTGCGTATCTTCAGAAAAGTCGGCGTCGTCCCCAGAACGTTCGTAGGAGGCCAGTTGCGGTTGCCATAGGCGATTTGTACGTGGCAGTCAACGCTCGGAGCAGCATAGCGAATCGCGCTGCACTCCCGAAGCATCGCTTCGCAGTCCGCCGGGGTAAGCGTAACCTTGCCGCCTCTGCCTGTGCTCACGCCGGCCTTAACGGCATCGCTGGGGTCTATCTGCACGACATTATTGCCTATCGATGCGATGGTCTCCTGTATCGCGTAGGATGTCCCCTGTCCGATTTCTGTTATCGCGATAACGGAGGCGATGCCGATAACGATTCCCAAGCAGGTCAGCGCAGACCGGATAATGTGACGCCGTAACCCATGCATAGCCATTCGTAATATACGATAAAACGAGTGCATTATTAGCTCATCTTCTTTGTTATTTTTATAACCCAGATAGTATATTGTAGCAATCGGGACTTCCTATTTGTCCTGTTTTGAAATATTTTTAAGCGTTTAATTTCATATTATATCAAAAAGTTCTTTGCGTTTCAACAGTGTGCAATTTTGATGCGAAAAAACACAAATTATCGTTGCGAGGGCCGTTAAAGGGAATCTGAAGATATTAGTGAATGAAGGACTTGATGAGAAGGTTTGGTCAAGGTTTGTGAGGGCGATAAAAGAATGAGGAGAACCCCAAGGTTTCCTCCTTAGCTTCGCTACGAGAGGCGGTGGATGGGAAAGAGGCGAAGGAAAAAAGACAGACGACAGAGGACGGAAAGACAGATGCAGTAACTTATTTATTCCGGTTCATAAGCTTTATAAAATTATCAAACAAATAGTTGGAGTCGTGCGGGCCGGGGGAGGCCTCGGGATGGTACTGAACTGAAAAAGCAGACAGCTTCCGGGAACAGAAGCCTTCATTGGTATTATCGTTGAGATTGACGTGGGTAATCTCGATGCCTTTACCCTTTAGAGAATCGATATCAACGCAAAAGCCGTGGTTCTGGGCGGTGATTTCTACTGCACCTGTCAGCAGGTTTTTAACCGGATGGTTCGCCCCCCTGTGTCCGAATTTGAGCTTGTAAGTTTGCCCGCCAAGAGCAAGACCGAGCAATTGATGGCCGAGACAGATGCCGAAAATAGGCAGCTTACCAAGAAGATTTTTCACTGTTTCGATGGCATAGCTTAAAGGCGCCGGGTCGCCTGGGCCGTTGCTGAGAAAGACGCCATCGGGTTTGAGGCTGAGAACCTGTTTGGCCGAGGTGGCAGCGGGAACAACTTTTACATCACAGCCGTGCGAACAGAGCAGCCGGAGAATATTATGTTTTATACCAAAATCAAAGGCGACAACCTTATATTTTTTTTGACTCTTGCGCTCCGAGCCGGTCAGCACGTCGATGACGCCATCATTCCAGTTATAAGTTTTTTTGGCAGTTACACTTTTAACTATGTCTCTGCCGACAAGACCGGGATAGTTTTGAAGTTTTGCTTTGAGTTTGTTTATATTTAAACCGGCCGAGGAGATGATTCCTTTCATCGCCCCTTTGGTGCGGATGTGTTTTACCAGTTTTCTTGTGTCGATGCCTTCGAGGCCGACGACATTGTTTTTCTTCAGGTATTCGCCGAGGGACGTTTTGCTTCGCCAATTGCTCGGATAGGGGCAGTTTTCCTTGACGATAAAGCCGGCGGCAAAAACTTTTCTTGATTCCGGGTCGCTGCTGTTGGTGCCGTAGTTGCCAATCAGCGGATATGTCATTGTTATTATCTGCTCATTATAAGACGGGTCGGTAAGGATTTCCTGATAGCCGGTCATACTCGTATTAAAAACAACTTCCCCGCACTTTTGGCCCTTAGCTCCAAAAGAACTACCTTCAAAAACCGTGCCGTCCTCAAGTAACAGAATAGCTTTCAAACATTCGCTCCTAACCGTAATAAAGCTGAACAGGTTTTACACTGATTTTTCTTCCTTTCATTGCTGCTATGGCTTTTACGACCGCAGCAGCGGCCCTGATGGTTGTCACATAGGGGATTTGCTTATCAAGGGCGGTCCTTCTTATTGCAAAAGAATCTCCGACTGACTGAGCACCTGTTGTGGTATTTATGATGAGGTCGATTTTGCCATTTATTATCCAATCAACCACATTGGGTCTGCCTTCGCTGACTTTAGGCACAAACTCTGAGGGAACATTATTGTTTATGAATTCGAGGCAGGTACCTTTTGTTGCAACGATTCTAAAGCCCATTTCGCTCATTCTGCGTGCAAGCTCAACGGCTTTTTTCTTGTCACCGTCCCTGATACTAAAAAGCACATTGCCGCTCATCGGCAAGCTGTTGCCGGCCGCTATCTGAGATTTTGCAAAGGCGATTCCAAAATCATCATCTATACCCATAACCTCGCCAGTAGAAAGCATCTCCGGCCCAAGCACTGGGTCTATGCCGGGAAACTTCAAGAACGGAAATACAGCCTCTTTCACCGAAAAATACTCAGGTTTCATTTCCTTTGTAAAGTTCAGCTCGTCAAGAGTCATTCCGGTCATCACTTTTGTTGCGAGTTTAGCCAAAGGAACGCCAATTGCTTTACTTACGAACGGAATGGTCCGGGATGCGCGCGGGTTGACCTCGAGTATATAAATTTCGCCATTTTTTATAGCAAACTGAATGTTTATAAGGCCTTTGACTTTTAAGGCAAGGGCCAAAAGCTTAGTTTGTCTTTTGATTTCCTGCAGAATTTTACTGCTGATAGAAACCGGCGGCAATGCACAGGCGCTATCACCTGAGTGTATACCTGCCTCTTCGATATGCTCCATAATTCCGCCAATTACCACCAGCTTTCCATCACTTATAGCGTCAACATCCATCTCCGTTGCATCATCGAGAAACTTATCTATCAAAATCGGGTGTTCGCCTGAAGCAACAAAAGCGTTTTTGACAGCGGTCTCGAATGAATTTTCGTCATAGACAATCTTCATTGCCCGCCCTCCCAAAACAAAAGAAGGCCGAATGAGCAAGGGAAAGCCAAGTCTGCGTGCGATTTTCAGAGCCTGGTCATAAGTTGTCGCAGTTCCGCTATCGGGTTGAAGCAGTTTGAGTCTTTTAACGAGATTATTGAATCGCTTACGGTCCTCGGCACAGGCGATGCTGTCAGGTGATGTGCCGATTATTTTCACGCCTGCTTTTTCCAGCGGCACGGCCAACTTGAGCGGAGTCTGTCCGCCAAATTGAACGATTACGCCATCAGGGTTTTCCTTTTCGACGATAGACATAACATCTTCGAACGTCAGCGGCTCGAAATACAGCCTGTCGGAGGTATCATAATCGGTGCTGACTGTTTCAGGGTTGCAGTTCACCATTATTGATTCGATACCTATCTCCTTTAATGCAAAGGATGCGTGGACGCAGCAATAATCGAACTCAATTCCCTGACCTATGCGGTTCGGGCCTCCGCCGAGAATGACAACTTTTTTCCTATTGTCCGGATTAGCTTCACATTCACTTTCAAATGTTGAATAAAGATAAGGTGTATGGGCCTCGAACTCGGCCCCACAGGTATCCACAGTTTTGTATACGGCTTCGACGCCCAGCCGACGGCGGTGTTTTCTAAACTGCTCTTCCGATATATTCAGCAGAGATGCCAGATATTTATCACTAAAACCATACTCCTTCACTTTACGCACCAAACGGCGGTCGAATTTATCAAGAGCGGTTGACTTGATTTTTTTCTCCAGCCTGACGATATCGTTAATGTTATCAAGGAACCACGGGTCAATTTTTGTCAGGGCAAATACCTCAGCCGATGATAGTTTTCTTCTAAAGGCTTCGGCTACATACCAGATTTTATCCCAGCAGTTTGTCTGCAGCTTTTTTCTCAACTGAGCCAAACTAAGCTCGCCATCGGTATACTTCTTATCGAGCGAATAACGGTCGATTTCCAGCGACCTTATAGCTTTTTGCAACGCCTCCTTAAAGGTCCTCCCTATCGCCATAGCTTCGCCAACAGACTTCATCTGGACCGTAAGCTCAGGATTGGTGTTAGGAAATTTTTCAAATGTAAAACGCGGCCACTTAACGACACAATAGTCAATAGTAGGTTCGAAACAGGCCGGCGTCTTTTTGGTAATATCATTAGGGATTTCATCGAGTGTGAAACCGACCGCTAACAGGGAAGCTATCTTCGCAATGGGAAATCCTGTAGCTTTGGAAGCAAGGGCAGAGCTTCGCGAGACCCTTGGGTTCATCTCTATCACATATAGTCTGCCATTTTCAGGGCTAACTGCAAATTGTATGTTTGAGCCGCCTGTTTCAACACCTATGGCCCTGATGATTTTGATAGCTGCATCACGCATCACCTGATACTCTTTGTCGGTAAGCGTTTGAGCGGGAGCAACGGTGATGCTGTCACCGGTATGAATACCCATCGGGTCGAGGTTCTCTATGGGACAGACGATTACGACATTGTCCTTTTTGTCCCGCATTACCTCCAGCTCATACTCCTTCCAGCCTGCAACGGACTGCTCTACCAAGACCTCACTTTTAGGACTCAGGCTTAGACCCCAGTCAATGAAGTTCCTATACTCTTCCACATTGTGGGCAATATTCCCGCCGGTACCACCCAAAGTATAAGAGGGCCTGATGATAACGGGGAAACCAATGTGTTTGATTACTTCCTGGGCATCCTGCCAGGAATGAGCATAACCGCTTTTAGGAACCTCCAGACCGCAATCCTGAATTGTTTTCTTGAACCGGTCTCTTTCTTCCGCTCTTTTAATCGCCTGCAAATTGGCCCCCAAAAGGCGAACGTTGTATTTCTTCAGTACCCCACTTTCAGCCAACGCCACTGCGGTGTTCAAACCTGTTTGCCCACCAAGGGTCGGCAGCAGACTGTCAGGCCGTTCTTTTTGAATTATTTTTTCAACAATGTGGGGCGTAATCGGCTCAATATAGGTTCTGTCCGCCATTTCAGGGTCGGTCATTATTGTGGCCGGGTTACTGTTGACAAGAATAACTTTAAAACCCTGCTGCCTTAATACCTTACATGCCTGTGTGCCCGAATAGTCAAATTCGCAGGCCTGGCCTATGACGATAGGTCCGGAACCTATAATTAATATCTTTTTGATGTCTTTACGTTTTGGCATTATCTTTTCTTTGGATACTTCTAAATTATTGATTATAGCATTTTCTCATCTACCTTGAAACCTTCGGAAGTATAAAGATTAGTTATGGGCATTCGCCTGTCTTTACCAAATGCTTTTGGAGTAATCTTTACGCCGGGCGGAGATTGTCTTCTTTTGTATTCATTCTTATCCACCATACCAACAACTCGATTAATAGTATTCTCAGGCAAGCCTTCTTTAACCAGCTCAGAAGCTGCTTTATCCTCTTCTACATAACCACTAAGTATCCTGTCCAGAAGGTCATACTGCGGAAGAGAATCTGTATCTTTCTGGTTTTCTCTCAGCTCAGCGCTTGGCGGCCGCTGTATTACTGTAATGGGGATAAATTTATGATGGAGCTTATTTGCATATTCAGCTATTTGATAAACCATCGTCTTGGGCACATCTTTTAGAACCGCAAAACCACCGGCTGTGTCACCATACAGGGTGGCATATCCAACAGCAGTTTCGCTCTTGTTGCTGGTGGTCAAAACAAGATGACCATACTGGTTGCTAAAAGACATAAGTATGCAGCCGCGAATTCTTGCCTGCAGATTTTCATAGGCTACCGTATCTTTGCGCCACCCAGACATTTTGGCAAGCAGCTTGTCAAACTGTTCCAGCACTGTCTCGATGGGCAAAATGTGAAATTCAATATCAAGATTATCCGCCAGTATTTGCGCATCTTTAATTGTATCTGGGCTGTTAAATTTTGACGGCATAGTTACGCCGATGACATTTTTTGCACCCAGGGCATCTACAGCAATTACGGCGGTTAGAGAAGAGTCTATGCCGCCACTTAGTCCAATTATGGCCTTGGAGAAGCCATTTTTATGCACATAGTCTCTGGTTCCAAGAACCAGTGCGCTATAAACTTCAGCAATAGATTCCATCGGTGAAGGGCAGGTAAGCTTTGAACAAGCGGCAACGGCTGTGAGCTGAGCTTTATTGCCCCGGACCACCGATAAATCTGCAATTAACATATCTTCTTCAAATGCTTTGGCCTGACAGATAACCTCGCCCGCTGAATCTACAAACATACTTCGGCCGTCGAAAACCAACTCATCCTGGCCGCCGACTAAATTGCAATAGGCAACAGCACAGTTAAAATGCTTTGCGCATTGGCAAAGGACTCCCTGCCTCTGCTCGATTTTGCCTATGTGAAAAGGAGACGCTGAAATATTAATGATTACGTCTATTCGCGGCATTTCGCTGAAAAAGCTATCCAACCACTTCAGTCGCCATATATCTTCACAAATCGTAAACGCCACAGCCATGCCTTTTATCATGATTCGTACCGTTTCGGTTCCCGGCCGAAAATAGCGTCTCTCATCGAACACACCATAGTTAGGCAGGATACTTTTTTGATAAATTCTCGTTATCTTGCCGTTTTGCAACACAGCAAGTGAATTAAAGCAGCCTTTTTCATTTACCTCCGCAAATCCGACTACGACGGTAATCTCATCGGGACAGCTT
>JBAPXT010000304.1:0-1839 GCA_049284355.1 Sedimentisphaerales bacterium
GTTCCGGATGGTCGACCGTAAAACACTGGGCAATTGGTCCTCCCGTCGAAATTCCCATTATGTCGACGGGCGTTTTATCTCATTTCGGACCATAGTTGCGTAATCGTCGGACATATTTTGAATTGAATACCCCGCCGAAAGACCCGGTTTTCGGTTCACATAATATATCGTAAAGTGTTCGGCAAAGCGCTTATAAGTATTGCTCATTAGCCGGAGAGTAAGTCCGGAAAGCGGCCTATGGTTGAAGCTCAGTCCTTCGAAAATTACCAGATTTTGCGGCCCGCCGTCAATGCGAAAATACGGTAATCCGTTGTTAGAATATCCTGTGGTTACTTGACTATTTTTCATGGCATGCTTTCCATTTTCTTAACGATTTATTTTAGCACAACCGATAATTATGCTAGCAGACACACTTGAAAAATATTACGACAAATGACCAGCGCCCTAATATCAAACCTTCTTTTGCCTCAAATGGAGTAACGATTTGCCATGGTTTGTGATTTTTGGCAGTCCAGTCCGCTTTCAGTTATAATGATAGAAAAATCACATGTACAGGCCAGGAGAATATGACAAATCCATCGGAACCAGTCAGAAAAAAGCCGTCGCAAGCGGCAAAGAAAAAAAACCGACCTAATATACAGAGCGCTCATCCGCCGAAACCGGTCAAGAAAACACCTTCCCGTGCTGCAAAGAAAGCAGCGCAGGCTGTGGTTACTTCCCAGCCGAAAAAAACCAATACAAAACGAAGGAATATTATTGCCATTACGTCAATTGTGTTGGTTTTAGTTCTGATTGTGGGACTCTTCTATTATTTTATTAATGTCTTGCCAATGCAAACCGTTGTTTTAACGGTTAATAACGAGAACGTTTCAACCGGCTATTTCCTGAAACGGGTTGTTGCCAATCCCAGCGGCGACATCACCTCGACTATTCAGCTTTTGGAAGTGGAGCTTATCGTTAAACAAAGGGCACCTGCGGAAGGGGTGTCTCCGGTCACCGACGCGGCTATTGACGAGTATCTTAGAGGGCAGGCCAGTTCTGCATTGGCTACTAACACCGAGACTGATACCACGACTACTACTTCAACTACTACCACCGAAGTGAGTAGCACTACTCCGGCAACTAGTACTACCACTACACCCGATACAACTACCGCCACAACTGCCACGACTACTGCGACCATATCTGACGCTCAATTTAATACGTGGTTGAAAGAACAGCTAAGTAATACCGGGTTGTCGCTAAAAGAATATCGTGAAGTGATTAGCCGGGAAATCCAACGTCAGCGTCTGACGGATATTACGTCCGCGAGTATTCCGTCTTCGATGGCACAGGTACACCTGTGGGCGATTCCCTTTAACTCCCAAAGTGCCGCCCTTGCCGCTAAGGTCAAGATCGATAGCGGTACAGAATTTTCCACGGTCGCCAATACGATTGCGGGACAGACTAACGGCGGCGATCAGGGGTGGTTGCCCCTGTCGGTATTGCCATCCGCCTTAAACACAGCGGCCTCAGCACTGGAAGTTGGTAAGTGTAGTGACCCTGTTGCCTATACACAATCAAGCAGTTCTTCAAGCAGCGGAACAACCAGCTATGTTCTACTTTTGATTTCCGAAAAATCGGATTCCATGCCGGTAACCCCCAGCCAATTGTCGGTGCTTAAAAATAACACTTTGAACAACTGGCTGAATCTACAATTGCAATCGACGACCATTACCCTGCACAACAGAAATGGCACTTCAGTGGACGGGATGACCGGGACATTGGACAACACGACCTTGACCTGGCTCAATTATCAGGCGCAAAAGTTGTCCAGTAAACGTCCATCCAGTACAGCCA
>JBAPXT010000305.1:0-20719 GCA_049284355.1 Sedimentisphaerales bacterium
ATATCAGAAACGAAAAGGGTAAGCGGTCTTTGGTTTGTGTCTTTTTGTCTGAAGTCCGGAGTCTGTTGTCTGGAGTCTTAAAATGATAGTCGTTGTTACCGGAATGGTTGGCGTCGACAAGAAAAGCTACCTTCAACAGGTATGCCAATTCGCTGCTGGCAAAAACAAAGAAGTGCTTTTATATAATGTCGGCGAAATGATGTACTCTGAAGCCCCGGACATCCCAAACGGTAAAATCCTCGATATACCAATGAAACGGTTGAGCTCGCTTCGCCGCAGCGTCTTCAAAGATATCATCGCTAACGCCGAAAAGGCCCCTAACCTGATTGTAAATACCCACGCAACCTTTCGCTGGCGGCACGGATTGTTCCCGGCGGTTGACTTCGACCAAATGCGTCAGCTCGATGCAGATATGTATATCTGTTTGATTGATGGTGTCGTCGCCCTGCACGCACGGCTCATCGACGAGCACTCCGCAGAACACTCCCTCAAAGACTTGATTGTCTGGCGGGAGGAGGAAATCATCGGCACGGAAATGCTCTGTAAGGGAATTGACGAATCAGTCCCTTTTTATTGTCTTGCCCGCGGGGCCGAAGAGGAAACTATCGAAACATTTTATAGACTTGTTTTTGAGAGCCGGAACAAAAAAGCATATCTGAGTTTTCCAATAACTCACGTCGCTGATATGAAAAATGTTAGAGAAGAAATAAACGAGTTTCGGCAATTGATGAAAAAGCTTTTTATCTGCTTTGACCCTGCCGATTTGGAAGAATCGTATCTGCCGCTTTATGCCCATAAGGCATCTGAACAGGGGTCGCATCTTGTCGAGGTCACAGCTCTGGGGCGAAAAATTCGGCTGGACTTGAGCCAGGTCCGGCAAATCGAACGTGACATCAACAGCCAGATATACGCCCGTGATTTTTTGATGATTGACCAGTCGGATATGATAATCAGCTTCATTCCTACATTAGCCGATGGCCGGGCAGCCATATCCAGCGGAGTTGAAAGAGAGCTACAGCATGCACACGAAGCCGCCAAAGAAGTCTATATAGTCTGGACGGCAAAGCAGAGACCCTCAGTATTTGTCACGCAAACAGCCACAAAAGTCTTTACAGATTTGGACAGTGCCGTAGAATTTTTCAAAAGTAAAAAAATAGCAGCTATAAACAAATAAAATATGCCGAACGAAAAAACATATGACAACTTTCCGTTCTGGATACCTGCGTTGTCTTGGACATTAACCTTATCAATTGACATCTTGGGGGCGTATATCCTTTTCAAACTAAGCGTTCTGCTGCCGGTTTTTTATCTGCTGTTTTGTATGTGGGTCGAATACAAAATGCTAAAGTACAGTTGTGTCAACTGTTACTATTGTGGCAAAACCTGTGGCTTGGGTAAAGGCAAACTGGCTAATCTTATATTCAAAAAAGGAGACTCGCAAAAATTCATCGAAAGAAAGGTCTCCTGGAAAGATATGGTGCCGGATTTTCTGGTTTTTGTCCTTCCTCTTGCCGGCGGAACCATATACTTGATTAAAGATTTCACATTACTGATTCTGGTGCTGTTGGTGATACTAACCATTCTTTCATTTGGCGGAATTGCACTTGTAAGAGGAAAACTGGTCTGTAAATACTGCAGACAAAAAGAACTCGGCTGCCCCGCCCAGCAGTTATTTGGAAAGAACAAAAATGAAATCTGTTGAAAACCTTTTAGTCATTACGCTGATTGTTACAAATCTTGCTGCTGGATTCGGCTGCGCCGTCCCTATTGCAAGAGGACTTGGCAAAATCACCGGCAAAGATAAGTTCATTCGATACTTTTTAATACTGATAGGAATATATTTCCTTGAGTGCATCGCATTTGCTTTCGGTATGTGTACACAGATTTTAACCGTCAGCCTGGCATTTATCTGGGGCATTGTTTTCAGCTTATGGCTGCTGAATATCGCACCGGCAAAAAAAGTCTTGAAAACCGCTTTTTTCGTGTCTCTGTATGGCTGCCTGCCGACCTGTTCCTTCGCTGTTATCCTATCTACCGCATGGGCAATCAGTGGCAATTCACTTTTGAATGTCGAGCAGGCATATAAGTTTGGCATCCCGCAGTTTGTCCCCTGGCCTTTCAATACAGTGCTCGGCTTCTGTGTCGGCCTCGCAATAGGAACAATTTTGCTCAAAACAGCAATAACAACAGGCACAGTCAGTTTGCTTGTCCGCCGCGGGCGAAACCAGGCGATGGTCAACCATTTAGAAAAAAGGATGCAGAATGACGACCGTAACAGATGAAAAACAATTAGCCGGCTGTATTGACCATACGCTGCTAAGTGCAACAGCCACAAGTGACCAAATCAAACAGCTATGCCAGCAGGCTAAAAGCTATGGGTTTTGTGCGGTATTCGTCAATCCACGATGGATAGCTTTGGCAGCAGAGCAGTTACGCGGCTGCAAAGTCAAAATCGGTAGTGTGGTCAGTTTTCCGCTCGGTGCCGATTCCACCAAAATCAAGGTCGCACAGGCTGAAGATTGTATCTTTGCCGGTGCCGATGAAATTGATATGGTCGCAGATTTGGCTGCGATAATCGAGGGTGATGCCAAATATCTCTCCAATCAGCTCCAGGCGGTGCTGAAGGTTTGCTATTCGATGAAACCAAAAGTGCTGCTGAAAGTAATAATCGAAGCAGCAGTTCTCAACAGGAAGCAAAAGATATTTGCCTGTCAAATCGCAGATAAATGTGGAGTCGATTTTGTGAAGACAAGCACAGGGATGAACCCTGCCGGCGGAGCAACCATCGAAGATATAAAACTAATGGAAGAATCGGCCCCAAATTGTAAAATAAAAGCAGCAGGTGGAATCAGAACCGCAAAGCAGGCCCTCGAAATGCTGGAAGCCGGAGCCGATAGAATAGGCACCTCTTCGGGTGTAGAGATTATAAACCAGTTCAGGGCGGGTCAATTACAATGACAACAGCGACGATTGCCGAAAAAAATAAAAGTATCACCTGCAAATTGCATTACAAAAAAATCCACACCCCTGTAAATTTGTCGGCCATAAGTGAAATGTTTGCACGATTAAAATCCCCTTCTATTCTCGGCGGTAACCCTTCCAAAAAAGACGCTGACAGATTCAGCTATTGGGCCGCCGAGCCGAAAGATGTGTTTGAATTCCGAGCCGGACAAAAAGACCCATTTGAAAAACTCCAATATGCCTTGGACAAATACAAATCTGAAAGAAACTATCCAAACGGTCTGCCAAAAGGAATCTTTTGCGGCGGATGGGTCGGGTATTTCAGCTATGAGCTTGGCCGATACATCGAGCGACTGCCGGAAACAACATCGGACGACCTGAAAATGCCGCTGATTCGGCTGTGCTTCTATGACCGCCTTATATGTTACGACCATACCAAAGAAACCTGCTGGTTAATTGCTCTGCGGTTGCCGAACGATGTTGAAAAGCCGGATGAAAAATTAGCAGGGCTCGAACAAACATTGGCCGAATCCCAAAATATTACCGTTCCATCACCACGCCCTACCAACCTTGAGAATATCGATTTTTCGCAAATCCGATGCAATATGGATAGAAGTTATTACTTCAAGGCAATCGAGAAAATAAAACGCTATATTTACGATGGTGATGTCTACCAAATCAATTTCTCGCAGCGATTTGAATGCGATTACAATGTTCGACCGATAGAGCTTTTCCACTGGCAAAACTATTTTAACCCAAGTCCATACGCAGCTTATATCGACGCTGGCGGTTTTCAAATCGTCAGCGCTTCACCCGAGATGTTTATAACAATCACCGACGGTGCTATCAGCACCAAGCCGATTAAAGGCACCCGCCCGCGTATCAACGAAATAAACTCCGAAACCGACCACGCCAGACAAATCAACGCAAAGGATTTTGATGAGCTGGCCAACAGTGAAAAAGAACAGGCAGAGCTCAATATGATAATCGACCTGGAACGAAACGACGTGGCCAGAATCTGCAAATACGGAACCAGAAAAGTTGTCCAGCCGCGAACAATCGAAAGCTATCCGACAGTCTTTCACGCTGTGGCAACAGTGGCCGGACAGCTTAGAAAAGAAATTACATTCTGCGATGTTTTGAAAGCTATGTTCCCCGGCGGTTCTATTACCGGCGCCCCAAAAATCCGCTCGATGGAAATCATTGACGAGACCGAGCCAACAGCCAGAGGCGTTTATACCGGCAGCATCGGCCTTTTAGGCATCGACGGAAGTGTCTGCTTGAATATTGCCATACGAACAATTATCATCAAGGACAATATGGCCTTCGCGCAAACAGGTGGCGGTATAGTCGCAGATTCCGACCCCCAGGCCGAATGGGCCGAAACCATTACAAAAGCGCGAGCATTACTGGCAGGAATAAATTGCGTAAATCGTAAAGTGCAGCTCGTTTGAGATATGAAATGGCCGAAAAGGTTTTTCTAAATGATAAATTAGTCGATGTTGATAACGCCGGTATATCCGTTACCGACAGCGGGTTTTTGTATGGGGCAGGCCTGTTTGAAACGATGCGAAGCTACAACGGCGTGGTCTTTTCACTTAAAGACCATCTGGATAGACTCTTCTTCAGTGCAGGTGCCCTATCGATAAACAATACATACAGCAGAGAATATATCACTGACGCCATCTACAAAGTCCTCAAGGCAAACAAATTAACCAATGCCCGCCTGCGTCTGACCCTGACCGGCGGGCCGATGTCCGAATCCGAGGAGAAACGCAAGTCCACACTGCTTATCGTTGCCGCAAAGTTACAGCCTTACCCGCCCGAATACTACAAAAATGGCGTCCTCGTAGTGCTGTCCCCCTTTAGACAAAACACCGCTGAGCCAATCTATGGGCATAAAACAACAAGTTATTTCTCGCGTATGCTCGCACTTAAATCAGCACACCAAAAAAGGGCTGCCGAGGCATTGTGGTTCACCGTAGATAACCGCCTGGCGGAGGGCTGCATAAGCAATGTGTTTTTAGTCAAGGATTCAATCCTCTACACCCCGCCGATTGAAACACCGGTCCTCGCAGGAGTATCAAGAAAAACTGTTTTTCAAATCGCCTTAAAAAATTCCATTGAATTTATCGAAAAAAACCTCTACATATCTGATTTGCTGGATGCCGACGAAATCTTTCTGACAAATGTGATTATGCAGATTATGCCGGTATGCAGAGTAGAAAAGCACACGGTAGGTAATGGAAAGCCAGGGCCGTTGACTAAAAAACTGCAAAAAAAGTTCGATGAATGCATCAAAACCGAGTGCAGGAAAAGCAAATGAAGATAAAAGATATCGCAGAGATAATCGAAAAAATAGCCCCGCCTAAATTGGCACAGGATTGGGACAACGTGGGATTGCTCATCGGCAACCCCCGTCGCAATGTAAAAACTATCCTGCTGACCATTGATGTAACCGGTGAAGTGCTCGCTGAGGCAAAAAGATTAAAAACCGATCTTGTCCTAAGTTATCATCCTGTTATCTGGGACGGCCTGAAGAAAATCACTACTGACAGCCAGAGCAGCATTGTTTACGATTTGATTCAAGCCGATATAGCAGTCTTTTCCATACACACCGCTTTGGATGCCGTTTGCGGCGGCGTAAATGACGGCCTTGCGGAAATCATCGGGATTGTCGATGGCAAGCCAATCGGCGATTACGTCGATAATCCCTCAGGCGACAATTACAAACTCGTTGTGTTTGTTCCCATCAAATCAGCAGCCAAAGTTTCAAATGCGGTTTTCGCCGCCGGCGCTGGCGCAATCGGAAATTACAGCAATTGCGGCTTCACTGCTGAAGGAACGGGCACTTTTCTGCCCTTGGCCGGTGCCAGACCTGCCATCGGGAAAAAAGGAGAATTAGAAAAGGTCAACGAGATAAGATTCGAGACGATTGTGCCAGCCGAAAAACTCGACGATTGTACAGCTGCAATGAAAAAGGCACATCCTTATGAAGAGCCTGCTTTTGATGTGTTTAAACTCTATAACAACCAAAACAAGTTCGGCTTAGGCAGAATCGGCAAATTACAAAAGCCGATGCAGCTAAACAAAATCGTTGAAAAAATAAAAAAACACACTGGCGCCAAAGCATTCGGAATCATCGGAAACCAAAAAAGGCTGATAAAAACCGCAGCGGTTTGCGCCGGCTCGTGCGGCAAAATCATCAACTCGGTCATCGCTGCAAAGCCCGACCTCTACCTCACCGGCGAATTGAAACACCACTACGCTTTAGCTGCACAGGAGGCAGGTTTTACCTGCATCTGCCTCAGCCATACCGTTTCGGAACGCTTCATACTGAAAAAATTCGTCAAACAACTGCAAAAACAAACTAAAGAAATAACAATTAAGATAAGCAAGAAAGATGCAGACCCATTTAAGTGGAAAATCCTATGATAGAAGAACAAGAACAACAGCCGGAAACCCAGGCAGATATTGAAAACCAAACTGATTTATCGCAGCCAAACCCCGATGTGACCGTTGAATCAGTCACAGAAGCGGTTCTCTTTGCCAGCGACGAGCCTCTCAGGGAGGCCAGATTAGCTGATATTGTCGGGACGAGCGCCTCACAAATCCGCCAGCACATCAAAAACCTGAATGACAAATATCAGGCCAACAATAATGCATTTAGAATAGAGCAAATCGCCGGTGGCTACCAAATGATGACCCTCGGTTCTTACAATTACTGGCTGAAAAAACTGCTCCATGAGCGAGACGCCGGCAAACTAAGCCCTGCAGCACTGGAAACCCTTGCAATAATCGCATACAAACAGCCGATTATCCGCGCCGACATCGAAACCATCAGAGGCGTTGCGGTCGGCGAGATAATCAGGACCCTTATGTACAAAGGACTGGTCAAAATTATAGGCCGGGCCGAAATCGTAGGCAGACCTCTGCTGTATGGAACAACAAAAAAGTTCCTCGAAGTCTTCGGCCTGAATTCTCTAAAAGACCTGCCCAAAATCGAAGAGCTCAAAAAACCACCCACTTAGAAAGTTAAGGCTATTTTAACCATAAAACGTTTTTTAACGTTTATAGTGGCATTCTCGCTAATCGCCTTTTGTCTTTACAAAAGCATCCTGCTTTGTTAAAATTTGGCAGTTTATTCTTGTCGAGCATTATGCGTTGAGCGCAATGCGCGATACGATATACGCAATGCAGAAAATGGCTGGCAAAATAATAATCAATACCGAACGATGCAAGGGCTGCGGCCTGTGTGTACAAGTGTGCACGAAGGGCGGCATTGTCATCGCAAAACAATCTAATAAAAGCGGTTACTTCCCCGCACAACCGAAAAACTCTGATTGTACGGGTTGTTGTTTGTGCGCCATTATCTGCCCGGAGGCAATTATCGAAATATACCAGGAGAACAACACGAGCAGCAAATCAACTAAGAAGCGTAAAACGCCTCTAATTAAGGGAAAAACGTGAGCACCGTTATAACAAGCAAAAATATAACAGAAAAAGAGCAACCTTCTAACAAGATTGGCGAAAAGATTCTAATGTGCGGCAATGAGGCCCTCGCGGAAGCGGCCATTATTGCCGGACTTGACGCATATTTCGGCTACCCGATTACGCCGCAAAATGAAATCCCCGCATATATGTCAAAAAGAATGCCCGAAGAAGGTAGGGTCTTTCTCCAGAGCGAAAGTGAGTTAGCGGCAATAAATATGGTTTTCGGGGCCTCCGCCACCGGCAAAAGGGCTATGACAAGCTCATCCAGCCCAGGCATCAGTCTGATGCAGGAAGGAATAAGCTATCTGGCAGCCGCTGAATTGCCGGCGGTGGTTGTCAACGTTATGCGTGGCGGCCCGGGACTGGGCAACATCGCCCCATCGCAGGGTGATTATTTCCAGGCAACACGCGGCGGCGGACACGGTGACTATCGAACCATCGTACTGGCTCCTTCGAGCGTCCAGGAACTCGCCGATTGTATGCCGCTGGCATTTGACCTCGCTGACCAGTATCGCACGCCTGTTCTCGTCCTCACCGACGGCGTCATCGGCCAGATGATGGAACCGGTAACCTTCAACAAAAAACCCCGCCGCAAGCTGCCGGCCAAGGACTGGGCACTAACCGGTGCGGGTGGTAGAAAGCAAAACATAGTCCGCTCCCTATGGCTAAAGGAAGGGGTAGTCGAACAGCACAACTATGACCTGCAGGCCAAATACAAAGAGATAGAGAAGAATGAAATACTCTGCGAACAATTCGAAGTTGACGATGCTGAAATCGTAGTAGTTGCTTACGGCATTGCCGCCAGAATAGTAAAAGGCGCCGTCATCAAAGCAAGACAGGAAGGAATTAAAGTCGGCTGGATACGTCCCATCACCCTCTGGCCTTTCCCGTCAGAGCAAATTGGAAAAGCTGCGGAGGACTTTAAGATTTTCCTGACGGTCGAAATGAGTTGCGGTCAGATGGTCGATGACGTAAAACTTGCTATAGCTGGAAAAGCCCCGGTATTATTCTTCGGACGGCCCGGCGGCGGTGTCCCTACGGTCAACGAAATTTTAGAAAAAATAAGACAATTGTCTACACCTGAAAAAAAGTAACGAGTATGGAGACAGTATTTAAGCGAACACCCACTCTCAAAGATTGCCCAACGCATTATTGCCCCGGTTGTGGGCACGGGATTGCTCATAGATTGATAGCAGAGACAATTGATGAGCTGGGCATACGCGGCCGGACCATCGGCATAGCGCCCGTAGGATGCGCAGTGCTGGCGTATGATTACCTCGACGTGGATATGGTCGAAGTAGCACACGGCAGAGCGCCGGCCGTAGCGACGGGAATGAAAAGAACAAACCCAGACAAAATAATCTTCTCATATCAGGGCGATGGCGACCTTGCATCCATCGGCGCTGCGGAAATCCTGCACGCCGCCCACAGGGGTGAACAAATAACGGTTGTCTTTATCAATAATGCCGTCTACGGAATGACAGGCGGCCAAATGGCACCAACAACCGTTCTTGGCCAGATAACTGCAACGACGCAGCAGGGAAGACAGGCTGCAGGTCAGGGCTATCCGCTGCAAGTATGTGAGCTACTCGCAGTTTTGCCGGGCACAATTTACATTGAACGATGCGCCCTAAGCAGCCCGGCTCAGATACGCAAGGCCAAGAAAGCCATCAGACACGCTTTTGAACTGCAGCTCAATAACGCCGAAGGCCTGTCCTTGGTTGAACTGCTAAGCCCCTGCCCAACATATTGGCGAATGACGCCGGCCAAAGCAATGCAATGGATAGAAAACGAGCTGACAAAAGTATTCCCGCTGGGATGCTTAAAAGACGTGTCCCCCGAATAGGGGCGCGAAATATGATATGCCAGATACGAGAAACGAATTTTATGAAGAGGTTATAATTGCCGGTTTTGGCGGCCAGGGAATTATGCTGGCTGGAAAACTGCTGGCACAAACAGCGATGATGGCCGGTAAAGAGGTAACTTATATGCCCTCTTACGGCGCCGAGGTGCGACACGGTACCGCAAACTGTATGGTTGTTATCGCAGAGACAAAAATCGCCTCGCCTCTGGTCAGCAAACCCGATTCGCTGATTGTAATGAACAAGGCATCCCTGAATAAGTTCGCCCCCGCTGTTAAAAGTGGTGGCCTGTTGATAATGAACAGCTCCTTGATTGACGGCGAGCCGCATATAGACGAGTCAATCGATATATTAGCGGTTCCGGCGGATGACATAGCTATTGAGTTAGGCAATCAAAAGAACGCGAATATGGTAGCCCTCGGTGCGTATCTTCAAAGGCGGGGGTTATTTAGCGTTGACGCCGCTGCAAAGTCTTTGCCTGATGTCCTTGCCAAACGGTATCATCATACATTGTCGCTCAACGCCGAATCTCTGCAGCGAGGTGCTGAATTCGCCAAAAACAACGTATAATGCTTTGCTGAAAACTTGCCTAAACCACCTGCAGCTGCTACAATATGCAAAACAAAATTTAATCTCAGAACAGGAAAATAATCGTGGCCAAGCAATCAAATAGTAAAAAATCTAAGGCAATATGTAACTTTTGTGGCCGCTCGTCAAATCAGACCGATACCTTCATAGAGGGCCCGAACAACGTCTTTATCTGTCCTGAATGTGTCGATTTATGCCACAATATCATCCAGCAAAACCGCAAACGAACCGGCGGTCCGATACTTAATCTTAAAGAGATGCCAAAGCCGAAAGAAATAAAGCAATATCTCGACCAGTACGTAATCGGCCAGGAGCACGCCAAAAAATACCTCTCCGTCGCAGTGCACAACCATTATAAACGCCTGCTGCACACCGACAGTAACGATAGCGATGTTGAAATTGACAAATCCAATGTTCTTTTAATCGGCCCGACCGGCGCCGGCAAGACGCTCCTTGCCCGCACCCTTGCACGCTTCTTGGAAGTGCCGTTTGCAATATGCGATGCCACTACTGTTACTGAAGCCGGATACGTCGGCGAAGACGTCGAAAACTTCCTGCTGCGGCTGCTCCAGAATGCTGACTACGATATAGAGGCTGCGGAACAAGGTATCGTCTACGTAGACGAAATTGATAAAATCGGCAAAACATGGCAAAATATATCCATCACACGCGATGTATCAGGCGAGGGAGTCCAGCAGGCGCTGCTCAAAATGCTCGAAGGAACCACCGCAAACATCCCGCCACAGGGCGGAAGAAAACACCCAGAACAAAGTTACATCCAGATGGACACCACCCATATCCTGTTTATCTGCGGCGGAACCTTTGTCGGTCTCGATAACATTATCAAAAAACGCCTCGGCAAAAAGATGATTGGCTTCGGCTCCGAGGTATCGCAGCAGCAGGATGAAAAAGCTGAGTTGACCCGCATCCTCGAACAGGTCGTTCCCGAAGACATTATCGAATTCGGTATGATACCCGAATTTGTCGGGCGAGTGCCGGTTATTGCGGTCCTCTCGCCGCTCGATGAACACGCACTTATGGACATCCTCACAAAACCCAAAAATGCCCTCATCAGGCAGTATCAGAAATTCTTCGAGATGGAAAACGCCGAACTCGAATTCACCAATGATGGCTTACACGCATTGGTACAAAAGGCCCTCAAGCACGATACCGGCGCCAGGGCCCTTCGCTCCATTACTGAGAAGTTGATGGTCGATTTGATGTATCAGCTGCCCGAAGAGCCGAAGCCCGCAAAATATGTAATCACCGGCGATATAGTCGAAGGCAAAGCGGGACTGTTTACCGCAAAACAAAACCAAAAAAAAGAATCAGCTTGAATTTTTGCATGCTGACAATCAGGGCTAAAAGTCATTCCAGCCCGGCTTGGTCGTTTTTCACAGCCGTCACGCATCAGCCGGTGCCGCACCGACAGATTTTGCAACCAGCCGGAAAACGCCCCCTTTAATCCACCACTTCCACCTGCGAATATCCTGGCTCCAGCAAATTATAGACCAGTATCGCATCACCGTTATGCAGACGAACACATCCCTGTGAACTGCCGATTTCATTAGCGTCTTTCGTGCCGTGAATGGCAAAACCGGTCCTGCCCGAGGCATCTCCTTTGAGACCTTCAAGACCTATCCACCTTGACCCTAAAGGATAATCCGGGTCCTCAGATTCGTACGTTTTACCGGTAATCGGGTCCGTCCAGGTAGGGGCTATCATCTTGCCATCCACCTTGACGACCCAAAGCCCCTTTGGTGTTTCCATACCAGGCTTACCGAGACCAACAGGAAAACTCCGAATGAAGGTGTTCTGAAGATACAAATCCATCGTGGAAGTCGAACGATATACCCTCACATGGAACGGGCCGTTAATCACCTTTATCGTATCTCCTGCCTGCAGGGCCTCGGGACGGCTCATCTTGTTAATCTCCACAAGAATCTCGTACGGAACCTTAAATTGCTTGCCGATTCCCGCAAGCAAATCGCCCGGCTTGACCTTATAAGAGCTGCAAAGCCTGTCCTGTGGAAAAATCGTCCTGCTAAAAAGCCACTTTTCTGCAAGCTCAGAGAGCTGTTTTTCAACAAACGCCCGCTGCTGCTCGCTCATAGGCAATGGTAACGTCTCGTTTAGCTTGTCACGCGCATCTATAATCTTCGTCGGCTGCGACTCGATGTATGACATCGCTTCTGAAATAAGCTCCGCCACCCAGGGATTAGCTTCTGCGGTTGTCTGTGCAACTTTCAGCAAATTCGGTTCTGCCTCGGTTTCCGCCGCAGGTTTCTTCACAGATAAAATTTTTTCACTCTTCACCGGCTCACCAGTATCGGCTGAAGTCGCAACAGTCTTCTCTCGGCCAAAAGGATAAGGTTTGTAAATAAAAGCAATCACCAAAGCAATCAGCAACACCGAAATGACATATATCCACCTTCTGCTATAGTCTCTTCGTCCGTTGTGCCAGCGAGCCATCTTATTCTCCTTCTTCACCGTTAAAATACATTATCTCTTCATCTGTCACTAAAAAATCTACCGGAACATCCGTTGAAATCACAGGTATTGAGTCAACCACCTGCTCTGCGAAAGCAAAGCCGCATTTAGACGCCTTAAATTTCTCGTCAGCGAAAAATCTGTCATAATAAGAGCCGCCCCTGCCAAGCCTATTGCCTTTCCTGTCAAATCCTAAGGCAGGAGTAACCACCAAATCAATCTCTTCAAACGGTACCGGCACGCCCGTCACAGGACTGCGCAGCCCGGAAGCTGATGTCGAAAAACCGGTCCCCAGCGAATTTATCTTCACCGCTATCATACGCCTTTGTTGCCAGGAAATCTTCGGCACCGCAACTACTTTACCTAATTGCCAGGCATGAAGTATCGCCTCGGAAGTGTCCACCTCATGCGGCAGCGATAAATATATCATAATCGATGGCGCGCTTTGAAATTGTGGTGTCGAAATCAAATTCTGGCAGGCTCTGTGGCTCTTTTCGACCCTTTGCTCCTCGCTCATCTCAAGCAGGCACTTCTGCAACTGACTGCGCAACTGCTCTTTATCCATTCAATTACCCTTCTTCTCTGTATTCCTTTGGACAGACTCACTATTTTGTATCAAGGTTTCCAGCTTTTGTAAATAGAGCTTGATATTTTTTTCACACCCCACTTCTTTGGGGTTATAATATTTCTTCTTCAAGGCCGCAGGGAGATACTCCTGCGGCACGAAGCCATCCTTAAAATTGTGCGGATACTTGTAATCACTCCCAAAACCCATCTTTTTTGCGCCCCGGTAATGGCTGTCCTTCAAATGCTTCGGCACCGCTATCGTTTTCTGCGACTTTACATCGCTGACCGCCTCCCAAATGGCTGAAGCTGTAGCATTCGATTTTGGCGCACACGCAACGTATATAGCCGCCTGTGCCAGCGCCAGTTGTGCCTCAGGTAAGCCCACAAATTCAGATATCTCAACGGCCGCTGCTGCCAAAACTGTCGCCATCGGGTCGGCATTCCCAACATCTTCAGCCGCACAAACCGCAATCCGCCGCGCAATAAATCGCGTATCCTCCCCGCCTGCTATCATCCTCGCAAGCCAATAAATAGTTGCATCAGGGTCGCTGCCTCGCATACTCTTCTGAAAAGCGCTCGCCAAATCATAGTGTGTATCGCCCGTGCCGTCATACTCGACCGCCTTCTGTTGTATCGACTCTTTTGCAACTTCCAGATTAAATTTTATTCTTCCCTTGTGCTGGCGAGCCGCTTGGGATAAAACCCCCACTTCCAGCGCCGTCAACGCCCTTCGCGTATCGCCATCGCTCATCACCGCCAGAAATTTCAACGCCTTCTCCTCTGCATCGATATCAAATTTACCAAGCCCTCGCTCGGCATCGGTAATTGCGGTTTTCAGCAATTGTAAAATGTCTTCCTCACTAAGCGGCTCAAAAGTAAATACAGTGCTGCGGGAAATCAACGGTGAATTAACCGAAAAAAAGGGATTCTCCGTCGTAGCGCCTATGAGAATTAAAACCCCCGATTCGACATCATCCAGCAGAACGTCCTGCTGCGCACGATTGAAGCGGTGAATTTCATCAATGAAAAGCACCGTCCGCGCCCCTGCCGTCGCTAATCTGTCTTTCGCCTCCGCTATAACGTCCCGAATGTCCTTCACGCTCGCCGCGGGTGCGCTCAAATAATTAAACGTCGCCTTCGTGTGATTTGCGATAACCCGGGCCAGAGACGTCTTGCCCGTTCCAGGCGGGCCGTAGAAAATCAAACTGCTAAGCCTGTCCGCTTCTAACATCCGCCTTAATAATTTCCCCTCTCCGACGAAGTGTTTCTGCCCGGCGAATTCTTCTAACGTCCGTGGCCGCATCCGTACCGCCAATGGCTCCGCCGCCGCCATTTTCGCCCGCCTCGCCTCGGCGAAGCCTTTTGGCGAAGACGGGTCGGCCCCGCTAAACAACGTCTTTTTCTCAAAGCCTTCCACCATCGACAAACATTATACTAAACCCGCTCTCTTTTGTCATTCCCGTGAAATTTATCCCTAATGGCGTAAGCCATCCCATAGGGAGGGAGCAGAAATCCAGAAATTTGTTCTCTGAAATCTCAAATTATAAATCTTAAATTTTTCCCAATCCCGTTTTGTCCATCCTTCCCACCTTTCACACCTTCGCACCTTTTTCGGTGACATTGCGGCTTTACATCGTAGCATTGTCGGGTTACAATCCGGCGTTGTGAACAGACCAAAAGGGAACGAATGTATCGAAAAAGCTGAATCTTTATTGGCTGGTGAATAATCTAGAATTATATGAATAAAGAAGAGTTATTGCGATGCGTGAGGGAGAAAAGCGGGAAGCCAAGTATTAAATTTCCAAGCGAAATTGACTTTCAAGAAAACAACCACGTAATTACTCTTACGATGTGGGATAGTGTGGCGAAGAATATGCAGGATGATTCTGCCGCGTTTGAAGGCTGGGCTTTGTGCTTGAAGGCTAGTCTGGATGCAGAAGCAAGAAAGTGCTGCCTGAAGTGGAAGAAACCTGACGACCCTGAATATCCGCAGTATCAGAGATTTCTTTATCGCGTGGATAAGTTTGACAGCATCTTTGGTGGCAGTAATGGCTGGTTTTTTATCGATGATGAAAATAAAGAATTTAAGGCCGATTTACAAATAAAAGACAACATCAGGTATTATCTTAACTCGCCATCAACAAGCGATGAAGAACGCAGGAACGATAAAACAAAGAATAAAGAAAACAGATTGGAAAACGAAATACTGGGCCAGCAAGATAATCTCAAGGGACTAGCGGAATGCTGTCCTGTGAAGCTGCACAGGCAACTTCCAGTAGGTTTGTTTCATACAAAAGTGAGAGAAGAGAATGCAATATTTCCCAGCAAGCATAGTGCAATCGATCTATGGGGTGCAAAGGGAGATGGTTTATATATACTTGAATTAAAAGCCAAGGGGAATTGTAAGATAGGTGTTTTGTCTGAGCTTTTTTTCTATACGATGGTACTGCGAGATGAGCAGGCAAGAATATTCACCAGAGAGTCCGATGAAGGAAAGTTAATTGGGAACACAAAACAAATCAAGGCCTTTATCCTGGCGCCTGAACTGCATCCATTTATTACTCAAAAAGTGTTTGTTCTCCTTAATGAGAAGTCGAGAAATCAGAAAATGGAGTTTGGGTGGATAAAGTTTGGTTATGTGGAAACTGATCCTAATCTGAGATTCAATTCTTTTGAAAGGCAGTATTTAGAGTGTTATTAACGATTCATCGCGGTACAAAAGAAATCGGCGGCAGTTGTGTAGAGCTAATGACCAATAGCTCACGGATAATAATCGATTTGGGTATGCCTCTTGTTGATTCAAAAAAACAACCATTCAATTCGAAAAGTATAGCCGGCAAATCAATTGAAGAACTAAAAAACAAAAATATCTTGCCGAATATCAAAGGTTTATATAAAGATGAAGAACCGCAAATTGATGCTATTTTAATATCCCACTCCCATCTCGATCATTACGGCTTATTGGATTTTGCGAATAATGAAATACCCGTTTATATCAGCCAAGGAGCAAAAGAGCTTGTCGAGGCAACAAACATATTCCTGAATAAAAATGTTCAGCTTGCAAATACGCAAATAATCAAACACCTGTCGCCGGTTCATATAAAAGATTTCAAAATAAAGCCGTATCTCGTCGACCATTCTGCGCCTGATGCTTTTGCGTTTCTCATCGAAGCAGACGGCAAAAGAATTTTTTACTCAGGGGACTTCAGAGGCCACGGCAGAAAAGCGGTTTTGCTTGAAAAAATGATAAAGAACCCGCCAAAGAGCATTGACTGTCTTCTGATGGAAGGTTCTATGCTGGGCAGAAGTAAACAAGCTTATAAAAATGAGGGTGAAATTGAAGAAAGAATAGTGAAAATTCTGAAAGAACAAAACAACATAACATTTTTATTCTCATCATCTCAGAATATCGACCGGCTCGTTTCAGCATACCGAGCGTGTTTAAGAACAGGCACACTTTTCGTAATAGACATTTATACCGCTTTCATACTTCAAAAACTTGGAAAAATATCTGAAAAGATTCCGCAATTCAACTGGGAAAACGTAAGGGTCAAATTTTTTCAGTACCACGCTGATAAACTTGCCGAAGCCGGTTATAGAGAACTGCTTTATATTTATAACAGGCAGAAAATTAAAATGGACGAGTTAAACGAGAAAAAGAATAAAGTACTTATGCTGGCAAGGGATAATTCGATATTCCCGCGGATTATCGAGAACATTGATGTTCTCAAAGGAGCGAAAATAATTTACTCGATGTGGCAGGGGTATCTGACTGATAAATTTACAAACTTCTGTCGCGACAAAAAAATTGAGATTGAACAAATTCACACGAGCGGGCACGCGGTATTAAATGATCTTAAGCGTTTCGCGAAGGCATTAAGTCCTAAGTGTCTGGTTCCAATTCACACTTTTGAAGCCGCTCGGTATTCAGAATTTTTTGAAAATGTGAAAATAGTAAATGACGGTGAGACGTTTTTAATTTAAACCTGTTCTCTATAGATACCCTGCTTATTTCTATTATAATTTGAAAACTCACAACCAAATTTAGCCAATTCATTCTCTCCCCAAAATTGCCACTTTCTCAACGCCAAAATTTCCCTCGCAATCAACGATTAATTTTTCGTTTGACTTTTCTTCCAAAATCTGTTAAAATGCTTGCCAGTTTACCAGCAGGTAAAAGCAAACCGCCCAGCAGGGCAAGGTTTCAGGTCCAGTAGGTCCACGTCAAATAATCCTTTATCAATAATAAATAATAAATTGTCCGCCTTAGCTTTAGCGAAGGCGGCAACGGAGATTGTCTGCCTTGACCGGAAATTTCAATCAGAAAAGAGTTAATTATGCCAAACGAACCCAATTTCCAAAAAAGTCAAATGCTTATAAGCGTAGTTTCTACAAGTAATTACAACGAAAAACCGACATTGGACACTTGGTCAAAACAAACCCAAACAAAGCCAATTCTTTCAGCCTGCGGCGGATTCGATTGGAATAAATCCCCTTGACAATCGCACTTTAATATTTTACCTATAAAGGCCCTATTTACTTGGTTGAATACAACTGTAATTCGATTGGAGAAATATTATGGAAGTCAAAATTCAACTCAAAGAAAAAGACATTCCCAAACAATGGTACAATCTCGCTCCCGACCTGCCATCCCCGTTGCTTCCGCCGCTGGGCCCGGATGGCAAACCCGTTTCGCCCGACATGCTGGTGCCGGTCTTCCCGATGAACCTTATCGAGCAGGAAGTCAGCACAAAACGCTGGATTGATATACCCGGTGAAATCCTCGATATCCTCTACAGATGGCGACCCGCCCCCTTAAGAAGGGCCGTTTATCTCGAAAAACATTTGAAAACCCCTGCCCATATCTACTACAAGGATGAGAGCCTCAGTCCCCCCGGCAGCCACAAGCCGAACACCGCTGTCCCGCAGGCCTGGTATAACAAACAATTCGGCATCAAACGATTAACTACCGAAACCGGCGCAGGACAATGGGGCAGCGCTTTGGCATTCGCCTGCAAACTGATTGGCCTTGAGTGCAAGGTCTTTATGGTCAGAATCAGTTTTGACCAGAAGCCCTTCAGAAAACTTATGATGCAGGTCTGGGGTGCAAATTGCGTCGCAAGCCCAAGCAACGAAACAAACGCCGGCAGAAAGGTCCTCGCCGAAATGCCCAACACCCCCGGCTCACTCGGAATCGCCATCAGCGAAGCCATCGAGCAGGCCGTCACCGACAAGGAAGGCAAAACAAGATACTCGCTCGGCAGCGTTTTAAATCACGTTATGCTGCATCAGACAATCATCGGTCTTGAGGCCAAAAAGCAGTTGAAACTCGCCGGCGAAAAGAAAGTTGACATCGTTATCGGCTGCGCGGGCGGCGGCAGCAACTTCGCAGGTCTGTCTTTCCCATTCGTTGCCGATAAAATCAACGGCGCTAATATCAAAATTATGCCTATCGAGCCCACCTCCTGTCCCACAATGACAAGGGGCCCCTTCGCCTACGACTTCGGCGACACTGCCTGCACGACGCCTCTTTTGGCGATGTACACCCTCGGCCATTCCTTCATCCCAGAGCCAATTCACGCTGGAGGTCTGCGATACCACGGTATGGCGCCGCTTGTCTGTCAGGCCATAGTCGAAGGGCTTCTTGAGCCAAAGGCCTATCCGCAAACTAAATGCTATCAGGCCGCCCTCACCTGGGCCAGAACCGAAGGCTTTATTTGCGCACCGGAAACAAGCCATGCAATTGCAGCAGTCATTGACGAAGCCGCAAAAGCCAAAGAGGAAGGCAAAGAAAAAGTCATCCTGTTCAACTACAGCGGTCACGGCCTTATGGACCTCTCCGGTTACGATGCCTTTATGTCTGGAAAGCTCACCGATCACGAGCTGCCGCAGCAAGACCTTGAAAGGTTCACTGCATCCTTGAAAAATCTTCCAAAGGCCGAAGCTCGAAAAACAGGAAAATGGTAATACCCGTCTATGGTAACACTCGGCAATATAGATATTACGGTAACGACCGATAAAAAACCGCTTATGTCGTGGCTATAGTTAATGATTTGGTTTTTTGCAGCAAAAACTCAAAAAAACCTTTTTTTCATTGTCAGCAATGTCACTACTGATATACTTGACGAAATTAGGCACGGTTAAAACGTGAGATAACTGTAAAAATTTTATTATTTACAGGGTGGGACTTTTTTTAGAAGGAGATAAATATGTTGAGAAATGGATTCCTGTTAGTAGCTGTGGTTTTGTTTGGCGTAATAGGCAGTGCTGTTGCGGCGGAACCGCAAACGCCGGGTGATATCCACGGCAATATCGGCGTCACCTATAACACCTTAGAAGTGTGGCGCGGTTTCCTGACATACGGTCACCACAGTTCCATCCATCAATTCATTAATATGGACTTTGGTGATACCGGTTTCGGACTTGATGTTCAGACGCAACGCGCCAATGCAAGTGGCAGTAACCCCGACGGGTTAGGGTATAACAACGAACAAAGATGGGACTACACCATACATTATGCCAATGTCATCGGGGCAGACCAGACCTGGGAAACCCGGTATATGGTCGGCTACAGATACTTCAATTTTCCCCAGATGGACAGCCACACTCACGACAGTATTGACCTTCAGGAAGTGTTCGCCGGATTTGCTTTCCCAAAATTGTTTGGTGTAAAAGAGCTTACCCCGGGCTATGTCCTCGTTAAGGGCTGGCCGAGCAACAGCGACACGTTTGTTGGCGCACGCAATCCGAATGGCGGAACATATTCCGGCTTTGCCCATATCTTTATGCTCGATTATGCTCTGCCAGTCAAGGGATTATTAGGCGAAACGTCTGAGCAAACATTCAACTTCCACACAGAAACCGTTTTCAACGGTGCCGTTGACCCAAGACCAGGTGGCGGTTATACCGACCACGACTGGACTCACGTTATGATGGGCGTCTCGACCGACTTTGACCTCGGTCACAACCTTACCTTTACCCCCGGCGTTTACCATCAGATTACGATGGAAGATGACGCACTCAGAGGCGTAAGCCCCGACCACAATATTACCTGGGCAAGCTTAACCGTAAAATACAAATTCTAATCTGGCAAACTCTCTTTAATCAAAGAAACAAAAGGGCCGGCCCTTTTTATTTTTCGGCAACCTGTCTGCTAAGCCGTCCGCTGCGCAGCAAACTGCGTTAGTTCGATTAACGCGTTTTTGCTCTCGCTCTGACTAAGCCCTTCAATCGCTGCAATTGCCTGCCCTGCAAACTCTTGTGCCCGCTTCTGTGCGTAGTCGATACTGCCGCAGGCCCGCAGTCTCTCAGCCAGACAGTCATACCGCGCCCCCTGCTCTCTTTTTCCGCACCCACCCAGAACGCCCCTGACAAACTCTCTGTCTGCCTCCTCTGCCGTCCTGAGCAGATGTATAACTGGCAACGTCACCCTGCCGTTATCAAGGTCGTTGCCGATTGGCTTTCCCGTCTTGTTCTGGTCTCCCACCAAATCAAGCAAATCATCGGTAATTTGGAACGCAATACCGAAATTCAAACCAAAATCAGACAGCAGCCTGACCTCAGCTTCGCTCCCCCCGCCTAAAAGACCGCCAAGGTGACAACAACTACTCAAAAGTGCTGCACTTTTTTCAGTGATTATGTCGATATATTCCGTCTCGTTTAACTGCCAATTCTTTCTTTGTGCTATCTGCCTTAATTCACCTTCGCACGTTCGAGCGGTAGCGGCAGCAATTATCTTCACAGCTTTTGGCTCCAAG
>JBAPXT010000306.1:0-1532 GCA_049284355.1 Sedimentisphaerales bacterium
GAATAACCCAAGAGGCCATTAAGTTGTTCAGGAAAAAGAAATTTGGGAAGATTATTAATATATTAACTTCTTTCCTGATTAATAAGCCGCCGACAGGGCTGTCCGAATATGTCGCGAAAAAGGCCTATCTATTGTCACTAAGCAAATCCTGGGCAGTAGAAAATGCCGACTTCAATATCAGTTCAAACTGTATCAGCCCTTCCTTTATGCAAACCGAGCTTACAAGTAGTATGGACGAAAGAATTGTTGAGCAATTAATCAAGGTTCATCCGCTAAAGAGGCTGCTTAGACCGGAGGAGGTTGCGGAGAGTGTTCTATTTTTTATAAACTCGCCGCAGCATGTTAACGGTGTTAATCTTGTTATAAACGCAGCCCAAGATATTGGTTAATTCTGTTAGCGCTTTCAGACAATAATTATAAATGAAGTCCGAGTTTGTAAAATTGCTGGTTCAAAAAACCCGCCAAAACCCTATCAGTGTTCATATAGACGCGGTAGGACTGCTTAGATTGGCTTCGACCAATGATGCCAGACTTAGTGAATTTAGCGATATTATAAGTCAGACGAATCGTCAGGGAGGAAATATAATAATACCGACCTACTCATACAGTTATACCAAAAACGAAGATTACGATATTCTTCATACACCCTCCGAGATAGGAGTTGTGACGGAATATCTAAGAAACAAGTTCGCTGCGAAAAGGACGGTCGACGCACTTTTCTCTTACTTGGTTTTCGCAGGCCGAATTTCAGACAAGCACTTTGAGGTTAAAGATTATGAGCCGTTTGGAGATGAATCGCTTATTGGCGAGCTGTTCGCAAAAGACGGTTATGTAGGCTCAATTGGCGGGGTCCTTAGTTATATAACGGAAGTGCACTTCTTAGAAAGGAAGTTGGGTGTGAGCTACCGATACAATAAAAGCTTTACAGGCACTATCATTGATTACTCCGGCAGGAAGCATAAACAGGAAATCGTATTTTTTTGCAGAAAGCCTGATTGCGGTCTGAGACCTAATTTGCTCAGATTAGAGAAGGATATGAAACAGGACGGCCTTGTCGAAATCTTCAAAGCAGATGGTTATGAGTTCGAACTGGAAGCGGTAAAAATAAAAATATTGTATGAATATATAGAGCGAAAAATTAAGGAAGACCACTTCTATTTGTGCTCTAACATTAATGAGCCTATACCACGATATGACGCTATGGCAGGCAGAAAACGTTGACGGAAGATATTTATAGTTTACTAAAGAGACTTTTTCCGATCTGCAGAAGCATAACGGGCGATGGTGTTCGTGAGACTCTCCAGATAATCAAAGAAATAATTCCGCTGGATATAAGGGAGGTGCCATCGGGGACGAAAGTTTTTGACTGGGTTGTGCCCGATGAGTGGAATGTCCGTGATGCCTACGTAAAAGACGAAAACGGCGAGCGGATAATTGACTTCAAAAAGTGCAACCTTCATCTGGTCGGATACAGTGTGCCTTTCGAAGGCAAGATGAACTTGGCCGAACTAAAGGAGCATCTGTATACGCTG
>JBAPXT010000307.1:0-16738 GCA_049284355.1 Sedimentisphaerales bacterium
GATAGGGCCAGAGAAGCAAATAGAGAGAATTATATGATTATCGGAATTCTGGAAGCTCAGTTACATTTACAGGGGATAACTTCACTAAAGCAAAAGCGGAGCATTGTCAAAAGTCTCCTCGGCCGACTCAAAAACAGGTTCAATATCTCCATTTCCGAAGTTGACCATCAGGATGAAAAAACATCTGCGGTTGTAGGAATTGCGCTGATTTCAAATGATACACGTTTTATAAATCAGCAGTTTGACAGTATCATCGATTTTATGCGTGGAGACGGCCGATTCTACCTCGGTACAATCGAGCGGGAAACATTTGGTTCATAACTCGCGACCTTCGTCAAGACCTAAAAAATCTTATCCGCCAAAGACGGACAAGTCGACAATAAATCTTGCACCAAAGAATACGTCCACCGCCGTCGCCGAGCCAAGAACGACCCACCGCAGCCAATGGAGGCGCAACTTCGCACGTGCTATAAAGTAAAGAATAGTAACTGCAATCGCGCCGAGTACGTACATCTTAGCAGTTTCCACTGGAAGTTTTGCGTATTTTGAACCGAACCCTGCGAATATATTACAGTATTTTGTTGCCAGCAGCAGTGTCATAAGAGAAAGTACTGCCATAATCAAAGCGGCCATCAGAATCCATTTCCTGTCGGCAAAGCCGGCAAAGGCAAGTCCCTGCATTCCTGTGCCTATAAGTACCGAGCAGCACAGAACGGGAATTGTCAGCCACATAATCGGGCTGATGTTGAAAAAAGAATCGCAAAAAGCCAACGTAGTGCCGAGGCAAAGAATTATCATTATGCCGAACCGCCGAGCCGCCAGGAGCATCGAGAAACCCATAACAAGAGATGCTACAGGAACATGATAAAAACCGATGATGGTTATACCTTCGCTTGCCGTAACTAAGGGGGCCAAAAGGCCGCTCAAATCGGCTAAATGCAATTTGGTTTGCGTTGGAATTGCAAATAGGTGGTAGTAAGCCGACGCTTGAAAAAACAACAGTATTGCCAAAAAAGGCAGAGTTGAAAGTGGCACCCTTAACCACCGCCACTTGGCCTCCGGCCCAAACGCAGCCGGCAGAAACAGCCATGGTATAGTAGCTGCCAAAAAACCTGCTGTCGGATGGTAATCAGCTAATCCAAGTACAAAAGGCCCAAAGCCATAAATGGCCCCTGCGAATAATGAGCCCCAGAAGCTCGACACCCACCGCCGGCTTAGTACAAAACATCCCAAAGAAGCCAAACAAACATTTACAACGAGAAGGTATTGCAGTTTGTCGAAGTTTTTGAAATGTGGCTGATACAAATAGACAGCGAAACCGATGTAAACAACCGACGCTGCGGCAGATTTGCCGAAGGTTTTACTCATCTGTTATTCCCGTAAAGGCGGGAATCCGCATTTTATAACTTCTTCTTCACTATTTTAAAACTACTTTTCCGGTACCGCTTGTTATTCTGCCTATCTTGTAAACTTCGTAGTTTTCTTCTCCTCTGAGGCGCAAGAGGTTTCTGGCTATCGAATCAGCAAATTCTTCAGCGACTATCAGCACATACCCGATTCCCATATTGAAGACGTTATACATCTCAGCTTCCTCGACGGGGCCTTTCGCCTGAAGAAATGTGAATATTTTTTGCATCGGCCAGCTTCCCTTTTCAAGGACTGCGTCGCAGTGGTGGGGCAGCACTCGCGGGATATTACCGGGAAGTCCCGCACCCGTGATATGGACCATCCCGTGAACGACTTTTTTGACCTTGTAATGGAACAGCAGTTCGAGTATCGGCCTAACATAGATTCGTGTCGGCTCCAGCAAAACATCACCCAGTACAGCACCATCGAGTTCGTCGATGGTGTTGGTCATTTTCAAGCCGGCTTTCTTAAAACAGATATTGCGAACAAGAGCGTAGCCGTTGCTGTGCAGCCCACTTGAGGTAAGGCCAAGAATAATATCGCCTTCGCGGATTTTCTCACCTGTGATTTCCCGGCCATGTTCGACTACACCTACGGCAAAGCCAGCCATATCAAAATCGTCCTTTTTGTAGGTGTCGGGCATTTCAGCGGTTTCCCCGCCTACGAGAGCACAACCTGCTTTTCGGCAACCTGTTGCAATGCCCTTAACCATCTCGGCCACAATATGCGGGTCGAGCTTGTGAACTGCGATATAATCCAAGAAGAACAATGGTTCAGCCCCCAGCACTAGCATATCATTGACATTCATAGCAACAAGATCGATACCAACGGTATCGAATCTATTCATCACCGATGTCAGTTTAACTTTGCTTCCTACCCCATCGGTGCAGGAAACAAGAACGGGATTTTTGTATTTCTTTTTAAAGAGATCCTCCTTGAAATCGAGTCGGTACATAGCCGCAAATCCTCCTTTTAAGCGCATTACTCGCGGCCCGAAGGTATGTGCGACGTGTGGATAAATCAGGTCTTCCATCTTGTCGCTGGCGTTGATGTCGACGCCGGATTGTTCGTAGCTGACGTATTTACTCATTTGCCTGGGACCAGTCATCAAACATACGCATTTGATAATGCTCCAAAGTGAACTTGTTCACCGCAGTATCTACCGGTATTGGGTATTTGCCGCTCCAGCAGGCGGTGCAGTAATTCTCCGCCGGCAAAGCCGCACAGGACAGCAGCCCTTCCAGCGACATATAGCCGATACTGTCCACTTCGAGAAATTCTTTAATTTGTTTCATGTCACGGTTATTTGCCAGCAACTCTTCTTTGGTCGGAAAGTCTACGCCGTAAAAACAGGGATACCTGATTGGCGGACAGCTTACTCGCATGTGGATTTCTTTGGCGCCTGCTTGGCGCAATGTTCTAATCTTACCTCTTGTGGTTGTGCCGCGAACTATCGAATCGTCTACCACTACAATGCTTTTACCTTCCGCAACCTCTTTTACCACCGCAAGCTTAAGTTTAACCTCGACCTCCCTCATCTTCTGCTCCGGACTGATAAATGTCCTGCCTACATAGTGGCTCCTGACCATGCCCATATCGAAAGGTATCTTGCTTTGCTGCGAGTATCCTATCGCCGCTGATGTTCCTGAATCCGGCACCGGTATTACAACGTCTGCATCGGCAGGGTGTTCTATTGCCAGTCGTCTTCCGAGTTTTTTTCTAAACTCATGCACATTTTCACCAAAGATAATGCTGTTTTGTTTGGCGAAATAAATATGCTCGAAGATACAGTGAGCCGGCGTGACAGAGCCCGGCTTGACGAAAAATCTGCTGGAAAGGCCTTTTTTATCCAATCGAACAATTTCACCCGGTGCGACCTCGCGAAGAAACTTTGCTCCGACCGCATCAAAAGCGCAGCTCTCGCTGGCAATGACGTAAGCGTCTTCTTCGGTTTGGCCGATGCACAAAGGCCTGATGCCATAAGGGTCTCTGGCCGCCTCAATCCGGTCGGCATACAAAAACAGCAGACTATATGATCCCTGCAGATGATTTAACACATGGGCCAGCGGGTCGGGTTTGCTGACGTGGGTCGGCTTGGCGAGCAAATGAATAATTATTTCAGTATCGGAGGTAGACTTGAAAATACTGCCGTATGCTTCATATTCGTCACGCAGTAGTGCCGCATTTATAAGATTACCGTTATGTGCCACCGCCACCTGGCCTCGCGAGTACTCACTCAAAAACGGCTGGCTGTTTATCAACTTGCTGGAACCCGTGGTCGAATACCGCACGTGACCGATTGCTGTCGGATTAGCCAGTTTTTCTAAAAGGCCCGTACCGCTGCGGAAAACCCTGCCTACTGAACCCATCCCTTTGTAACACTGGATAAATTCACCGTTACTTGAAGCGATTCCTGCTGACTCCTGACCGCGGTGCTGAAGGCTGTATAACCCAAAATAAGTTTTTTGGACCGCTTCAAAGTCCCCGAAAATACCGAAAAGACCGCAGCTTTCTTTCCTTTCGAACACGAACAGTAACCTCTCAAAAAAGATAGTTTAGTGAATTGGCCAAGTCAAGTCAAACAATTGTTCCCTCTAACTCGGGATACATAAATTCAGGCATTCGACGAATTTTACCTTGGGCATCGACACAGGCAAGGACGCTCGAACCCTCAGCCAGAATTACCCCATCACAGCAGCGAGTAAGTTTATATATATGTTCAACCCTGCCGACGGTAACTGCTGAGCACCTTGTTTCTAACCGAAGCTTCTCATCGTACTTGGCAGGCTGGTGATATTTTATGTTCAGCTCAGCAACCACGAAGAACACCCCAGCCTCTTCTAAATCTTTATAAGCTACGTTGTTGGCTCGCAAAAGTTCCGTACGGCCCATCTCAAACCATACCGGATAGACGCTGTGGTGAACCACTCTGCCCTGGTCCGTCTCAGAATACCGAGGCACAATAGTTATCGTATGATTTTGGATAGTTGTGCGCTTAGGGAAACCCATACCTCAATCTCCAAGCTAAAAACTAACATCCCAAAATAGCATAAAAACTGATATTTGCAAGCGAATTTCCCAAAGACAAGGGTTTCTATTTGAGAAAATCGCAAATATAGGCCCCCAGGGGTATTCGAGAATCCCGGAATTTAGCGGTAAAATCCTGTCCTTGCAAAATAAAAATGTTGACTTATTTGTTTGTTAATGGGATAATCACCCGTTTATTTTTGGCTAAGAAGGATTTTTAACGTTTTAATCTACGAAAGGACAAACTCATGAAAACTCGCACTACTCATCTCACACTAGCCGTAGCTTGCTTTGTAATATTTCTTACCGCCTGTAGTTTGGCTGCAGTCTCTGGGCCCAATACACCCAATACAACTTCAGTTGAACCGAATGTACCTGCCAAAGTGGCCGCCAAGGAACCGAAGACACCTGCCGAAACTATTGCTGACAGTGTTGCTGTTACCGTTGATGGTGTCAATATTAACGAAAGCCAGATAGATGCTCAGCTCAAATCGCAGCTTAAGAAAATGGGCGCACAACTGCCACCTGCCCTTCTTGAACAATACAAAAAACAACTCAGACAGCAGGTTTTGGAGAAGGTGATAGTTGAACAGTTGCTGGATGAAAAAGTCAAGGCAGCCAACATAACAGTCACAGACGAAGAAGTAACGAACCAAATCAAAGAAATAGCCTCGCAGCAGCAGCCGCCGTTGTCAATGGAAGATTTCAAGGCCCTGATAGAGGCCTATGGTCAAAGTTTCGACGACGTAAAATCCCGAATCCGAAAGGGACTGACTTATCAGAAGCTTATGGGAACCCAATGGGCTGGTAAGATAAACGTTACAGAAGACGACGCCAAAAAGTTTTATTCTGAAAATAAAAGTAAGTTCGAAAATCCCGAACAGGTCAAGGCAAGTCATATCCTCATAAAACCTCATACCACTGACCCCAACGCTGACCCAAACCAGGCAAGAGCAGCAGCTAAAGCGAAAGCCGAGGACCTGCTTAAGCAAGTTAAAGCCGGTGCCGATTTTGCCGAATTAGCGCGGGCCAATTCAGATTGTCCCTCCTCCAAACAAGGCGGTGATTTGGGTTACTTCGGTAAAGGTCAAATGGTTCCTGCTTTTGAAGAGGCAGCTTTTGCACTAAAACCCGGACAGGTAAGTGACGTCGTGGAAACCCAATTCGGATATCACATAATAAAGCTTACTGACCACAAAGACCCCAACGTTACACCGTTTGAGAAGGCAAAAGACGATATAGTAAAGATGCTGACGCAAAGCAAACAAGCCGACTTTGCCGACGAGTATATCAAGTCGCTCAAAGCTAATGCAAAAATCGTCTATCCCGCCGGCAAAGAGCCGAATGCACCATCCGGTCCGGCTACAGAGGCTCCATCTCCTTCTAAAAAACCGACTACTCCTGAACCGGAAGGTAAAGAAGATAAAACGGCAGGAAAATAGCGTCTTTTAGTGTATACGGGATACATTATTTTATCCGTCTGATAGATGGCGGGTTCGACGGCTGACTTTTTGTTCGTCGCCTGAGAGGGGACCATCATTTCGACCGGCGGCGGGCTCGGAGTATACAAAACACAAAAGGGGACCTTTTGCCTGCCTTGCTCGCCAGGTCACAAAAAAGTAATTTGTTTGGAAACTCCCTAATAAATTACAAAATTTTTGGCAAAATTTTGAATAATTTGCTGGCAAACGCCGATGTTCTTTATGTAAATTAGGCGTTTGTGCTTTCTGTAAGTCATCTGCAGATTTTTTAAGGACGCCCGGCACCTTTCAGGGACGAAAATATGTCAAATCAGCCAAGGGTAGCAAAAGTATTAGCGGCACTTCTGGTTTCAATGACCCTCGGTGCAATAGTTTTAATGGCCTTGGGTAACAATCCTCCTTCTGCTGGTCCATTTTGTCTCTCCAGTTATTATCGGCTTGACCCTATTGAAAAAGCTATTTGTTCCCAGGCTGCCCAGTCCCCTTATCGTTGGAACTGCATCGAAATCTATTATAGCGCCACCAAAGCTGGAAACATTGAACAGTTGGCCTCGCTCAGTGGCTTGGCCAGTCCCGAGGACATCAACTGTCATTTTGTTATCTGCAACGGCCTTGGTGGCGGCGACGGACAAATACAGTCAACCGAAAAGTGGCAAAAACAGTGGTCTATAGTACCGGGGCAAACTTGGTACGGCAGCAGTCAGACTGTCCGCATCTGTGTTATAGCCGATGACGAAACCATCCGGCCAACAAACTTCCAGACAAAAAGAGTAGAAGCGCTCGTAGAAAAGCTGTCTCGGAAATTTAACATTCAGCCTGGATATATCTACTACCCCAGCAATTGGCAGTAGCGGCAAAACCACGTAAAAAACCAGCCGAAACAGTCCTGCCGGGCCTTTTTGCAGCGTCTATTTTAGCAAACCGAAGTCTTCCTTTTCTGTTAGAACCACCCATGCTCGCCAGTCTTTTTTGTTAATCTGCACCTGCTCGATTGATTTTACATCCTCCAGCCAGACTAAAAAACCGAACCTGCAATCGCTTTTGTTTTGCCAGTATTCATCACTGCCTTTGATATAGTGGTTATACTGCTCCTTTATTTCGATTATTTGTTTTGGCGTCAGGTTCTGGAAATTTTTAACCGCTGCGACAGTTGCTGTAGCACAAACCGGCCCTGAACTTACCTTTAAAAATAATTTATCGCCGGGCAGAACACGACCCAAAGCATAAGGTTTCACCTTGCTGAGGCGGGATTCGATGCGTTTTTGCCCGGCTAAAATCGCATCTAAATATGGCTTTTTCAAAATCACCAGATGATAATTTGTCATCGTTTCTTTCTATTCAGCTACGCCAAGCTTAGCTAATTCAGTTTTAACTTGTTCAATATTTTTGAAAAGGATGGTGTTGATTTTTATTTGTTTTGCTGCTTTTATGAATTCCTGTTTATCATCGATAAATATAGTTTGCTCTGGCGTTGAACCAAGTCTTTCAATGGTAATTTCATAGATTTTTCTCTCCGGTTTCATTGTCCCTTCGGCGCATGAGAAAACCAGCACATCAAACATGTCATATTGCAGTTCATAAAAAAATCGCATTGCTGGCACTTCGGTATTAGATAAAAGGGTGGTACGGTAACCGTTATTGTGAAGTGACGAGACCACAGAAAAAACATCCGTCCTTGGTGAATAGACCGACCTGAAAGCGCTGCTCCATAAAGACGTAATTCCAGGCGTTGGTTTGTCTAATGCTCCGCATACTTTGGCCCAGAAGGCATCTTCGCTGATTAAGCCTTTCTGGAAGTCTTGCGCGAACCTGTTATGGGCTTTGATATAATCTTCTTTGGATACAGACAGCTTATCGGCACAGTATTGCATTAGTCCCGGTGCCGGGTCATCTATCAAAACACCTCCCCAGTCAAAAATAACTGCTTTTATTTCTGACATCGCATATAAAAAAAATTATTATCGGTTCTCATTTTGCCTCAAAACAATACAAAGGTTCTATTTACATATCAAGTTTTATTTAAACCCGTAAATTACCTGTCTTTACTCTTTGACGTTTGCTTGTTGTAATTTTATAATCAGGACAAGCTTATAAGGACAAAAGGATGGAATCAGTTCTAATCGCTGTAGTTATCGTTTTGATTATATTTATCTTGGGCCTTTTAGTTTGGCTTATCAGCGTCAATTTTGCCGGCAGAAAAGAAACCGCCGCCCATACCGCCAATATCGGCCTGCTCGCCCAGCAGCTCGAAGCACTAAAGCAGGCGCAGGATAAAACCTCGGAAAATCTGCAAAAATCTCTGCAGACCGGCCAAACCACACTTACCCAGAGCTTGCAATCCAGCCAGCAGGTCTTAAGCCATCTCAATACCCAGATTGGCGAGCTGCAGGGCACTAACAAGCAGATGCTCCAGGTTGGAACTGAAATCAGGCGACTTCAGGATATTTTAAGTTCTCCCAAGCTCCGAGGCCAGATGGGCGAATGGTCGCTCGAAAACCTCCTTGCTCAAATCCTGCCGAAAGATAGTTACAAACTCCAATATGCCTTCAAAGACAACAAAAAGGCGGATGCCCTTGTTCAATTAGCCGATTTTTCAGTCTCTATAGACGCAAAGTTTCCGCTGCCGGCCTTTGAAAAGATAGTTGCAGCAGAAACAGAAGAAGAAAAAACAAAACTTCGCAGGCAATTCCTCAAAGACGTAACTGCTCATATCGACAAAATTGCATCCGATTATATCAGGCCAGCCGAAGGCACACTGGATTTTGCCTTGATGTATATACCCGCTGAAAACATTTATTACGAAACGATTGTCAAATACGCAGGCGAAACGCAGGATATTCTGCAATACTCACTGGATAAAAAGGTAATCCCAGTCTCTCCGAATTTGCTGTATGCATATCTGATGACGGTGGTGATGGGCCTGCACGGCCTGCAGATTGAAAAACAGGCAGCCGAAATACGCCAGAACTTGAAACGGCTGAATGCCTCTTTTGCAGAGTTTGTTTCCAACTGGGATACCCTCGGCACACATCTTCGCAATGCTTATGGCAAATATGAAGACGGCCAGAAGAAACTCGACCGCTTCGGCCTGCACCTCAACCAGATACAAGACGAAAGCGAGGTAGTTAATGGAGACCGAAAAAGCCAATAAAAATTCCATCCTGTCGCCTCTTGTTATAGTTTTATTGATAGCAGCTTTAGCAGCGATTGGGGTTCAGCTTTTCAAAAATCGTTCAGGTAATGCTGCAAACCTCATTGGCACTATGGCCCTGCCAATCCAGGTAGACCAGTGGATTACACCCCAGCCGCCGGACCTCAACGGCCGGGTGTATGTCCTTGAGTTTTGGGCAACCTGGTGTCCGCCCTGTGTGCAGTCGATTCCGCATATGATTGAGCTGGCGAATAAATATAAGGATAAAGCAGTTCCATTCATAGCTCTTTCTGTAGACCGCTCTTCGGAACCGGTGAAAAAAATGGTGAAAGCCAGGAGCATAAATTATTATGTTGGTATGGATAACGGCTTATCTGACAAATATTCTGTTAGTGGTATCCCGGCAGCTTTTATCATAGGCCGTAGCGGTCAGGTCGTTTGGATGGGCCACCCAATGAGCTCAGGTTTCGAGCCCGCCATCGCTGATGCTTTAAACGGTCCGCCGCCGGAACCGCAAAAAAATACAAAATAAAGACCGCGTCTAAGTTCTTCGGCCCGTAAAGTTGAAAGGTAAGCAGAAGGACAAGCGAAAAATGGCCTGCGAAGATTTAAAGGGCAAAAAGGTTTTAGTTACCGGCTCCAGTAGCGGCATAGGCCAGGCAACAGCTGTTATGTTCAGTAAGCAGGGCTGCTTCGTCGGCGTCCATTACTTCAGGACGAAAAAAGGCGGCGAAAAAACACTCCAACAAGTCAAAAAAAATAGCGTCGGCGTCCTCCTTCGTGCAGATATGCGCAACGAAAAACAGGTAACCCGAATGGTCAAGCAGTTTGCCGAAAAAGCCGGCGGTATCGACATCCTCGTTAATAATGCTGGCTCGCTTATCGACCGTCAGCTATTCGAGACCGCAACTCTCGATTATCACGAGGACGTATTTGCCACCAACGTCCGCAGCATTTTTTTGGCGACAAGGGCCGCTTTGCCATATTTGAAGGAAAGCAAAGGATGTATCGTTAACATCGGCTCAGTCGCCGGCCATCACGGCGGGGGAGACGGCTCAGGAATCTACGCCGGTGCAAAAGCTGCCGTCGCCACCGAGACCATCGCTATGGCAAGAGAATTCGCTAAATATGGCATTCGGGTAAACAGCGTCCTGCCCGGCTTTATTGACACCCGCTTCCACCAGCGTTTCAGCAACGCTGAACGTAAAAAAGAGATTGCCCGGCAAACCCCGCTCGGAAGAAATGGCACCGCCGAAGACGTAGCTAAAGCGGTATTGTTCCTCGCAAGCGAGGCCGCCGCCTTTATCACCGGCGAATATATCGCCGTAAATGGCGGCTTATATATGAGGGCCTGAAAAACAATTCTTGCATTTTCCGATTTTTTTGTTATATAAGGTATTTGGCAATACAACAAACCAAAAAGAATAAAGAACGAAACGGACTTTAGATGCAACCTTACGCACGGATGCAAACAAACAGCGGCCACATTTGCGAAACACTGCAAGCCAGACCTTCTTTCAAAAGCGATAAAATACACTTGGGGACCCCCAAAAAACAATGGATAATCCAGCCGCCGCACTCCGATGTCGACGAATTTGCCAAATCACTGAAAGTCTCACCTCTTTTGGCACAGGTTTTAATCAATCGCGGAATAACCGACGTCCACGCCGGTGCCGTTTTCCTAAGGCCCAAACTTAACGAGCTTATCAGCCCGGACCTGATGCCGGGTGTCAAATCAGCGGTCGGCCGAATAAAAAAGGCCGTCAAAAGCAGGGAAAAAATCACCATCTACGGCGACTATGATGTAGATGGCATTGCCGGGGCGGCAATTCTCTGGCAGATTCTGACACTGCTCGGTGCTGATGTAAATTACTATATCCCGCACCGTATCGATGAAGGTTACGGCCTGAACGAAGAAGCTGTCCAGACGCTGGCCCATGCCGGCACCAAGCTTTTAATTACCGTTGATTGTGGTATCACCGCAGTTAAATCGGCAGAGCTCGCCGGGCAATTAGGCCTCGACCTGATAATTACCGACCATCACTCGCCTGACCCAGAATTACCAAAAGCCGTCGCTGTTGTCCACCCCGCGCTGGACGAATCTTACCCAAACCAGGATTCATCCGGCTCAATGGTCGCCTTCAAATTGGCTTGGGCAATAGCTAATGAATTCACTGCTTCACAAAATAGAAGCAGCGGAAAACTCGAACCGAAACTGCGCGAATTTATGCTCAACGCAACTTCCTTGGCGGCTATGGGAACCATCGCGGATATCGTGGACATGAGGGGTGAAAACAGGATTCTGACAAGCTACGGACTCAAATCCTTGTCACAATGCAAACTCTCCGGCGTCCAGGCCCTCATCGAATCGGCCGGCCTGACGGGACAGGGACTCGATAGTTTTCGCATCGGCTTTCATCTCGCACCAATGCTCAACGCTGCCGGCCGGATGGGACACGCACGATTGGCTGTGGAACTCTTAACAAGTGATAGTCCAATTCACTCAACGGAGATAGCCAAATACCTCAAAGAGCAAAACGACCAGCGCCGCCGGTGCGAGCTGAAGGTATTCAAGCAGGCTTGTGAAACAATAGTCGAGAAAGGTCTGGACCACCCTGACCGGGTGAGTTTTGTCCTCGCAGGCCAAACTTGGCACACCGGAGTGATAGGTATAGTGGCCTCCAGAATAGTTGATGCCTACCATCGGCCGACGATTATGATTAACATGGGAAACGCCGAAAACAGCATAGCCCAGGGTTCAGCACGCTCTATAGACGGCTTCTGTTTGCTCAGCGCAATCAAGGCCTGCTCACACCATTTGGTTAGTTTCGGCGGCCATAAAATGGCTGCTGGCTTGACCATCGAAACACAAAAAATAGACATGTTCGCTGCCGATTTCGAGGCCTATGCAAAAAAGCACCTGAATAAAAATGATTGTGCCGCCAAACTCCACATCGACGCAGCGGCCCAGTTGAGCGAATTTAGAAAAGAAACCGTCACCGAGCTCCAGATGCTCAGCCCCTTTGGCCATGGTAATCCCAGACCGGTCTTTGCTACAAAAGGCGTCCGTCTTGCTTCTCCGCCGAAAATCTGTGGTTCAAAAAGTAACCACTTGCAGCTTGCGATAACGGACAATACAAATGCCGTCCGCTGTATCGGTTTCGGTATGGGAAAATTAGAAAAAAAATTACTTGAGCACGAGTTCTTCGATGTTGCCTATCAGCCGCAGCTCAATTTCTACAACGGCTCCTGTAACGTCGAGTTCGTCCTGTCTGACATCCAGTTCGAATAACGGTTTTGCCTTTTGTCTCTGTGGCTTCCCGATGCAGCTATTTTTTTATGATGACCTTGTCGATTTTGAACTGGCCGAAAGTGTTTGTTAAATTGAAGAAGTCTGCCGGCTCACCGTTGCCTGTGGCCAGAGTGATATGACCTGCATCGAAGCCTTTAGGTGCCCTTGTTGCGTCCAGTCCAATCCACTTATCACCCACATAGGCCTCCACCCACATATGACCGCCAAACACATTTTCTCGACCGGCAAATGCCTTCACGTAAAGAAGGCCTGAAACTATCCTCGCCGGTATCCCGACTGCACGACACATCGCCGCCGTCAGCACAGCAAACTCGCTGCAGTCACCAACCTTGCTGGCCGCAACCTCCGCTGCTGATGCATAACCAACCGACAACCCTCTGTTCTCGATGTATTTGGACACAAACGATTCGATTCTTTTCACTGCCTCAGCCGCATCACCAGTACCGCCCGCCGCACGATGAGCAAGCTCGATTATCTCATTGCTGTCGCTCTGCAAAAATCTTGTGGGCTTCATTGCCTCTAAGATGTTGCTGTCCTTGCCTTCATAAGGAAACTTCGCGCCTGTCGGCGCTGCAACAGGCCTGACAGTCACGATTGCCCCGCCTTCCTTCAGATGCTCCACTTTTTGGTTGTCAGTAGAAGGTATCATCAGAGCGGTTGCTTGACCCGTTGGGCTTAGCTGATAGACGGTCGATTCAGCCGACTCAATATTATTCAACGGCTCCGGGCTGGCTATAAACATCTTATCAACTAATTCCAGTACATCATTCTTGCCGAGCGCAAACTCCTTGGCACAGGCAATCATCTCAACTTGTATCCCCATCAAGGGCACAACGTTCTTTTGAACACAAAGGTCTCCATCAACATAACTAGTGCTGACAATCTCACCACCCCCTGGTGCTTTAAGAGTAGTCTTAACTTCCGTCAAAGCCGCGACTCGTCCCAGCAGGTCAACATTTTGTTTCGGCCCTATACGTATTTGGGCATCAAGGGCCTGTATGTTGCCCGGACTGAATAGCTTGACGCTGTACTCCAGACCTTCCTTAAGGCCTTTTTTAAGCTCCAGCAAACGCATCCCCTCAGCCATTACTGCGCCGCTCGGCCATTCAAAATTCGTCTTTTGCTCTCCTCCCGTCGAAGTAATTGTCACATTTACTGTTCCCTGCTCATTTACTGTTCCCGAGACCTTCATCGTCGTCAGGCTCAAATCCTGCACGGCCTCGAAACCCAGCGGTTTGCCGTCGGTCGTCTCGATACTGGTTTCCGTCGTGTTCATGCTCATCGGAGTATTAGCTCGACTCATTTGCATGCTCATCTTTTCGGTAGTAGTTACTTTTCCGTCGGCCGCAACGCGGCTCTGTATGGCATGGCCGATTTTCTTGCCTTCCATAAACACGGCAAAATACTCGGTTTCTTCGGGGCCGGCCTTGCTCAGGCTGGCAACTGCTAAAACTAAGCAAACAACAAAAATATACCGAATCTTCATAATTCAAACTCTTTCGCTTCTTTAGATTTAAAAAATTCTCTGCTGATTATAGACATAAAGCCTTGAATTTTCATCGCAATTTTTTCTCCGTCGGCTAAAATATATGCAAATTCCTTGTAACATAACGTTATGAATTTTGATGAACTGCTAAAACTTGTTTCTTCAGATAAGGCGCCACGTATTCGCGTCGACTCTCGCCTCGTCAAAGCCGGTGATATTTTTATTGCCATCGATGGTGCCGTATGTGATGGTCACGACTTTATTGACCAGGCCGTTGTAAATGGTGCTGAATACCTCGTTTGTGAAAGGCCTTACCGTCGCGAAGGTTTGGAGATAATCTCCGTTGATGATTCTTCGAAAGCCGCAGCGGTTCTGGCGCAGGCGAGTATGGGTAATCCCGCTTCAAAATTGACCTGTCTTGCTGTTACCGGAACTAATGGAAAGACCACCGTTGCTTTTCTTGTCCGCTCTTGCATACAAAACGCAGGCCCAAAGTGCGGCCTTATCGGCACAATCGTTTACGACACCGGTGCAGCAAGCTTCGAAGCAAGCCTGACGACCCCGGATTGCCTGACTATCGCCGAAAGACAATCGCAAATGTTAAAGGCCGGCGCAAAATATATGGTCATCGAAGCCAGCAGCCACGCAATTTTTCAAAACCGCCTCGCAGCTGTCAATTTTAAAGCCGCCGCCTTTACTAATCTCACCGGTGACCATCTCGATTACCACAAAACCAAAGAAGAATATCTGGCGGCTAAAACGAAACTTTTTGCCTCTCTTTCACCGGATGCTTCCGCCGTATTGAATAAACAATCGCCGGAGGCCGAATATATTGCCCGAAAAACTAAGGCAAAAATTTTATGGTACGCCATCGACGAGCCGGCTGATATTATTGCACATATCGAATCGATGGATATAAATGAAACGGTTTTCACCTTGGAATATGCTGGCCGGTCGTCCCTCGTCAAAACACCGCTGCTGGGACTGCATAATGTCAGCAACCACCTTGCGGCGGCAGGACTGTGCCTCGCCGCTGGTTTTGATTTAAAAACGGTAACAGCGGGGCTTTCATCGCTGAAGATAGTCCCGGGCAGACTGGAAAAGGTCCACTGGCAGGGTGACTTTTCCGTTATTATAGATTATGCACACACCGACGACGCCTTGAAAAATGTCCTCTCCACGCTGAAGCCTTTGTGCAAAGGCAGACTGATAATCGTCTTCGGCTGTGGCGGGGACAGGGACAGAACCAAACGCCACCGCATGGCCAAAGTCACCGAACAATTGGCCGACTTTGTAGTCGTAACCAGCGACAATCCTCGAACTGAAAAACCGCAGGATATCATAAATGAAATCGTCGTCGGCTTTGAAAATCCCAGTTCGCCGAAAATTACTGTTGAGCAGGACAGGAAAAAAGCCATTGCGATGGCAATAAAAACCGCCCAAAAAAATGATATTGTCCTCATCGCAGGCAAAGGCCACGAAAACTATCAAATCATCGGCAAACAAAAATTCGACTTCAGCGACAAGACAATCGCTCAGGAATATTTGGCAAAAAGAAAATGAAGAAATTTCTGATAGCAGACCTGGCCGGAATAATAAAAGCGCACGAGCCGCATGCGACGGGCCACGAGCCACGTTTCTTCACCGGCGTAAGTATTGACTCACGCAATATTACCGCCGGGGATTGCTTCTTTGCTGTCCCCGGGAGCAATTTTGATGGACATAATTATGTAACAGAGGCTTTTGCCAAAGGTGCGGTATGCGCCGTCATCAGCAGGGATATTGATTCTGGCGGCAATTGTCTGTTGAAGGTAACCGATACCATAAAAGCCCTCGGCGACTTTGCTGCCGAATATCGCAGAATGATGAATTTTAAAGTTGTTGCTATTACCGGCTCGGTCGGAAAAACAATGACAAGACAAATTACGTATCACATCTTGAGCCGGCATTTTCGCGCAACTACTGCGCTGAAAAATTTCAACAATAATATTGGCCTCCCTCTGACGCTGCTTCGTGCTGGCCCGCAGGATGAGGTTGTAGTTGCCGAGCTTGGCAGCAACCACCCCGGCGAAATTGCTCAATTAACGCAAATCGCGCAGCCCGATGTGGCAGTCGTAACCAATGCCTACCCGGCTCATTTGGAGGGCTTCGGTGATTTGGAAACTATTGTGCAGGAGAAGCTGTCCATATCTGAGGGGTTGCGGACCGGCGGTGCCTTCATAATTAACGGCGATTGTGATGTGTTGTTCGAAACCTGCCGAAGCAAAGGTATCAAGTTCACAAGTTTCGGCAAATCAAGCCGATGCGATGTACAAGCGCAGAACATCACTCATACTGACACCGGCTGCCGATTTACCCTTCAGGGCAGGGAAGTTTTTCTGCCGTTGCTGGGCATCGGCAATGTCGAAAATGCGCTCGCCGCATGGGCGGTCTGTAGCCGCTTCGGAATCAATATCGATGATTTTGCCGATGCCGCAAAGACGCTTCGGGCCATTGATATGCGTGCCGAGTTGCTGCAGATAGGTAATGTGACGCTGTTAAGCGACTGCTATAATGCAAATCCTGCTTCGATGAAGAACGCTTTGAGTATATTATCCGACCTTGGCGCAGGTGGAAATGGCCGGCTCGTTTTTATCTGCGGTGATATGGCTGAATTGGGCCGACAAACCAAGGCTTTGCACGCCGAGTTAGGGGCCGCTGTTGTGCAGGCCAAAATCCGGCTCTTGCTGACCGTGGGCAAATCTGCGAAAATCGTCGCACAGACCGCAAAAAACACCGCAAAATACGATTTGCAGACAAAATCTTTCACAGATACTTTCTCTGCTTGCAATAATCTCAAAAAATTCATAAAAGATTACGATATAGTATTAGTC
>JBAPXT010000308.1:0-5975 GCA_049284355.1 Sedimentisphaerales bacterium
GTATTTTGACGGCATTCATTCTGAACCTCCACCTTCTATGTTAAATACTTAAAACCCGGGGGAAATCATATCAAAATCGCATGGCCTTGTCAACAAATCCTTCGCGGCGATGAGCCGTTTTCAGAAAGAGGGAAAATGTCGCTAATGGGATTTGCAATGGCGGAAAGAGCGTGTATAATGTTTGGCGGCTGCCCCGCTTTGCTGTCTGCGACAGCAGACAAGGGGGTAGAGACACGGATGTTTGAAGTTTAGAATGATTGGTGAGGCGAGATTATGCTCAAGTACAAAATGCTATTTGTAATTTTAGCGGCGATGATGTGGGTGTTTACTTCGTCGGCATTCTCGGCGGAAACGTGGCGTTTGGGCGAAGAGGGGCAGTGGAAGGGCGTATCGGCTGAGGACAAATACCTGCTGGCTGTATCTGAAATAAAGAAGATGGTCGATATGGGGGAGACCAAGGAGGTCGGGCAGGCAATAGAGAAACTTAAAAAAGACTTTCCGGCGGTTGCTGGGCCTGATTTGGACGCCTTTATGAAGGCGGAGATGCTCTTTTGCGAGGGAGAATTCACCAAGGCGGTCAGGAGCTATGATAAGTTTTTGGCGGAATTTCCCACGAGCGAACTTTATGAGGCAGCTATGGAGAGAGAGTTTGGCATAGCCACGGCTTTTTTAGGGGGGCAGAAGAAAAGGGTGCTCGGGGTAATTATGATGAGCAGGTACGAGGAGGGCGTTAAAGTTATGGAAAAGATTACCGACCGGGCAGGGGATGCAGCCATTGGCGTAAAGGCGGCGGTGGCGGTGGCTGAGCATTATGAAAGAAGAGGGAAGTTCGCTGAGGCGTACCAGAAGTGGTCGGAAGTATCATCGCGATGGCCAACAGGGCAAATCGGTAAAGATGCGCTATTGAGTATGGCCCGATGCAAGCACGCTGCGTATAAAGGGCCGAGGTTTAACGGCTCCGACCTGGTTAGTGCAAAGAGCTATTATGAGAATTACAAATTGCGGTATCCAGAAGAAGCCAAAAAGATTGATGCTGATAAAATACTGAAACAGATATATGAACAAGAGGCTTACAAGGAATTCAGCACGGGTAAATTTTATCAGGAAAACGGTGATAAGCAGGCGGCTGACCTTTATTATCAAATGGTTGTGAATAACTGGCCTGACAGTAATGCGGTCAAGATGGCGAAGGATGCGATGAAGGAGAAAGAACCGGACGCCAAAAAGGGGACAAAATGGAAAAAGAATATCAAGAACATCACAGAGAAACTCGGAAAGCTGCTTTTATAATTTTCTTTGGTTTGATTGCCGCATCATTGACAGGTTTTTGCGGATGTGCCGGCTATTCCAACAAGTCGCTATATCCGGAAGATGTGGGTAGCGTTTACGTGGAGATGTTTGATAACAAGAGCTTTTGGCGTGGAGTGGAATACCAACTGACCGATGCGCTGGCGAAGCGTATCGAGACGGAGACGCCATATAAGATAATCTCCAGCAGAGACCGAGCAGACACCATAATAAGCGGCCAGATTGTATCAATCGAAGAATCGTGGCTGACCACGGAGCGACAAACTGGTCGGCCTTTAGAGAAAGAAGTGGAAGTGCGGGCCGTGGTCAACTGGAAAAATCTGAAAACGGGAGCATTGCTGATAGACAACAAGTCTGTCATCGCGTCGGCGAGCTATTCTGAGTGGCAGAATCAGGGTTTCCGCTACGGGTCAACTCTTGCGGCAAACAATTTGGCGCAAAGAATCGTAGAGTTGATGGAAAAAGAATGGTAGAATCGTGAATTGCGGCTGATGAGTCGAGCCAATAGAGACGAGATATAGATTATGGGTAAAAATCAAAACGGGAAATCGTCTCGGTCACGTCGCGGCCCAGAAGGTGGGGCGGGCAAAAAGCCTGTGCTGCCGAGCTATAGACAGGGGCCTCTTGGCTACCTGATAATTGGAATTGTGCTAATTACCGGGATAATGCTGCTGCAACAGCTGCAGAGTATGGGGGAGATTCGGTGGGATGAGTTTGTCAAGGATGTTGAGAGCAAGTACGTCGATAGTGTTACTATAAAGGACACAGAGATAATAGGAAAATTCAACGAGCAGGGCATTGCCAGCCGGGGAGGCAAAGAGAAGGATACTTTTGTAGTTTATTATAAGCCGGAGGTGTATGGGGAACGGCTTGGAAAATTGCTGGAGGAAAACGGTGTAAAGACCGTTAGTGAGCCGCCGCGTACCTGGCTGTGGAATTTAGCTGGGATGATATTTCCAATAATTCTGATGCTGGGGATTATTTACTTTTTGTTTATCCGTAATGTTCACAGCGGAGCCGGCGGGATGCTGATGTCGTTTGGTCGAAGCAGACATCGATTACAAAGCAAAGACCGGGTCCAGATAACATTTAAGGATGTTGCCGGCGTTGAAGAAGCCAAGGAAGAAGTAGCTGAGATAATCGAGTTTTTGAAGAACCCGAAGAAGTTTCAACGGCTTGGCGGTCGAATTCCGCGTGGTGTTTTGCTTGTAGGACCTCCTGGGTGCGGAAAGACACTGCTTGCCAAGGCGATAGCCGGCGAAGCAGAAGTCCCGTTCTTCAGTATATCCGGCAGCGATTTTGTGGAGATGTTTGTCGGCGTGGGAGCGTCCCGTGTGCGAGATCTATTCAAGCAGGCCAAAGAGAATTCGCCATGTATTATTTTTCTTGATGAAGTTGACGCAATCGGTCGGAAGCGCGGCGCCGGCTATGTCGGCGGTGGACACGACGAACGCGAACAAACACTAAACGCGATTTTGGTTGAGATGGACGGTTTTGATACGAACGACCAGGTAATAGTGATAGCGGCGACAAACCGCGGCGATATATTAGACCATGCGCTGACCCGGCCCGGCAGATTCGACCGGCAAGTCGTTGTGCCACTGCCGGACATAAAAGGTCGATTAGAGATTTTGAAAGTCCATGCGAGGAAGGTCAAATTAGCCCCTGGTGCCAACCTGGAGAGATTAGCGCGCGGGACGCCGATGTTCAGCGGGGCAGACCTAGCAGCCATTATTAACGAGGCGGCGCTGGCAGCAACTATGGCCAACAAAGATTATGTTGAAACGGCCGATTTAGAAGAGGCACGGGACAAGGTCCGATGGGGAAGGGCCAAAAAAAGCAGAGTTATCGATGAGAGCGACAGGAAAATTACCGCTTACCATGAGGCGGGGCATACGTTCGTTCAATCAATGCTGAAAGATGCGGACCCTCTGCATAAAGTGAGCATTATACCTCGTGGTCCTTACGGGGGGGCAACTTTTGCGCTTCCAGAAAAGGACCGTATGCATTATACGAAAAGATATTGTATGGCGCTTTTGCAGGTGTGCTTCGGCGGTCGGATTGCAGAAGAGATATTCTGCGATGATATATCCAGCGGAGCACAGGCCGATATCCAGCAAGCCACCAATATTGCAAGGCAGATGATTTTGACGTGGGGGATGAGCGAAAAACTCGGCCCAATCAGCTACGAGTCAGATTCAGGGCTTAGAGACCTGATGTACCTCTTTCCTGGTGAGAGAGAATATTCAGAGAAAACGGCTGAGGACATTGATAGTGAGGTGAGGAAGCTTGTCGGCGAGGCTTACAAAAAAGCGAGGGAATTGATAGAAGCCAATAAAGATAAACTCGATAAAATAGCAAAGACGCTGCTGAAATACGAAACTCTCGATGCCGATGATGTTAAATTGATTCTGGAAGGCGGCGAATTAGACAAGCCTACGGTTTCCGATTTGTTAGCTGCCGAGCAGGCAAAGAATAAGCAGTCGAATTCTGAGGAAAAAGAACAGTAAGAGCAGTCGTGAAAAAAGTAAAAAGGTGGAAGCAAAAAGATAAAAGTGCGGATAGCTTTTCTTTTTGCTTTTTATTTTTAATTTTCCTCTAAGGTGCGTATGCAGGAAAAAGCTGCTGTTATCTTGTGCTCAATTTTGATTTTTGCTGTTAATGGTCTTGCTGCATCACCAAGTGGTGTTATTAAAACCGATGTTGTAACTATCTCTGTTGAGAAACAACATGAAGTTGTTGAGCCGAACAGCAGGTCCGCATTGGCAGTTAATTTCGAGCTGAAAAAAGACTGGCACTTTTATGCATCTGCGGAGACAGCACCGGGGGGTATCAGTCTTAAACTGACACCATCTTCGGAAAAGCTGATAAGTTTTTCTGAGCCGATATTTCCTCAGCCGCATTTGTATTTCGACAAGGCCTTGGGTAAGAATCTCGAAGTTTTCAGTGATAAATTCACGGTATTTTTGCCTTTTAATGTTTCCAAGTCTGACTTAACAGCCGGCAAGTCGATTAGTGTTAATGTTGAGATTGGTGTCGATGGGGCGGTGTGCTCTGATATTCAATGTCGAGTACCAGATTTTGGGAAATTGAGTACGGATATAAAAATTGCACCTGAAGGAGGGATGGGCGAAGCTGAATTTATTCTGCCGATATCATCGAGTGCACCGAGGGCAACAGGTCAGTGGGCGGATTATTCGGTATGGGTTGCTCTTGGTTTGGCGTTATTGGCAGGGCTGAGTCTAAATGTTATGCCGTGCGTTTGGCCGGTGCTGCCTATTATCGTAATGCGTCTTATCGAACAGGCAAAGCAGGGCAAAGGAAAATCGATAGCGATAGGGTTTGCTTTTTGTTTTGGGATATTGCTGTTCTTTGCAACTCTTGCCGGGGCAAATATTGTTTTGCAGGTTTTCTATGGGACGGTGTTGCAGTGGGGTGACCAATTTCGCAACCCGGCATTTGTTGCGGGGATGGCACTTTTGCTTGTAGTGCTGGCACAATTTTGCTTCGGAGTGTTTACCATTGGTGTGCCGTCTTCGATAGCGGGTAAATCCAGCTTCGGTAAAGGTTATTCGGGAGCAGTTGGGATGGGATTTCTGGCGGCCATATTGAGTACGCCTTGCAGTTTTGCGATTTTAGCGGCGGCCTTTGCGTGGGCGCAGGCGCAGCCTTTGCTGCTGGCTACTGTTGCGATAATGGCTATAGGCCTCGGGATGGCTGTGCCATACGCGATCCTAACTTCGATGCCCGGCTTATTAGGTCGTCTGCCCAAGGCCGGCCGATGGATGGAACTATTTAAGCAGGCGATGGGATTTGTTCTGCTGGTTATTGCGGTAAAGCTGATTGGAGCGATACCGGAAGCGAGGAGAATGGGCGTGTTGTATTTTGCGGTGGTGCTTGGTTTTTGCGTTTGGATGTGGGGTGGCTGGGTCAGTTACGATACTAAACTATCGCGAAAGTGGCTTATACGGATTATCGCGGCGGCTTTTGCAGTCGCGGCAGGATGGTCGTTTCTACCTGCTCCTGCGGGAGAGCGAATTTCCTGGCAGGGTTATGACGCTAATTTGATAGAGAGCACCAGAGCGGAAGGGAAACCTGTCTTGATTAAGTTTACTGCCGATTGGTGCCTGAGCTGTCAAGTGGTGGAAAAAGTAGTTTATTCCCGCAAAGATATTGCGGAGCTAATCAAAGAAAAAGGTGTTTTAGCAATTAAGGCCGATACCACAACCAGCGATTTACCGGCAACGGCTGCTTTGAAAAATGTGTATAACGAACCCGGCGTGCCGGTCAGTATGCTGTTTGTGCCGGGTGAGAAAGAGCCGGTCAGGTGGCGCGGCATATCTTTTGCCGATGAGTTGAAAAAGGCCTTGGAGAATATCAATCGCTGATTTCAAATAATAAGGCAATGCAGCAGATTGCAAATTTGATAAGTGTCGAAAGGTGTCTCGAATGAAAAGATTATCTATTATACTGCTGGTTGTAATGATAAGTATGACCTCATGTGCGATAAATCAGGGAAAAAACGCCAAAGAGAATAAGCCATCCGCGTTCCAGCCGAAACCTCTTGACGACGAATGGAGCAGGTCGCTTGTTGGCGAGTGGGAAGGGGCCGGTGAGTCAAGTGCGGGAAAAGGTAAAGGTCGGACGAAAATAGAGCTGGGTTTGAA
>JBAPXT010000309.1:0-6573 GCA_049284355.1 Sedimentisphaerales bacterium
CGGCTTCATTGAGTGGGAAGACCTTGAGATAATGTGTGAAAACTGGCTTATTGTTGACCCGGATGTTCGAAGCGACCTCTACAAGGATGAAGATAACATTGTTAATTTCCTGGATTTCGCTGAATTCAGCCCAGCATGGTAAGCTTGTTCTGCTCGGTGTTTTCGTACCGGCGGCTTGTGGCTACTCTGCCTAATTTAGTTTCTCAGGTGACCCGTCGATGACAATCCTGGCAATTCTGCTCGACGTTTCTTCCACAATATACGTTTATAAAAGTAGTCAGCCATTGCAAAATTATCACTTTGATTTTATTACTATCAAGATATAATCAGCCTTATGAAAAACACCATTCTTAGCGAACTTTTCAACCAAATGGCGGATATTATGGAAATCCTCGGTGAAGACCATTTCCGCATCAACACCTACCGCAGAGTAGGTCGAATTATCGCCGATATGCCCACCGATATAGAGACGTTTTTGGCCAGTGGTGATTTGGCAAAAACACCCGGCATCGGCAAATCAAGTCTTGCTAAAATTGAAGAGTTCGTAAAAACCGGCGCAATAACCGCCCACAAACAACTGCTCACTAAAATTCCACCAACATTGCTGGAACTGCTTACTATACCCGGTGTGGGGCCCAAAGGTGTAAAAGCAGTCTACGAAAAGTTAAAAGTTAAAACCATTGCCGAACTGAAAAAAGCGATTGTATCCGGCTCTTTGGCTGAATTGCCGGGCTTTGGCGATAAAAAAGCTGCTGCAATTGCAAAAGGCATCGAATTTCTTGAAAAATCCACAGGCCGAATTCGCCTTGACCAAGCCATTGAAGCCGCAAATATTGTCACTGGATTTTTGCAGGAGCTCCCTAACATCGGGAAAATCCAGCCTGCCGGCTCGCTGCGTCGCCTAGCAGAAACCATAGGCGACGTTGACATACTCGTCGCCGCTAAAAATGGCAAAAAAGTAATAGATGCGTTTACCACCGCAGAATTTATCCAGGAGGTCATTGCTGCCGGCCCGACAAAAGGCTCTGCGATTATCCAGACAGAAACTGCACCGGTCCACGTTGATGTCCGCGCCGTGCCGAAAGAAAGCTTCGGCGCTGCGGCACAATATTTCACCGGTTCAAAACAGCATAATGTGCGATTGAGAGAAATCGCCGTAAAGGCAAAGTTGAAATTGAATGAGTATGGCTTATTCAAAGCAGATAAAAGGATTGCAGGAGCAACTGAGGAAGAAATCTATCAAAAGCTCGGCTTAGATTTCGTCGACCCTTTATTACGTGAAGACCGTGGCGAAATTGAAGCAGCAAACACACACACCTTGCCTAAATTGATTGATTTTAAGGACATTAAAGGCGATTTCCATGTCCACACAAATGCTTCTGACGGTAAGGCTGACATTTCGGAACTTGCCCAAGCAGCAAAAGATATAGGATATAAATTTATATGCATTACAGACCACTCAAAGTCATCTGCAATCGCCAATGGTTTATCAAGTAAGCAGCTAACCGACCAAATCAGGCAAATCCGCAAACTAAATGAAAAAATAAAAGGTATAACTATCTTTGCGGGAACCGAAGTTGACATACTGGCTGATGGCTCCGTGGATTTCTACAATAAGTTACTTTCTGAACTGGACTTTGTAATAGCCTCGATACATTCAGGTATGGACAGTTCTCGCGAGAAGGTAACCACCCGCACATTTAAAGCGATGGACAATGCGTATGTTAACTGTATCGCACATCCTACAGGCCGGCTCATCGGCCAGCGCGAACCGATGGATATCGATATGGCCGCTGTAATTAAACACGCTGCTCAGACACACACCGCACTGGAGGTAAACGCAAATCCTTGGCGGTTGGACCTTAAGGACACCCACTGCAAGATGGCAATCGAGGCAAAGGTTACACTGGCCATCGGAACCGATGCTCACAGCATTGCCGGTCTTGGCTTAATGGGCTACGGCGTAGCCACCGCCGCCCGCGGCTGGGCAACTAAAGCCGATATTCTAAATACCTTGTCCCCAGCTAAAGTCCAAAGCTGGGTCAAAGCTAAAAGACCATAGGTTATCTGTAGTGCCAATATGGAAATTGTTTCTATTGACGGCGGTACCGGTGAAGGGGGAGGTCAAATACTGCGAACGAGCCTGGCTTTATCCTGTATAACAGGCAAAGCTTTGCATATTGAAAACATACGTGCTGCGAGGCGCAATCCGGGTCTGGCAAAGCAGCATATAAGCTGCGTACAGGCTGCTTGTCAAATCTGCAATGGTAAGTGTCAGGGAGCTGTCCAACGCTCGAAAGTGTTAGATTTTCACCCCGGATTTGTGCAGAGTGGCGATTACTTCTTTGATGTTGGCTCTGCCGGCTCTGCATCCTTGGTAATTCAAACTGTCTTGCCTGCTCTGTTTTTAGCGGACAAACCTTCGACAGTCGCCGTTAGCGGCGGAACTCACAATCCCTTGGCTCCGCCGTTTGATTTTTTTTCTGAAACCTTTCTGCCAGCTATTGCAACTGCTGGTTTCCACGCCAGTTGCAAACTGGTAAAACACGGTTTTTTCCCTGCTGGCGGCGGAAAAATAACCTTTACTATCCAGCCTTGGCGGAAAAACATACACAAAACAATCAATTTCTGCGAGCCGACTGATAAACCTCAAATATCCGCCCACATATACACTGCAAAACTTCCTGAAAATATAGCTCAGAAACAACGCAACCTTTTGCTCCAAGGCAAACTGGACTTCAAAAACATTGAGCATATCGAGATAACAGATTCTGATGGCCCGGGGAATTGCGTGATGATTTGGCTTTGCAGCAGTAAACACACAACAGTATTTACTGCATTTGGAATGCGAGGCAAACCATCCCGTAATGTGATTAGTGAGATTGTCAGTATGGCTGAGGATTTTCTGGTCAGTGGCGCTGCGGTTGACCATTTTCTGGCTGACCAGCTTTTAATCTATATGGCCATCTCAAAAGCCGGCTGCTATACTACCAATGAGCTTACTGCCCATCTTACAACAAATATGGAAATAATAAAAAAGTTCCTCGATGTTGATTTCTGTATTGATAAGCAAAAAGAAGTCTATAGAGTTTCGTGTTGTGTGCGGCCACAAGGAGGTTCCTGAAGATTTGAGTGATTTGTTAACTCTCGTTTATAAAGAGAATTGTGAATCGTCTAAAACTGGGCGATACAGGACTCGAACCTGTGGCCTCCTGCGTGTAAAGCAGGCGCTCTAGCCAACTGAGCTAATCGCCCTTTGTTTGATTATATTATAAAAATACAGGTTTTTGGCTCTTGCGTCAATGTTTTTGAGGTTTTATATTAACAGTGAAGCGTTTTTGTTTAATCGGCCGAAGTAGATAAGATTATAAAATAAAAGAAGTTAGAGGTAATTTTATGGTGCTTGACGCTATACGTAAAAGATATTCGTGCAGGGCATATATAGACAAGCCAGTAGAGCAGGAAAAACTTGACCAAATCTTTGAGGCGGCAAGACTTGCGCCTTCGGCTAAGAACCTACAAGATTGGCGTTTTGTGGTGGTTAGAGATAAAGAGAAAAAAAGACAAGTAGCTGAGAGCACTAATCACCCGGAAGTTTTTGGAAAAGCAGGAGTTATGCTATCTGCGTGCAGTAACAACAAAGACGTTATGAGGTGCGGGCAGGCGATGGGACCTATCAATGTGGCAATTGCACTTGAACATATCTGTCTGCAGGCAACAGAGTTAGGATTGGCAACATGCTGGATTGGGTTGTTCGAGCCGGAAAAGGTCAGAAAGGTATTGGGAATACCGCAAGAGGTTGCTATAATTGAGCTTATGGCACTTGGCTATCCGGCGGACAAGGCGAAAAAGCCGAGCAGGGAGCCGATAGAAAAAATAATGTGCTACGAGAAGTGGGAATTTTGAGTTGTCGTAACATATTGATTTTACAGAAGTTAGGGGACGTGGTGCAACGGGAGCACACCGCAATCGCATTGCGGGAATGAGGGTTCGATTCCCTCCGTCTCCATTATTTTTTGGGGAAAAATGAGGGTGTTAAAATGGGCAGTTTGGGTAAAATAGGTAAGGAAAAATGTGAAAAATGGGAGGGTGTCGTTTCATAAAATGCGTTGAAATGGGGTAACGGCGCGGGTTTAGGGGGGAAACGTTGGAAAATATTGGAAAACTAACAAAAACTATACTCAGACTAACGAAAGCCATACCCAAATTTACGGAAACCATACCGAAACTACATAGGAATATTCAAGAATTTATGGTAGGTAATGCATACCATTTAAAACAGCGTGCAGCGTTTAGCGTACAGCGTACAGAAAGAGGAATTTTTGGGTAAAAGTTGCCTAAGTTAACAGAGAGGGGAAGAAAAATCCTAAGCACTAAATCCTAAATTCTAAACAAATCCGAATGACCAAAATAGAAAATTCAAAACTAGTAGAGAGGTAGGAGTAGGTCCCCTGTTCTTAGTCAAGGGAGCAGTGCTCGGGGATGACATTACTCGCCAATTGCTTCGATGTTTTCGCGCCCGGTAAAAATGAATTTTGTGACGATTCCGCGACTCTTCGACAAGTTCAGGGGAGACAAATTTTGGTTTGTGGTGGGGGGAATTAAAGGACGGTATTTAGCTCTATATTTTCCTTGATTTGTAGAGAAGAACCCGATAGGGTTGGGTTGAAGAACAAGATAGAAATTGCGCAAAATCATTCATTTAATCCTTAGAGATATAATAATGGCAAAAATCAATTGGGAAAAAGGATTTAAAAGAATAATACTGCTTATTGCAATAGGAGCTTCGATAAGAGGTGGGGCTTGCATGGTAGTGCCAATCCGAAAATATTGCAATGCACAAAATCAACCTTGGGTATCAGACCCAATTGTTGTCCAAAAACCCAGCGAGCAAGAAGTCAAAGAGTTTGAGAAATGGATCCAGGAAATGGCAGCAAAGGGTACAATTATAGATGCGAATTATTATGTTATAGACAAAGATGACGAAACTCACTCCTTAGAACAAAGTCTTCCATCGTTAAAGGAGATACGTCCATTATTGCTGAAAGATGCTAATGTACTATTCTGGAGAAACTTGTCGAAGCCCAAATTGATAGGAATCTGTATACTAACAAGTTTGACTGGTGCGTTTGTTGCTTTTTTCAGTGTTTGGCTTGTTTTCTGGTTCGGAGGTTTAGCCATCTATAGGATTTTGAAATGGGTTGTCCTTGGCTTTTGTGATAAAGGAACGAGATCTTAATTCGATTGGCAATTGTTGCGGAGGGGACGGACAACACGGCCGGCAATATTGATGCGATATTGGAACTGACCTTCTCACTACATGCGACATAAGCGTTGGCTGATTCTGCTGATGGGCGCCTTGGTCCTGGCGCTCGGCGTCTACATCAACCGTGAGCGGCTGGAACGTGCCGTAATCGCGCGCCATATCTATCACGCGCACGTGTTCACTCCGCCGCCACCGAGCCCAGGCGAATCCCGGTGGCACCGACTCCTGACCGATGCCCAATTTTATTGGGATATCTCGGAACTTCGGGTAGCGAGAGAGAGGAGGTTGAAGCAGTTTAATCCCGATTTTCGACCGCTGGTGAAGGAGATAAACCGCCGTCAGGCTGCCGGAGAAGGAATGCAATATTCGATGCATATTTATCGTGAAGTCCGCTGGCGGCTGAATTTCACATCCGATGTCGAAACCACGCGGGCAAGGATTGCCGACCTCCGCCAGAGTCTATCGCAACAGGCGGAGCAGAAACTGGCTGCCGAGCAGCAGGCTTCCGACGGAAGTTGGGGACTGGGATTTAACGTTTGGTATCTTAAGCTCTATTATTCTGTCGAGGAGGGCCTGAATGACCGCAGCACGGACCCGCAATATCCGCTGTCTTTTCTGGATAGGATTAACTCTCCGGAAAAACTCACGGCCCAGCTCGATTCGGTCCTGCACGATGACTTCACCAAAACCGGGGTGTTCAACCGCATAGAGCTCGATAACACGTTTTCTGCGCTGGCGCGATTGTTATTTGGGCACAAACGAACCGGCTACTCGTTTCATCCTCAGCTCAAGGACGCCCTGTGGGAATTTGTGGGGCACTGGCAGAACCCTGCGACCGGGTGCTGGGGCCAGTGGATGGTGGATAGAGAGGGGAGGGTCTGGAAAATGGACGACGTGGGGATGACGTTTCATGTTGTCTCAGACCTTCGCGGCCAGGTGGAACATCTGGACCTGATTGCGAAGCGTGTGCTGCAGCTCGACGGCGTCGATTTTCCCGCCGGCATCCGATCCAACGGCCATTACGAGAACCATCTGAATTGGGACGTGGTAAAAATCTTTCGATATGCTTGGCCGACCCTTGATGCCACAACCCGTGAGAAGGTTCGAGCCGAGATTTCCCGCATGCTCGATTGGTGCCTGGCCAACTCTTACCAGCCGGACGGGTCTTTCAAGGTGAGTGATTTGGATGATACATTGGGTGACGCTTACAGCTACGGAGTATCCTTTCTCCGGGAGGCCGGTTATTTTCGGCGCGAGGACCGATTTTGGACCGACCAGGACTTTCCCGGTGCCAAAGCCGTCCGCGA
>JBAPXT010000310.1:0-1675 GCA_049284355.1 Sedimentisphaerales bacterium
ATGCCACGACGTCGTTGGCCGAACCGTTACCCTTGAGCGCAGCGAAAAGCGCCGACCGTTGAACCTCAGAGAGGTCGCCCAACTGCTCGATAAGGGCCTGGAACTCTTGTGTCTTCATACGACCCCCACCCGCTGGCAAATCACCAGCGCCAGGATCGCTCTACATCATGTCAGAACAGAGCCATTACACCCGCGGACATTTGGGTGCAACGACGTTGAAGGCACAATTCGGAAAATCATTACCATTGTAAATGCTGCCTATCGCTTGCCAAAGGAAATACGACGGTGCAGTCCCCATATTTATATGGTGTCGGGAATGGTTCCTGACCCCAGAATATGGAGTGAATACTAAATGTCAGACTACGGTTTACCTAATACTAGATCAGTGAATGACTTTATTAGCTACATTCGCGAGCGACTTGCACAGTCGACGACTGCTTGGCGAGAGATCGCCGAGGCTTTTGCTGAAGCGAGGCAAATCTTCGGCGGAGAGAGTGACAAGTTTCGCAACCTCTGCAAGGAGACGCGCTTCAGCAGGAGCACAGCGCATAAGCTCGCAGCGATCGCTTCGAGTGAGCGGTTGGCGAAGTATCGCGAGAAGCTCTCGGTGGTTCACAGCTGGGGCACGCTCTACGCCATCACGTCGCTGACGGACGAGAAGTTCAAGGTCCTTTGCGAGCGCTACAAGCTCGACGATCCAAGTGCGTCCCGCCCGACCCTCACCCAATCGCTGGTCGAAGCAGTTCGCAAGGAGAAGACCGAGAAGTCGAGCCTGAGAGTCTACGCGACGATCTATGTCGACGTGGACGCGATGAAGGCTGGTCTCGTCGAGGGCGATCACATCGCAACGCTTGAGGAGACTCTGGACACGCTTCAGAAGACGCTGCCGTACCTCAAGATCACGAAGTCAGGTGTCGAGGAACGTGTGGAGTCAGCCTACATCGATCGGCTTCAGCGGAAGGCGGACGAGCTGGCTCGTCAGGACTTCGCGAAAGAGCTTCAGGCAATCGATAAGCTCTTGGAGAGGAAGAGGTACAAGGGTGAAAGCAAGAAGCAGTGCTTCACGCGCTTGATGTCCATGAGCCGTGAAGAGTACTGGGAGATGTTCAAGGACGACCGCAAGAAAGCGTTCGATTTTCTCGGTGGCGAACCCTGCGACGAAGCGGATCTCTACAAGCGAGCAACGCGGATTGTGAATACACAGGACGCGAAACTTGAAGCCAAGGTGCGCGCGAGAACGGAGCCCTACAAGTATGCCAACACCGCCGTCAGCGTGGACTTCGGCGGATCGAAACAGGGTGACCAAGACGACGAGCCCGTCTCGACTGTCGATGGGGACGTGGCAGCCGTGAAAGACGCCGCATAAATCACAACCTATAAATCGAATTACATGAAGGGGCGCTAAATGCGCCCCTTTTTTTATGGACGCGCACCCAACCGAAATAACGCGAAGCACAACCCAGACTAACCGACAACCTCAGTTTTCCTGAGCTGATTGCCCTCGGCCAGAGGCCAGAGATCGAAGGTTGTTGCGAAGGCCCGCATGCGCGCATCGAACGCCTTTAGGCCAAAGGCCGTTTCCAGGGGACAATTCGGTTTAGTGCAGCCGTACTCATGGCGACATTCTGCTTCCGACCGACAAACACGCACGTTCCTTCCAACGCGCGTGCAATAT
>JBAPXT010000311.1:0-1506 GCA_049284355.1 Sedimentisphaerales bacterium
GTCGTCACCTACAGCAACCAGTCCAAAACCGACCTCCTCGGCGTCCTCGCCAAGACCCTCCGAGACCACGGCGCCGTCAGCGAAGAAACAGCCAGGGCCATGGCCACCGGCATCCGCACCCGCGCCAACACCACCTACAGCATCGCCACCACCGGCATCGCCGGACCCGGCGGAGGCACACCCACCAAACCCGTCGGGCTCATCTACATCGCGGTCGCGACCCCCGAGACCATCGTCGTCCGCCGCTTCCAGTTCACCGGCGACCGCCTCCAAAACAAGGACAGCGCCTGCACCGAGACACTCATCCTCCTCAACGAACTACTCCCCCTGCGGTGTTCGAATGCTGACGATTGACGGCTCCTATGGCGAGGGCGGCGGCCAGATTCTCAGGACCGCAGTCTCCTACTCAGTCTACACCCATACGCCCATAGAGATCACCAATATCAGGGCGAAACGACCCATCCCTGGCCTGCGCCCCCAACACTTCACCGCTATCTCCTGCCTGCAGGCGATCTGCAACGCAGAGGTCACTGGACTTGCCGTCGGATCAAAGACCATCAGGTTCTCCCCAGGCGCGGTACGGCCAGGCGACTACACGTTCGACATCGGGACCGCGGGCAACATCACCTTGATCTTCCAGGCCTGCCTGCTCGGCGCCCTCCAGACGCCAGGGCCGTTGACCATTACGATCGCAGGGGGCACAGACGTGCTCTGGGCGCCAGCCTGGGATTATTTCGCCAAAGTCTTCGTCCCGCTCCTTCATCACATGGGCGTCAACGCTGACGTCCAACTGATCCAGCGTGGCTACTATCCCAAAGGTGGCGGTAAGGCAGTCCTACGAATGAACCCTACCGCAGACCTGCAACCCTTCATGGTCGATACACCGCAGCGGTTCAAGGAGATCGAGGGCCTCATCCATCTCTCAGGCCTGCCCGAGCACATCGCGACCCGGATGAAACACGCGGCGTTGAAGGATGCGACCGCCGCGGGCCTCGATGCGCGGATTGCGGTCGAACAGGTATCCTCGCGGTCTCAGGGCGTCGGCATCACCGTCTGGGCGTCGACGGACAAGACGATTCTCGGGTCCGGCGTCCTCGGGGAATGCCAGGTGTCTGCTGAGCAGGTCGGTCACCGGGCGATTAGCCGCCTGGTGTCGGACATCCAGGCTGGTGCGACCCTGGATCCCTATGCGGTCGACCAGCTGCTTCCCTATATGGTCGCATGTCAGCGGGAGTCCCGGTGTCTCATCCGCGAGTGCAGCAGCCATATGAAGACGAATATCTGGGTGTTGCAGCAGTTCCAGCCGCGTAGGATGGAAGTCACGAGTCAGGGTGACTTGTGGCGTATCGTGGTCGGAGCCGCAGGTTTATAAACCAAGAAGGGATTTTTCCTTGCGGAGCGATGGGACAGGCGTGAGTCGTGATGCCTGAGATTGAAAGCATGGTATTCCAGGATGGTACTCAGAGTACGTCGGTGGCGAATGACCGATATCGTACGCTGTTTGAG
>JBAPXT010000312.1:0-12987 GCA_049284355.1 Sedimentisphaerales bacterium
GCATACTGGAGCTTACAGGCGCAGTCAATGAACGCGACAAAAAGGACCAGATTCTCGATGATATGGACCTTGAACGCGAGCGCGGAATAACCATAAAAGCTTCTGCCGTCGCCCTCAACTACGAGCACGAAGGAAAAAAGTATATGCTCAACCTCATCGACACGCCCGGCCACGTGGATTTCCATTATGAAGTCTCGCGAGCCCTGGCCGCCTGCGAAGGCGCCCTTCTCGTGGTCGATGCGACACAGGGCGTCGAGGCCCAGACCGTTGCAAATGCGCATCTCGCCATGGAAACCAACGTCGAGCTTATCGGTGTAGTAAATAAAATCGACCTCCCGTCGGCCCAGCCTCAAACCGTCGCTGAGGAAATTGAGCACACTATCGGCATCAGGAAGAATGAATGTTTTTACATCAGTGCAAAAAAAGGCACTGGCGTCCCGGAGCTGCTGGATGCTTTAGTAACGCTTCTTCCCCCTCCGCCTGATAAATCCAACAAACCAACCGCCGCCCTTGTTTTCGACAGTATCTGCGATGACTATCGCGGCGTAATATGCTATGTCAGGGTATTCGCTGGAAAACTCGCCGTTAAGCAGAAGATTCGTTTTATGGGCAACGGCAAAACGTATATCATAACCGAATTGGGCAAGTTCACTCCAAAAATGACTCCTGTTGATGAAATGGGCTCCGGCGAAGTTGGCTATATCATCGCCAATATCCGAGATTTGGCTGATGTCACCATCGGCGATACCATTACCGACGACGCCAAACCCGCCAGCAAACCGCTCACCGGCTATAAACCTCCCATCCAAATGGTCTTTTCCGATTTCTACCCCGGCAATAATACCGACTATCCCAAACTTCGCGCCGCCTTTGAAAAATTGGCCATGAATGACTCAAGTTTCTCTTTCACCGCCCACAATTCTCCTGCTCTTGGCTTCGGCTTTCGCTGCGGCTTCCTCGGGCTCCTGCATATGGATATTATTCAGGAACGACTCGAACGCGAGCACGATATTAACGTCATCCAGACCGCTCCGTCCGTCAGCTACGAAGTCTTGACCAGCGACGGAAAGGTAACAAGGATTGAATCCCCCGGCGAGCTGCCCGATATTACTAAAATCGCAGAGCTGAGAGAGCCTTTCGTTCGGCTGGAAATTATCACTACAACCGACTCTATTGGCGATATTATGAAGCTGGCCGAGAGCGCGCGGTGCAAGCTGCTCAGGACCGATTACATAAGCGGGACGCGGGTTATGCTCGAATACAAAGCCCCACTCGCTGAAATAGTCTATGATTTCTACAACGTCCTTAAGGGCATAAGCCACGGCTATGCGACAATGGACTACGAGCTTCTCGGTTTTGAAGACAGCGACCTCGTCAAGTTGGACGTCCTTGTCAACAAAGTTGCCGTTGACGCCCTCTCCCTGATTGTTCATCGCAGCAACGCCGAAGCTCGTGGCCGAAGACTTATAACCCGGCTGCGCAAAGCCATCCCACGGCATCAGTTTGAAATCCCCCTCCAGGCGGCTATCGGCGCTAAAATTATCGCCCGCGAGACCGTCAAGGCTTACCGAAAGGATGTGACCGCCAAACTTTATGGCGGCGATGTCACTCGAAAAATGAAGGTGCTCAAAAAACAAAAAGAGGGCAAGAAACGGATGAAGAGCATCGGCTCTGTCAACATCCCTCAGGAGGACTTTATGAGCATCCTCGATTCCTCAGAAGATTAATACGCAATGTCATTGCGAGCGCAGCGCGGTGGAGAAATCTGGCCTCCGAGGCCAACGTTGTGGGTTCGACCAACAAATTCAAAATTACCGCCACTGCAATAGTTAACTATAGCCGCCAATCTTAACGACCTATAATATTATCGTATATTAAAATGAGGCTCAAATCGGTGATTGGCATAAGAAACACAGGAGAAAAATGTGCCATTTTAGAAGTAGTACTGACTGACGGCCGATAAATAATAAGAGCTTGTTGGGAAAAAATATTTTTGCGACTTTTTTGCCCAAGATTTGAAACTTTTGCTAAACACAAGAGTTTTAAAGGCTTTATTAATTTTAATATACATAAAAATGGCAGCCGCGTTATTTTAGAAACAAACGGCACACCGATTGTAGACTATAAAGGAAATCTTTGTGGATATCGATAGAGACGTCACTGGGCGAAAGGAGGCGCAGGAAAACATCGTACAAACCCTTTCGCTTCTGACGGCGATTCTGGAGTCAACAGCAGATGGCATTCTTGCCGTTGACCTGAGTGGGAGGGTTGTCAGTTGCAATCAGAAGTTCCAACAGTTATGGCGCCTTCCTAACGAACTAATTGAAAGCAAAGACGATAATAAGTTGCTTGCGTTCGTACTGGACCAACTGGCAGACCCTGAAGCATTTCTGGCTGAGGTCCGAAGGCTCTATGCCAGTATTGAGGAGGAATCGTTCGATGTATTGAAGTTCAAGGATGGTCGTGTATTTGAAAGGTTCTCACAACCTCAGAAGGTCGGTGACAGAGTTGTGGGACGGGTATGGAGTTTCCGCAACGTCACCGAGTACAAACAGGCGGAGGAGGCGCTGCGGAAGAGTGAATATAAATTCCGCACGTTATTTACTTCATCTCGCGACGGCATCGCAATGGCAGACCTCGACGGTCATATTACTGAATGCAATCAGGCATATGCCGATATGCTCGGATATTCTCCGGAAGAACTCAGGAAAACCACTTTTCTTAAACTCACCCCGGGAAAATGGCATCGGCAAAATGAAGAGATGGTTAAATATGTGCTGGTGAAGGGATATTCAGATGAATTTGAGAAGGAGTATCTCAGGAAGGATGGAACAATACTCCCTGTTTCTCTGCGGACTTGGCGAATTGATGACAACAAAGGCCACATCAGCGGAATCTGCTCAATTGTAAGAGATATCACCGAACGCAAGCGGGCGGAGGAACGGCTCCTGGCTATCAATACCCTCCTAAAATTTCTCTTGCCGCCGGCTCCAATCGAACAGAAGCTCAAAGTTGTCACCGACGCGGTGGTGCGAATCCTGGACGCCGACTTTGCCAGGATTTGGGTCATCAAGCCAGGAGACCGCTGCGAAGCCGGTTGTACCCATGCGCAAGCTACCGAAGGACCGCATGTCTGTCGGTCCCGGGACCAGTGCCTGCACCTGATGGCAAGCTCCGGCCGCTATACCCACATCGATGGAAAGGGCCATTGCAGGGTGCCGTTTGGCTGTTACAAAATTGGGCTGATTGCCGCGGGAGAGCAGGACAAGTTCCTCACCAACGAGGCGGCGACCGACCCGCGCGTTCACAATCATGCTTGGGCAAGGGAACTGGGGTTGGTGTCCTTTGCCGGCTATCGCCTTACGCACACCGATGGCAAGCCTCTCGGTGTGCTGGCGCTCTTCAGCAAGCATCCTGTCTCGCCGGAGGAGGATGCTCTCCTGGAGAGAATCGCGTATTCGACCTCCATGGTAATACATGCATACCACATGGAAGAGGCATTGAGACACGAGAAGGACTTTGCCAAGAGCCTGACCGATACTGCGCAGGTTATCATGTTGGTTCTGGATACAAATGCCCGTATTGTAAACTTCAATCCATACATGGAAGATATCTCAGGCTATAAATTGGAGGAAGTAAAAGGCAAAGACTGGTTTGATACCTTTTTGCCTAAGGCAGAACGCTCGCAGATAAAGGACGTATTTAAGCAGGCAATAAGTGGTATCCAAACCAAAGGCGCAGCCAATTCTATTATTACCAAAGACGGTCGTGAAGTTTTAATCGAGTGGTATGATAAAACACTTAAGGATAAAGACGGGCAGACTATAGGTTTGATAACGATTGGACAGGACATCACCGAACGCAGGCGGGCTGAGGAAGCTGTTGAAAATCTTAACAAAGACCTGAAGTCAACCGTTGTTTTGCTGACTCAGTCCAACAAACAGCTTAACGAGTTCGCCTATTTGGCTGCCCATGACCTCAAAACGCCCCTGCGGGGCATCGGCACCCTCGCGCAGTGGCTCGTGAATGATTATAAAGAGAAATTTGACGATGAAGGTCGCCGACAAGTAGACCTGCTGGTAAAAAGAGTAAAGCGGATGAATGAACTGATAAATGCAATCCTGCAATACTCCACAATCGCCAGAAACAGACATAACGAACGTCCCGTCAACCTTAACACACTGGTCGAGACTATCCTTGTCGAAGTCAAGCCGCCTCCGAATATAAAAATAACCATCAACAAAAACTTGCCCGTTGTTGTTTGCGACCAAATGCTCCTCCAGCAGGTTTTCTATCATCTTCTCACCAACGCCGTCAAGTTTATGGATAAACCCGACGGCCTCATCACAATCGACTTCACTGATAGAAACAACGTCTGGGAGTTTAGTGTTTCCGACAATGGCCCCGGTATCGCTCCGCAGCATCTTGAGAGAATCTTCCGTCTTTTCCAGACACTTGGTGACCCTAACCAGAGCGAAGGTAGCGGAGTAGGTCTGACCATTGCCAGAAAAATTGTTGAACTATATGGCGGACAGATTTGGCTGACTTCCGAACTCGGCCAAGGCTCAACTTTCTTTTTCACCCTTCCAAAAGTACTCAACGTTACTGATAATCAGGAACAACTTCTTACTATTTCTTCCTGCTGAATCGTCCCGGAACCTTGCTGTGCAATCGTTCAAATTTTTCGAATATTTCCTATCAGTTTTTGAATATTTCTATACAATTTTTGTACGTTTCTATGCAGTTTTCGAATATCTCTATATGGTTTTTAATACGTTTTCGAACGTTTTCGAATATTTTCGAACATTTCCACCCAAACCCCCATCGTTCCCCCCTTTCATCTCATTCTACTAACGACCTGCGACTGTCAACTAATTCATCCCTTCGTTTTTATCCTTTTTTCGTTCGTATGGCTTCAATTTATACTCCCCCATCTTCTTTGCATACTCTTCAAACGACTTTTTCACCTTATCTAAATGTTCCGTCTTTTTCTCCGGCTCCTTTTTCTCCTCCTGTCTGACTTTATACCACCATATCCCGTATGCCGCCCACCCTAACGCCACTATTATAACCCCAATAAACACCCACATATACGGAATATCCATTTTTACCTCAACTTAGATTGTCAGCCTCCGGCGGAACTATTTTTCCTGTTCAATCTTAACACTCCACTGCCGTAGAATAACCAATCTTCCCAACCCCGTCAAATCAAATTCCTGCCAAGGTCCTGATTTACGACAGCAGGCCTCTATGCTTGCCTTTATCGACAATTTCTGGGTACTCGAGGTTGTTTTCCTGGCGATTATTCCGCTGGTGTTTTTGATGAAAAAAACAACCCCTCGGAAGGAAACTATAGCATCGCATTAGAAAGGACGGTATCGACCGACTGGTCTATAAGTGGTTTTGGGGCTGTAAGTTAACAAATAGTACAAAATTTCCTTTGTTTTTAAAGAATTTTCTGGCCAAATCACCCCCGAAAGTGGATAATGGTTGTAATTTACATTCGGTGCTTTAAAAATAAAATATGGAAACTACTGCAAATTATAAGCCTAATGTTGAAGTTGTTTCCGACCCTGAGAGTCTTGCCCAGAGAAGTGTTGCACTTTTCATTAGCGACGCGGAAAAAGCGATAAAAGCAAAAGGTACTTTTTACGTCGCGATATCGGGGGGGCATACACCCAAGCGTTTTTTTGAACTGCTTAGCGAAGTACCCAAAGCAAAAGTTCTGCCCTGGGATAAAATACAGTTATTTTGGGTTGATGAGCGATACGTTCCGCCGGATTCACAGTGGAGCAACTACAAGCTGGCTGCTGATACTTTTTTAGCTAAAGTTGCCATCCCCCAAAAAAACATACATAGGATACCGACAGAATACAACGATTTCCAAGCTGCGGCCCAGTGCTATGAAGAAACGATTCGGAAGGTTTTTGGGTTAAAGAAAAAAAATCAGCTCCCTAAATTTGACCTGATTGTGCTGGGTATGGGTGCCGAAGGGCATACTGGCTCGCTATTCCCTAATAGCTACGCACCTTTTGATACGGAAGATTTGGCCTGTGTTGTTTACGTCCTGGATGAAAAGCTTAACAGGATAACCTTGACGCATCCGGTTTTATGTGCTGCATCTCACCTGGCTGTATTGGTTTCGGGGGAAGAAAAAGCCGCTATTTTGAAAGAGGTTTTAACTCACGAGCCGGACGAAGTGCAGTACCCCATTCACACTCTTTGGCCTATCCTCAATAAAGTTACATGGCTGGTAGACAGCAAGGCGGCAAAATTCCTGCCATTGAGGTAATTAAGTTTCAAGTTCACTCTGGAATTATTAATCTTGTCCCCGGTCTGATTTTGCTCGGATTTTTTATTGGAAGGTGGTCGGCACCAAGAATCTTTTGCCATTTGTCTGCGGAGCCATAGTATTTGTAGGAAATGTCAGAAAGGGTTTCGCCTTCACGTACGATGTGAAATCTTTCGGTCTTTATCTCCTTCGGCTGTTCATTGGCAGAAAGTTGGGGCAACTTTAGCTCATCACGTTGCGCCGGTCTGTCAACTGCTGTCAGGGGCTTGTTTTGCCTGGTCGTCTTACCAATAGTGGTTGCCTCCAGAGGCCCGGCACTGTGAGGGCCCGGCATTCTTGCTCTGATACTTAGGCTCGGTCGAGTAGAAAGCAGAACCACAACAATGGTTAACAACACCAGGCCCAATGCCATTCCTATTTTGAAATCCTTCTGCATTTTTAGAGCCTTTATTTTGCAGGCTGCTGTTTTGCAGGCGATGCCACTTTGGCTTTGGCTCTTTTATCAGCGGCTTTTAAACCTATCAGCAGCACGGGGGCTGATATCGCTATTGACGAATACGTTCCTTCGACGACGCCGAAAAGCATAGCGTAGTTAAAACCCCGCAGTCCTTTGCCGCCAAAGACATACATTATAAATACCACCAGAAACACCGTCGTACTCGTCAGAATCGTTCTCGAAAGAGTTTCATTGATACCGTTGTTGATAATCTGCGGAGTCAGGGTGCCCTTGCGGCGGTTCTCACGAATGCGGTCGTAAACAACAATTGTATCATTAATTGAATATCCGAGCAGCGTCAGGAAGGCGGCTATCATCGCAAGGTCGATTTTGAAATCGCCGATAAGCAGTTTTTGCCCGATGGTTGTAGTGGCAAGGTAAGCGCAGCACATCACCGCTCCGAGCGTGGCTGTGGTGTCGTGTGCAAGAGTAACCACACCACCCAGTCCGTACCGCAAATCTCCAAACCGCACTGCAAGATATATCAACATCGCAATCAATGACAGGACTATGGCAACCAGTGCCTGAGTTTTTGCCATTCGGCCGACCGAGGGGGCTATCTGCGTTACTCGTGGTAGAGAGCTCTCCAGTTTTGTCGCAGCAGTGACCTTAGTGGTTTCATTTTCAACAAATTGTGCCCATTCCTCCTCGCTTAACTCGCGCAGGCCGGCCTCAGGCTCAACACCCATATAAACAAAAGACTTTACCGGCCGGTTCGGTTCCATTGTCGTCAGGTCTGAGTCGAGGATTTTATAGGTATACCAATCAAGGTTTTGTGTACCGGGTTTGAATCGCAAATCCGCCAGTCTTCGGCTGATTTCTTCCGCCGTGGCTGCTTTTTCCATTCTGCATTCAATTTTAATACCGCCCAGAAAATCAGCAAGCTCGGGGTAAGAATCTATAAGCTTTTCAGTTATCTTTTCCTGCGAGATAATTTCCGGTTGAAGATTCTGCTGAATTTTCAGCTCATCAGCAAAAGCAGTTAGTATTGCCTTATTGACGATTTCATCTACTTTCGGCTCCGAAACGTTGGCGTCAGGGAAAGACTTTTTTAAGATGTCTCCTGCTAACGAAGTATTCAGTTGGTTTGTTGTTATAGTAAACTCGGCGGGGTTTCCGCTGACAGGTGTTATCATAAGATTACTCATTTGGCCGCTTTCGATGTGTTGGGATTCCATAGCTTTTTTGAGTGCCAAAGTTAGCCCTTCGACTGTCTGACCGCCTTTAGGGAAAGTAACCGATGCCCTGGTTTTATTCGTTTCTATCGTGGTTATCTCATATTCCTTGCCCGACGTTCCGATGCTATAGACAGTCGCCGTTGCCAAACCCTCGCTTCCTCTTTCGGCTCCAACCTTATGGATTCTGTCTTCCACGGTTTGTCTATCAAGGTTGGCACTGTCTTTTAGACTAATCTGGACACTTGTTCCGCCGGTAAATTCGATATCATATTTGCTGCTATCCCTTGTCAGGAAAAGGATTAGACCTCCGATGGTAAGTATCGCCGAAAACGTAAAAAATACCGGTCGCAGTCCCATCCAGTTTATATTCGGCACGCGTATGATGTGCAGCATAACGAGGTGGTCCTTGATGATTCGACGTTTCAGAAGCCAGTCGAAGGTCACTCGAGTTACGAAAAAGGCGGTGAACAGATTCGATGCCAAACCAAGCATCAGCGTAAGTGCGAAGCCCTTTATTTCCTCGGATGCCACCCAGTAAAGGATTGCGGACGTCAGAATCGTAGTCACGTGAGTGTCGAAAATCGCGGTAAACGCCCTTTTGTAGCCGTTCTTGATGGCGACCGCCAGCGAGGAGTTCTTTCGCTGTTCCTCGCGAATTCTTTCAAAAATCAGGATGTTGGTGTCGACGCTCATACCGATGGTTAGAACGGCACCGGCGATGCCGGACATCGTGAATGTCGCCCGAAGCATTGCCATTATTGCCAGTGTGAACAGCAGGTTCATAAGTAGGGCCATATTGGCGAGGGCGCCGGCAAAAGTGTAATATATGAACATAAACAAAATGACGCCAGCCAGCCCTATGAATCCCGCTTCCAACCCTTTGTCACGATTATCGGCGCCAATGGACGGGCCTATCGTTTTTATCGATATGGGCTGTTCTATCAGTCTGGCGGGCAAAGAGCCGGCGTTTAGTTTGTTGACCATATCAACAACTTCCGTTTGCGTGAAGGTACCCTGTATTATGCCGTGTGCGAATATTCTGGAATTAATGTTTGGAGCGGATATTGCAACACCATCGAGCAGAATGCAGAGCGGCCGGTCAACATTTTTCCCCGTAACGTTACCAAATAACCTTCCGCCTTTATCATCTAACTGAAAACCTATGGCCCTTCGACCGGTTTGGTCAGATGTGGGATAGGCTCTCTCCAGGCTCCAGTCTTTGCCTTTGACATTGTGCAGCATAGCCTCGTCTGTTTTGTTGCTTGCCAGAACATAGAACTTGTCACCAAATTGTGCAATGAAGACATCATTCCTTTTAAATTCCTTGATATTTTCTATTTCACACCATACATTTTTACTATCTGAGGCGTATTTGGGTCCTTTTGTCTTGAGCCGTTCAACATAGCTGCTCATTTCCTCGTTGTCCACTTCCGTGCGTCCACGCGTTGGCAGTATTCTAAACTCCAGTATTCCGGCGCCTTTCAGCATTCGCTGCAGGTCCCTCGAGTCGTCGAGCCTTCCCTGGAAAGGACGATATTCGTCGAAAGCTGCAATTACTTTGTCAATTTTTTCTGAACGGTCGGGGAATTTGGCTTTAAGCTCATCGATGGCGGTACTACGTTTAAGTGACTTGGGAGACGTTCCGAGACAGAATTTCATTTCATCTTCTGTAAGGTTTAATTTATCGAGAGCTTTTTTAGCCTCTTTGTAGCGGACGTTTATACCTGTTTCGGCATTCGTCAGCTGCTCAGCAACTCCGGCCCAATCGGCATACATCTTTACATACCTGGTCAGCAGGTCCAGGTTGCCTTCAGAGCCGAGGTAGCTTAGCAGCGATTCCTTTAACTTTTGCTCATCAAGTTTAATCCATTCGCCCAGATGTAGTTTTATATCGTCGAGTTTAAGTCCGGCAACAGTAATTATACTTTCCGGGGTTGCCAGTTCTGAAAAGAGCTTGTCCCTCTTGTCCTGTAAATCCTTGCGCTCGTCATAAACCTCTGCCAACTTGTTGAGTATCGCCATTTTATCGGGAGCGCCCCGAGCGAATCCTTCGAAATCTTTGGTTCGCTGTTCTGCCGGCTTTTGCAGAGACCGCAAAATTATTGCGGGGTTTATGTTTGTAGCCAGCAGTTCGTCGCGCGCTTTTTCAAAATTCTGCCGCTTCTGGCGAGTTTCTTCACTCGCCAGCGGCATTTGTATCTCAAAACGGGTGTTGCCCTGCGGACGCCATACAAGGTTTTGGATGTTGGCGGGGTCTATTCGCCTTCGCAGAACAGTTATCATCCTCTGGGCCAGGTCTTTCCTTTCCAGACCCCCAAGCCCCTGCGTATCTATTTCATAGATAAGGCTTGTTCCGCCGGCGAGGTCTATTCCGGGCTTTAAGGTGCTGCTTGGAGGATACAAAACCCATACTGCAACAACCACAAGAACGATAATTAAAATGGATTTCAGCCGTAGATTCTTGTTCATAATTTTCCTCTAAAAGTCAGGTGATTAGTGGATTCGTTGATTAGTCAATTGATAACTAAATTCTCTAATTCGCTAATCAACTAACTACCAATCACGATTTATCTTGTGACAAATTCCTTCCAATTGCTGAAGAGGTAACTTTTATTTTCGTATTATTCGACTCATCAACCTTCAATGTAATCTCGTCATCTTTGATATCCACAACGGTGCCAAGAATTCCGCCGATTGTCTGGACCCTGTCATTTTTTTGCAGCGATTGGACCAGTTTTTTGCGCTCCTGTTTCTGTTTTTGAGGCCCCCTGAAAAAGACAAAAAACAATACGAGCATCAAAGCAAGATAAATCCACAACCAGCTTCCAAATGGCCTTTGCTCCGGAGTTCTCGGTGCAACAGCGTTGGGGCCGGATGGCATTGTCGTTATTGCTTCGCCTTCCGAAGTTACCGGCTCTGATGTAATGCCTGACGGTGCCTCATTAGCTTCCATTTGAGCTAACATCCATACATTGTTCATTCTTATCTTCCCTTAATAATTGACTGTTGACGACAGACTACTAACTTATTTTATTGGCAAGATGTTAAATTATCCGTAATCAATAATCAATAACCATTTTTTAATTGTTCCTTTGCCCACTCGGCAAACTTGTCTTCCTTAATGACTTGTCTTATTTGGGCCATCAGTCTCTGGTAAAACCTTAGATTATGCAGGGACGCCAACACCGGGCCAAGCATCTCTCCGCAATTAAAGAAATGTCTTAAAGTACCCCTGCTGAAATTCCTGCAACAATAACAGTCGCAACTGGTCTCGATTGGCTCGGGGTCGTTTATATGGGCGCTGTTTCGCAGTCTCACAGGACCATTTTCAGTAAAAGCAAAGGCATTGCGCCCGTTTCGCGTCGGCAGAACGCAATCAAACATATCAATGCCGGTACCAACAGCGGCAATAATATCTGCCGGTGTACCAACGCCCATTAAATAGCGGGGTTTATCCTCTGGCAAAATCTGTGTTGTATCAGAGACCGTTCTCATCATATTTTCATGTCCCTCACCCACGCTTAATCCGCCGATGGCATAGCCGTCAAAGTCTAATTTGACAAGTTCGCAGGCACAGTGCTTTCGCAGAGGCAGGTCTATCCCGCCCTGAACGATGCCAAACAATAGCTGGTCGCCTTTGGCGTGGGCCTGCTTGGTACGCTTCGCCCAGTGCATAGTTCTTTCCACGGCTTTTTTTAGCTGCGAATCACCACAGGGAAACGGCACGCACTGGTCGAAACACATTATTATATCGGCGCCGAGTCGATTTTGAGTTTCGGTGGCGATTTCAGCATTTAGGTATATTGTCGCTCCATCTATATGACTGGCAAACTCAACCCCATCATCATCGATTTTGGCCAGCAGGCTTAGCGAAAAAATTTGATACCCCCCGCTGTCGGTAAGTATGGGGCCGTTCCATCCCATCAGTTTGTGCAACCCGCCAAGTTTTTCGACCGCCTCGACTCCGGGCCGCAGCAGCAAATGATACGTATTGGCCAAAATCATAGCGGTACCGGTTTCTTTGAGGTGTTGTGGTGTTATTCCCTTTACCGCACCGGCAGTGCCTACCGGCATAAAAACGGGCGTCTCGACTGTTCCGTGAGCGGTGGTTAATAACCCTCGCCTCGCTGCAGAGCGACTGTCTGTATAAAGAACTTCGAAATTACTCATTTCAATAAACTCTTATCGTTTTCGAGCCGGGGTAGTAATATGAAAGTATCTGTCTTGCGGTTTTGCCTCCTCTTGCCATACCCTCAGCGCCACACTGGCACATTCCCACACCGTGACCGAAACCTCTGCCTGATACAAATGCCCATTTATCACCCATATCAACGATTTGACAGATTGCGCTTTTTATCCCCTGCCCGCTCGGGTCCACTGCAAGCCGGAAGTCTTCGGCCCGCAAAAAATCACTTTTGCCGGTTGAGCCAATAAGTTTTATCAGGGTCAATCGGGAAAATTCCCCGTAGTTACTTTGCTCAGCTGAATTGATATCTGTAATTTCTCCAAGCTCTGTTAGTTTTGGATACCTCTTCAGCAGGCTGTTTGTAACATCGGTCTTGTTAAACTGGACTAGAGGCCAGAAAAAAAAGTCCGGTTTTGCTACATTCTCACAATACAGGCAGGGTACACCGACAAGCGGTTCAAAAAAATCGCCGAACACATTTTTGCTGTTTTCGGTATGGCCGCCGCAGCTTGAGCCGTAGTAAGCGGGGAACAGTTCTTTGGTGCCGTCTGTTTGCTTGCAGACTAAAACTTGGCCTCGCGTTTGATTGACAGCATCCCAGACCTGGGTTGATTCGGCAGCAACACCGAGGTAACGCTGGTTGGCCTGCGTTTTGGTAACGTCCCAGTTCCGCCTGTCGCCAAAACGCTTTTTAATATACAGGCAATAAGTTCTTGCCGCAATTGTCTGGGCCTTCAGCGCCTCTGGTTCCCAATAATTGGGCATCTCGGCGCTTATTACACCGGCTAAATACGGCTCAAGCGGAACAAAATTTATTGCATCAAAAGTATTGCTG
>JBAPXT010000313.1:0-6021 GCA_049284355.1 Sedimentisphaerales bacterium
TTCCTGCTCGGCCAGCTTTTCCAATTGCATTAGTTTGTCCTGCTGGTCCTTTAGCGGCCCGCGTCCCCCTACCTTGATTGGCACACCGTACGTCGTCAGCAGGCATTTGATTTTAGCGGCAAATTCACTGTCGGACAATTTTTTGCGAATAGGCTCAGCAAGCTGTTTGTTGTAATCTTCTCTGGTGATTGTGTCGTTGAGGTTTGCACCTAAAGGCAAGGCGAGAATATTGTCCGTTGGCACGCTTCGTTTTGCACAATAATATTGGGCAATCTGTACAGATGCTCTGATATCACTGTTTGCTATTATGAGAATTTCGTTCGGCTCTAACGCAAATCCTACACTACAGCACACCAACGATAGAATAATAACTGGACTGCTTCTGCAAATCATCTGCAACTTGTGTTATAATCGCTTTTGTTACGTCGGCTGTTTTTACTCACCTGGGGCGTATTCGGTCTGTGAGTATTTTTTTCTTACGCCCTTTTTTGAGTATATGTTCTGATGCAACTTGGAATCATGGTTACATCCAACACTCGCGGACTACAACAAAGCATTCAGCCGAAGACATTCCGACCATGCTACCACGCCATTTAGCCAAGGAGGAAATGGCCTCCAAAGACCTAGCATCAGGTTCTTGTTGCAATTGCGACTTATACCTGCGCATCGCTTCTAATTTGGTGGATAAGTAATTGGATATGTCCACCCACAACTGCGGCTCAAAATAGGGCTCAATGTAGGCGGCAGGCCAGTGCGTTTCGGAAACAGTCTCGTAGCACAGAATTCGCTTGACATATTTCCGGCTCACCAGCGGTCGAAGAGCAACCATACATGCATCGAATACCTGCCTGTGGTCTTCTTGCCGGTCACCACGAAAGGGAATGAAGACCAACTCCGGCTCTTCTTCGTTTACCAGTTGCTCAAATTCCTTATTCAGTTGATGTTTGTGTATCTCATTGAGTTTGGTTACAGGCAAATCCATGAACTGCAAGGATTTCACCCCCAGAACCTCACCAGCAGCACGAGCCTCAGCACGAACTTGTTCCACCTGAGAATCCGTAAAGAGAGGTTCCCACCCCTTGGTAACTATTGCAACGGTTACATCATTACCTTCACTTGCCAGCCGAGCGATTGCACCTCCAGCGCCGAGCACCTCGTCATCTGGATGCGGTGATACAACTAAAACTTTCATTATTTGTTACCTCAAATTTAGCGGTTGACATTTCTTTTCCACTGCGAACCCGTTCTCTGCCCAAGATATTACTTCTCATAAACCCCTTTTTTACCAAATACTACACTTAAAGTCAGAAAGATTATTTTGATGTCTAGCCAAAAACTTTGTTTCTCCACATATTCAACTTCCAAGTCCAAGTTGGTTTTTTCGGTAACCTCCGAACGCCCATAGAGTTGTGAGAGCCCGGTCAGGCCCGGTTTGACCAGAAGCCGTTTCTTGTGATAGTCGCTGAATTTAGTAATTTGTGAAATATATAAAGGTCTCGGACCCACTATGCTCATATTCCCTTTTATAACATTAAATAGCTGCGGCAGTTCGTCAAGTGAGTATTCCCGCAAGAACTTTCCTATCCTTATCAATAGCGGGTCATCCCCGGATTTTGGGCTTTGGCCGAAAGGGTCGACACCGACCTTCATTGTCCGGAACTTATATAACATAAACGGCTTGCCATCTTTACCTGCCCTTTCTTGCCTGAATATCGCAGGGCCTTTGCTGCTAACTCTTATCGTTATGATAATAGCAGCAAAAACCGGAAACAAAAGTATCACTGTCAGCAGTGAGATTAACAAATCAAGAATTCGTTTAGAGAGTTTTTTCATCAGTCCCTTTTATACCTGTCTTGGCTACATAAATATTGCTGACCGCGATGTGATTCTCAACTTGTCCAACGAGTTACGGTATTCAGTCTGCCGGTAGTTTGCCGACCTTTTGTTTATGCCGGTTTGGAAACTTAAATGGTATTGTTATAATTGACCATATTTCCCCAAGGCCATAAGCCATATGCAGCACAACAAATGACCACAAAACCAAAGTAGCAGATATTTTTGTCTGACGGGTGCGCTTAATTGAAAATACACATGCAACTGATAAATACAGCAAAACATACCCAAACAATATCCACTTTAGTGGCCACCAGAAAAAAGCTCCTATTATGAAAGTAATCAGCCCCGAGACAAAAAACATCGGGATAAAGTGCCTAAAGGTCGGCCCTCTGCCCACCAGCCAGATTGTATAAGGATTCCAGAGAGCGTTGTTAAATGATTGCTGCCACAATCCGCGATAAGTAGCCCGATTGTAATAACTAAGCTTTATTTCAGGTGATATTACAATCCGTCCGCCTCGCTTGCGTATCCTAGAATTCAGTTCAATATCCTGATTGCGGATGAGTCTCTCATCGTACAAGCCGACTTTCTCGAAAACGCTTCGCCGATACATCCCAAAGGCAAGCGTATCAACTTCTCTTTCCTGGCCCCCCAGCCGAAACGCCGCGTTTCCTACCCCGAACCTACAACTGGTAGCCGTAGCAATAGCTCTGCCGACGCGAGTGTCTCTGCCTTGCAGGGTCGTCATGTATCCGCCTACATGTTCTGCCCCAGTCCGCTGTATCACTTCGAGGCACTTACTAACGTAGTTAGGTGAATATTTGGCATGACAACTCGCAACGATGATAAAGTCTCCTCGTGATTGGACGATACCCAGATTCATGCCGGCAGCAGTGAACCTGTCAGGATTCTCTATCAGACGGATGCGTTTATCACGACCTCCATATTGCCGGACAATATCACGGGTACGATCCGTGCTCATACCGTCCACACAAACTATCTCAAGATTTTCACCGACTTGGACCTGGCAAAGAAAGGAATCAAGGCACCTGCCAATAAAATTTTCTTCGTTGCGCATCGGGATAATGATAGATATAAACATTTGGTTTGTATCCGCCTTAGGTCTATTGATTGATAGGTGAAAGTTTTTGTCGGCTTAGCTCACAGTGCCTGTTTACCTCAAGCCGGAGACAATCTCCAGAGCTTGGGCAGCCAGCTTATCTCTGTCGAATCGCTCGACAGCTAACCGTCTTGCATTCCGGCCCATTTCTGTTACCTGCTCGGGATGTGAACTAAGATACAATACCTTTTCGGCGAACTCATCTACATCATAAAGCTTACAGCCGAAGCCTGCGTGGTTATCTTCAAGAAGTTTGCCTTGCCAACCGTAGTAATTCAACAGCACAGGTTTGCCTGCGCTGAGCCCATCGTAAAACTTATTAAGCGACGCACTCTGCTCCACGCTTGGGAAATTACTTATTGTTGCCATAATGACATCTGATGCTGAAAAAAGGCCTGCCAGTTTTTGCTTGGGCACGGAAGGCAGGATTTGCACGTTTGTCAAGCCGAGTTTTTCTACCCTGTTTTCTAAAATGCCCTTATTACTGCCTTTACCTACCAGTACAAACAAAATACTCTTATGGTTCTTGAGCTTCTCGGCTACGTCGATAATTAGATCCAGACCGTTAATTCTGCCAATCGCGCCGGCGTAGAGCAGCACAAATTTACTGTTCCATTGATTTTTCCTCCGAATCTCATCATTCGCAATGTCCGGCCTGAAAAAGTCCAAATCCGCGCCGTTGGGTATCACATAAATTAGTTTTGTTTCTCCCGCAATCTCTTTAACTCCTTCAGCCATACCATCTGAAACCGTAACAATTGCGGCAGAATATTTATAAATGACCTTTTCAAGACAGGTAGATATGCCAATCAAAAATCTATTTTTCAGAAATCCCATTTTCACCATCGCCGCAGGCCACTGGTCCCGCACCTCGAAAATAAATTTTTTCCGTCTGAACCATCTTGCTATAAGTGCGGGTATCCCGACTGTAATTGGAGTACTTGTCACATAAAGAACATCAAACTTCAAGAAAAACGCCGCAACAGAGGCAAGAGACGAAAAAACACAAAAAGCCAGACATCGCTTAAACATCCCCATTTGCTGTCTATACGGAATCGCCAAAGCAAGAACATTTATACCACTAACTGCATATTTTTTAATGAACCGGCCTTTTGCTTCCGCCAAATCTTCGCAGGTGAGCTGCGCAGTGGTGGTAAGCATTGTTACCTTATGCTTCTTGGCTACCCATCGACGGGCAAATTCATAAGACCGGGTCCCTGTGCAGCCCAAAGGCGTAGCAAAATACTGATGAATGTACAAAATATGCATAGATTGTTGTCTCTCAGATGGGCAAATTTTACACGGCCTCTAATGTTTGCTGGCAGCTTTCGTTATTGGCAACATTTTTCTCATTCACGCAAATCAGGTGTTTATCATATCCAGACAAGGAACGATCCCTCTGCAGCAATACAAAAGAATAAGCCCATGCTGCTTCATCCCTAAATTAAGGGACTCTTGCCCCAGTTAATACGTACAAACTAATTACTCACTGCCGAAAACAGACAAAAACTTTATGCCTTCTTCTCTAATTCTTGGATAGCTTCTCTATAAGTTGTAAATTTAAATCCGCTACTTTTCAAATAGCCAACTGTCCAAACATACCAGTCTTTCCAGCTTTTAAAACTATTACTAAAATATCTATCATGAAACAATACGGTAAAGTACTTTATTCCGCCGCTATAAGCCCTGTCTATTTTTACTTTAGTTGTTTCCTTGACTTGTTCCAGAGTTCGATTTTGCCATTTGCTGTTCTCGCAAAAAAGATATGCGTCCATAATATGCAAAGGGAATTCCCACAAGTTACCGATTTTATATGGATTCTTGGACTCATACAAAGTACTGTCAAATATATAGCTGGCCTTGTCTATAAATTTGAGTGTATCTCTGGAGTTCCGCAGGTAATGCATTCTTATACCGAATTTTTTCAAACCTGACAATTTTTTAAAAATTTCGTACTCCCTATTTATTCCATTGAGATTATCGAACTCTATCCCGTGCACACCTACGTCAAACTCTTTTTCTACAATTTTCTTTATCCAGTATTCAGCATTCTTTAACGAATAGGAAAGAGTTACCCCATTATTTACTCCAACAAAGAAAACAGAAGGAACTTCGTTTTCTTTATCAAACCCCATTAATTCTTCCAAATTCTGGTGATTGTTTTTTGCAAGCTCTTCAAATCTTAAAAGATATTCTGTAAAACTTATTTTGCCGATTACTAACTCTATAGAGCTTCTAACTATAAATTTGGGGATTGCCAGGTCCTTTTTATGTTCCCATGCTGTAATAGAATCAACATCGTGAGAAATTATAACTTTCATCAGAACCTATCTCGTTTAAAGAACTTCAACAGCATTTCTAAAGGCAATTTTGCCTTGTTTACTCTGTAGTAGGGTGTCAGTTGTCCCCCAAACCCTCTGAAATATCTCTCAATTTGCGGAACCATAGAGCCTTCAAAGTCAAAGTACTTTAATCCTAATTGCTGAGCATATTTTATTGCCTCCCAAGTGGCTAAGGCTCCCGCTCCGTGATGCTTTTTTTCATAATCGTAACCTCCAAGAAGATAATAAGCGGTTTCTTTATCACAAACACAAAATGAAACGGCTATAGGATTATCCTCCCTATATGTTGCGAAAGCAAAACTGTTAACATCACTTGCAAATTCAAAAAGAATTTTATCAAGATAATATCTCTTAACAGTCAAATTTTGTCTTAAAAATGTCTTAAGTACCAAAGATTTAACTATTTCAAAATTCTTCACCTGCTTTACGATTAATCCATCTCTCATTGCTTTATTTATATCGTTCTTTCTTTCAGCAGACATTTCCGTCCGGATGTCATCGATAGATTTGCTCAAATCCAGAAGATATGTGTATCCCGGAGTCACCTTAAATTTCTTCCAGATAAAAGGCTGAGTATCTCCTATGTTCTTATTTAAAGAAATCGAAATAATTGAATAAGACAGGGATTCTATAAAGTCAGCCATTAAAGATAACACTTTTTTCCACATATCCATAACCGCTACAGGATTTTTAGCTTTTACTTCAAGGAACGGTCCCATAACC
>JBAPXT010000314.1:0-5365 GCA_049284355.1 Sedimentisphaerales bacterium
CACCAATATGTGGTCTGTAGAATCTGGCCATAAACACGGCAAGTGCCAGAAACACACCTACCATCGCTATTGTAACCCACGTCAGAAAGTCACCTGTTTTTGAACCTAAAATCCCGCTTGCCATGCCGCCGCCAAATGCAGCGCTCAGGCCGCCGCCTTTGCCCTTCTGAACCAGAACGACTAAAATCAGCAGCACCGCGCAAATGACAAAAATAACAGCGACAACATTCATAAAAAGACTTACTGCCAACACTGGAAAAACCGTCATATTTATTTCCTTTACAAGTAGCAAATAGAAAAACTATACGCTAATTACATTGCCGCCCGAATTATCGCGACGAAATCATCCGCCTTCAGACTCGCTCCGCCGACAAGCAGGCCGTCTATGTCCTGCTGGTGCATCAGCTCAGCTGCGTTGCTGGGCTTTACCGAGCCGCCGTAGAGGATGCGAATCTCCTCAGCTAATTTGCCGTCATACATTTGCCCAAGCAGCTTTCTTATCAAGGCGTGCACCTCTTGTGCCTGCTGCGGTGTTGCCGTCAGCCCCGTTCCAATGGCCCAGACCGGCTCATAAGCTATGGTTACCGCAGAGACCTTCTCGGCATTTAAGCCGGCCAGGCCTTTCTTTATCTGTCGCGTTACAACTTCTTCTGTTTTGGATGACTTGCGTTCTTCAAGCAGCTCGCCAACACAAAATATCGGCAAAAGGCCGCCTAAAATGGCAGCAGCAATTTTCTTATTTATCAGCTCATCGGTTTCGCCAATTACGTGTCTGCGTTCCGAATGGCCGCACAGGGCATAAGTGCAGCCGACATCTTTTAGCATTGACGGACTTATCTCGCCGGTAAAAGCTCCTTCCTTTTCGTAATAAATATCCTGGGCTCCTACGGCGATGCCAGACTTGCGAAGAGCATTAACCACACCTTGCAGGTAGACAAAAGGCGGACAGACCGCGACGTGAACGTTATGGTCCGCAATCTTTGAAACTCCGGAAACGATTGCTTTGACCAGCTCTATACTGGTATGGCTGTCCGTGTTCATTTTCCAATTGCCGGCTACGAATGACTTTCTCATAAAACTCACAAAATTCTCCTAAATAATTTACAAATTGAGTACTATAGACCTACTTAAAGCAATTCTGTCGCCCTCGGGAAACTGCCCAATATCGAAAGCTGTAGGCAATGCTTGCCGGCCTCTTCCAATCCCTTTTGGACATGTTCTTCCGTTCTGTGTCCGAGGAAATCCATAAAGAAATAGTATTCCCATTGCCTTTTTTTACTTGGCCTGGATTCTATATTTGTCAGGTTGATATTGTATTTTTTGAAGACGTCAAGCACATCGGCAAGGGCGCCGGCTTTGTGGGCCGTGCTGAACAATATAGCGGTCTTATCTTCGCCGGTTGGTTTTGCGTCCTCTCGTCCGATTACCAAAAATCGGGTTATATTGTTGGCAATGTCCTCGATATTTTCGCATACAACTTTCAGGCCGTACAGCTCCGCAGCGACGGTTGAGCTAATCGCTGCGGCTTTTGGTTCGTCCGCTGCTATCTGTGCGGCTTTGGTGCTGGAGGCAACAGAGATGGTTTGGGCCTCTTTGAAAGTGGCGCTTAACCAGTTCCGGCACTGGACGAATATCTCCGGCTTCGAGTAAATCTTCTCAATCTGGTTCAGCGGACAATTAGCCAGCAGACTGTGGTGAATTGCCATCAGGACCTCGGCGCAAATTTTCACATCGAAATCTATCAGGGCGTCGAGCGTCTCTATCACTCCGCCGCCGGTGGTATTTTCTATCGGGACAAGGCCTAAATCACAATGGCCTTTACTGACTTCATCAAAGATGCTTCTGATGTCGGCCAGCGGTTCATATTCGACACTCTGGCCGAACTTCAGCATCGCTGCGGTATGGCTGAAGCTGCCGCCGGGTCCAAGATAAGCGATACGCAACGGCCTTTCCAGGGCGAAAGAGCCGCTCATCAGTTCACGCCAAATAGCCGTCAGGCATCTGTCCGGCAGTGGGCCATTATTGGCCTTGGTAATCGTGGCAAAAACCTCTTTTTCCCGGTCCGGCGAGTAAACGGGTTTGCCGGCTTTGTTCTTCAGCTTGCCTATCTCCACGACAATACGCGCACGCTCATTGAGCAGCTTTACAAGTTGAAGGTCGAGTTTGTTAATTTGATTTCTCAGTTCTTCAAGAGACATAAATCAACGCCGAAATGTAAAATAAAATTATAAGCAAATCTTCGGTGACTCAGCTATTTTGTATAGAAACTACTATATTTAACAAAATTTTGCTCTTGCGTCAATGAATTTGGCGTATTTAGATATGAATTTTAAGGGCTAAGGGTGAAAAAGTGCAAAAGATGGTCGTATATACAGTTTTTAAGACCAAATGGGGCTATTTCGGCCTTGCCGCTACCGATAATGGGCTTCTGCGGAGCTGTCTGCCGGCAGGTGAGCGTGAAAAGGTCAAATCGCAGCTTTTACAGAAATTTCCGTCCGCCCGATACGACAAAGCCCTTTTCAAGGAAGTCCAGGAACAAATAACCGTTTATTTTGATGGTACTCGCGTAAATTTCGGGAAAGACGTTCCTGTTGTACTGAACGGATTGGGCTTATTTGCGAGGCGGGTTTTGACCGCCTGCAGGGGTATAGAGTTTGGCCGGATAGTTACTTACGGCCGATTGGCTGAGATGGCTGGCAAACCCCGCGCTGCCAGAGCGGTCGGCAAGGTGATGGCTAAAAACCCCCTGCCGCTTATAATCCCCTGCCACCGCGTAATCTGCGATAACGGCAAAATCGGGGGTTTTTCCGCCACAGGGGGGGTAAAGCTTAAAAAAAGGATGCTGGAATTAGAGGCTGAATAAAATTGCTTAGCCTCGTTGCTTGCGACGAGGGCGCTATGGCTGGGTTTGTTTAGCAGTCACCGGCATTTATCCGCCCGTAGCCTTGGCGAAGGTGAACAGCGACTAACCTTGCCTGCCCTACATAGCACAAAGTGCGACGGAGGGTCACTCCCGCGAAAGCGGGAATCCAGTTAACTTTTTTCTCCAATGGCGCTCACCAAAGCCACACTGATTCAATAGCTCCAGAAGCTTTGACTTATCTTCGCCCATTAGATTAATCTCTTTGATCGCTTCTCTCACAAACCAACGGAGTCGCAACAGGTTTTCTCTAGTTATCATACCTGATTTTCCGCTGTGAACCATTTTTGACCGTTTGCCATAGAGGTCTTTAATTTCCCTGAAAATCTTTTCAGATTGCTCACGTTTCTCACCCAAAAGAACGCCAGTATTTCTTGAAACGCTGTATCGAATCTCGTTTTCTCCTGGATTGAATAGCGTTTCCATAGCTATCATAAGCGACAAAAAACCCAAGGGGGTAGTGTGGGTTTCATAAGACAATTCAAAACTATCAAAAGCCAAATTTAAAAAATCCCTGTCAAAAGGTATTTTTGCGTTTTTTATGAAATCCCGAGCTTCGGCAACCTCATAGGACTCCAACTTAAATATAGTCCCATCGGACAGCGGCCCCTCTCGGATACTCCAAACAACTTTGGGTTCGCTTCCCTCCAAGTAATAGAACAATGAGAATCGCATCATGATGTTTCCTTCCTTAAACAGGCGGAGCAAACGAACCTTGTCTCGTAGGGGATAAAAACTCCTTTCTAATGCGTCCGGACGTATAACCACTCCTCCTTGAGGCGTAGCTTCAAAAGATTCTATGTTGCTCGCCGTAATGCAATAGTAATAAAATGATTGGTTGTGTACTATGCCGTTCACTCTATCCTCCACCGCCAATATGCCATCTTCAGACTTTGTCCCGTAATGTTGCCTGATATGACAAAGAAAGGAACTGGCATCCCCTTGAGATTTCTTCTCTATTGTAAAAGGTTGACCAAGGTCTAATTTGAGTAATGAGTCATCAACGTTTGCCAAAAACCCAATGAAATGAATATTTTTCTTTTGCATTTTGATTTTTTATTTTCAATTTTTCTATTTCAGCCATTTAGGGTTGGCTGCCCTTGTTATTGTTCGTATCACTTGGTGTGGTTTTGTCCCCTTGCTTTGGTTTTGTAGTAGAGTCTCTAATAGTATTGTTACCGATTTTTGGTCTAAATTCTTTGGCAAGCTGTTGCGCCTCAATTATCTGCTGGGGAGACATTTTTAATCTCAATGCGTCTCTTGCCTCGACATAATACTTAGCCAAAGATTCATCGGGTTCTAATGCTGAAAGAATAAGCCATTTATATGCTTCAACATAATCTTGAGGAACGCCTACGCCTTCACTATATATCCTGCCAAGTTGACATTGAGCAGATCGAGCAAAAGGAACATCCCGTTCAGCTAATTTAAGAAACCAACTAATGGCTTGCTGATAGTCCTGAGTAATGAGTAAAGGCTTACTTGACGGATCCAATATGTCGCCATGAAGATACATGTTTGCAAGCTCGAACTGGGCCGACTCATTTCCCCGTTCTGCTTTTTTCTGTATCAATTTAATAACTTTTTCATAGTCCTGAAGTTCGCATTTACCTTCATCATACATTATCCTTAGATGTATTCTGACGGACGACTCCCCATAATCCCCTTCCTCAGCAGCCTTTAAAAACCATTTGACAGCTTGTCGATAGTTTTGAGGAACAGCATTGCCTTCTTCATAAATTTCCCCGAGTTGGAATGAAGCCCAAAAATATTTTTGTTCAGAAGCTTTTACAAACCACTTGATTGCCTGCTGATAGTTCTTAGGGAAACCTGTTTCTTTATTGCCGTAAAGATAAATTAATCCGCAGGTGTATTGAGCTTCGGAATGGCCTTGTTCGGCGGCTTTCTCGTACCACTTGAGAGCTTGTTGAAAGTTATGGGGTACCTCTTTACCAATCCAATACATATCTCCGAGTTTAAATTGTGCATTAGGGTCGCCTTGTTCGGCAGATTTTAGAATATCGTTAAAGTCTGGAGTCTTCCCGTTTACCGACTGGTTTACAGAAATCGCTATAACTAAAATTAATAAGACAAACGATAATCGCATGATTCGGTTTAGTTTCATATTTTCTTTCCTCCGATGTTCACGTTTATTATCGGTAAATTATAGGTAACTGCCATATTGCTTACAAGCCAAAAACTTCAATCAGATGCGCAGGTAGCTAAACACCCAAAATCCATTTTTCCAAAATTTTTCCTATCCTTTTAGCTGTAACAACTTAGCCAAAACCACACCCCTAAAAACCACAAAATTTTCACATCAAACGCGCAGGTTCGTCCAATTATGAGAGAACGATAGTCTGTTCTCGAAACGGAAACTCTTTAGAGGAATTACCAATAATAAATAATCATTTATCAATAATCAATAACAAGGGGGAGGTATTA
>JBAPXT010000315.1:0-34496 GCA_049284355.1 Sedimentisphaerales bacterium
CCGCCGACTCTCAACTCGCCTTCGGCTGGACTGCCGGCGCCAAGATCCCAGTAGTGCGTGAGCAAATTACCTTTCACCACGCCCGAATTGGCGTCGTAGGTAAACACATTGGGATCGTACAAGATTCTCGTGCTGATGGCGGCCATAGTGATGGGCCACGAGACAGACATATTAACCGACACAGTCACCGTCGAACCTGGATCTACGTGCAGCGCATTGGGCACCAATGCTACGGTTGGTGGCGTGGAAGTGGGAGTGGAATAGGATGTGCCGTTGAGTTCCACACTTGAAACAATAGCTTTCATGCCGTCAAAATTGCCGCTGGTACCCACGACAAAGTCGATTGAATGGACTAAATCTGCCCCGTCGATGTCATTGACCGGCAACATACCAGGAACGATTGTTGAGAAGGGGCTATAAAGATCGGTGAAACCATTGCGAGCGTCGTTGGCGTCCCAATAGTAATAGTTTCCCAAGGCATCCCTGGTGACGAACGTCAAATCTGGGGTCCACGCACCAGGGGGGTTGTTGTCGCCAGATAAGAAATTATCCCCGCGGTTTGAACCATCGACATACCCGAGGGTTGTCGGGTTGTGGCTCGACTGCATCCAGCCTATTCCCGTCCCTTCGAGGGTTCCATCGCCGTCCGCATCGATATTCAACACGACCTCCAAAGCAAAGCCGCCCGCGCTAGCGGTTGTGATCTTCGAAGTGTACGAAAGCGACGTGATGGCATTGAGTGCTATACCTCCGTCGATATTCAGCCGGACGTAAGCACTTCCAGCAGTGCCGGTGCCTATTGCAGTGGACAGTTCAACACCGACAGGGGTAACAGTCGCCGTTGCTCCGGTACCTACGGTACCGTATGAAATTTCGTTTGCAGCAAAGGAAACCCCATTTACTGTTAGAATGACTGCAATTGCTGTACAAATTATAAATACTTTTTTCATCACCATTTTTCCTCCTAAATTTACTTTTCAGTTTGCCTGTTGTGGACAACCGACAACAATAGCAACATTAAACTTTTCAAAAACCTTTATGTGGGCGTCGATGACAATTCACCAACGCCCCATTATTATAGATTAAAAGTCAATCTAATATTCAGTACCAACCAGCCAATTATTTGCCATGATTGCGAAGTCATAAAAGTCAACATCACAATCGCCGTCGAGGTCACCTGCCGGACAAACGTTGATCGAAGCGCCGGACATCGCTTCCAAAGGCAGGATAATGTCGACAAAATTGGCATCTGCGTAGTCGAAGCCCGCAGTGGCGTTGTCGTATCCGTCGTACACTCCCCAGATCAGAGCGGAAGGTCCCGTGGACGCATCTTCCTTCGCCTTAAGAGAGAAGGTGAACAACTTTCCAGACCCCGCCGTAAGAGTCTCGAAGTACTCTGGGTATAGGCCTAAGTCAATACCGCCGACTCTCAACTCGCCTTCGGCTGGACTGCCGGCGCCAAGATCCCAGTAGTGCGTGAGCAAATTACCTTTCACCACGCCCGAATTGGCGTCGTAGGTAAACACATTGGGATCGTACAAAATTCTCGTGCTGATGGCGGTCATGGTGGTGGGCGACGAGACAGACATATTAACCGACACAGTCACCGTCGAACCTGGATCTACGTGCAGCGCATTGGGCACCAATGCTACGGAGGGCGGTTCGGGGACAACATCGAATCTCGCCATAATGTCACGCTCAGGCTGGATCCATGGATTACCACCAGAGAAGGAACCACCGGTCCTGCTAAATCCGAGCGGTGTTACATCAATCCGGTAACCCTGGACAGTGAAAGAGCACGTAGCCCCTTCGTTGAGAGCCAGATAGTCGTTATACCAGGTACTTTCAAGAAGGCCCGTCTGGCCAAGAGAACCGGCAGGACCACCATCGAAGGAGATACTGCGGATCGCATCAAAATTAAAGTACAGATTTTCCCATTCACTTTCTCCGGCATTGGGGTCGTTCCCATCCGCCCAGGTGTAATCGATTGTCCACAGAAGCGTGTTAATCTTCAGGTTGTAGGTGCCTGGTGTAAGATCGAGGGTACCTGTATAGGTAGCCAATTCAACTGTATCGCCCGGATAACCATCTACACCCCATGGAGCCCCCTCAGGTGGTGTGTTAGGTCCAGGAAACTGCGTTGGTCCCCAGCCGGACACTGTGTAATTGATGGTTACCGCACCAGCGGATACCGCCAAGGCAAAAATTACTACTGCACAAATTGCAATTAATCTTTTCATACCCTGCTCCTCCAAAAATGTTAATAAATAGACATTAAGCGGTGAGGGCTGATGTTGGGGGACATAAAAGGGGGATACTCTTTCTGAGTATGAGTACAAAACCAATGCTCTCTTTCCTTGCCTCTCATCACTCTCACTTACTTCTTCTTTCTTGCAAGCCCAGATAATAGACTTACTCGAACTTCTATATTCTATCCCCCCCTGCAATGTCAAGTAATATTAAGATTTTCCCGGACGAAAGGCGTTTTTAGCCTGTTTTTGAGGAAATTGAGCAAAATCGGTAACCAAAAAACAAAAGGAAACTTTATTCTGGTATTTCCCATATTAAACGCTTGGCTACGCAACCAAGCCCTTAAAATTCAACGATAATGATAATGTCAAAACCGGCCTTTCGTTATATGTAAAACCCCATATCACTTTTTCACATTTTTGTCAATACGTGGTAACTACGGGATTTTTCGTGCTTAGTATTTTTGATTGTTTTTTGTCCCCCCAAAGCCCCTGCGGAAAAAAACTGTGTTAACTTAGGCAATCTGCGGCTTAAACTTCTCTGTTAACTTAGGCAAAAAACTGCCCCCGGCGTCCCGCACTTATCTGCCGTCCTTCCGGCGTAGTCCCTTAGGGACGAAGACGGATGGTTTTGGATTTTCAGTTTTAACTTTTAAATTGCTTCTCAAATCCCCAATTCTCAAAACCCACATTCTCAAAACCCAACATCTAAAAATCCTCTGCGACTACTCACACTATATGGCATTGACATATACTATCATCCGTTTTATAATAACGCCTATGAACACCATATTCTTCAAAAACTGGACAAACCAGGTCCGCAAGGGACTTCTCGAATTGACCATTCTTAATGACATACGCAACCGGAAAATGTACGGCTACGAAATACAACGAAAGTTTTGTAAGTCCGAAGGTTTGCTCATGAGCGAAGGAACAATTTATAGCATCCTCAGGCGATTCAAAAAACAGGGTCTTGTAACATTCTATCAGGCCAAATCTCCCGATGGCCCGAAGAGAAAATACTATCGCCTGACCGAATTAGGTCGCCAAACCCTTGCTCAAATGAACGGCTATTGGCAGGCAATCAGGCACCAGGCCGACTCTATCGAACGTGACAAATAGCTCCGTCGCATTTTATCCATTGTCCCTTTTACTCCGTATAGGTCCATCGCTATATGGCATTGCCATATAGTGAACTACTTCTCCTAAATACCTCGCAACAAAAATCCCTGTATGATTGTCTGCGCTATGTGGTATTACCACCTACCAAACAACCTTTCTCCAAATCCCCGCGGCAAAAATTGATGTTAATTTAGGCAACCCGCCCCCAATTTTTCTATGAAGCCCCCTACACTTCCCCATTTACCAACCACCACTTACCAATTACAAATTGTGCGAAATTGTACAATTTTTTCCAACATTTCGGCACCGTTTCACTATAGTTTCTCCACTATTTTGCATTGTTTTGCCGCAGTTTGCATACGTTTAGCTATGGTTTTAACACTTTTCCGCGACTTTCAATTTTCAACTTAACTTCTTGCCCTGCATACACTTAATCGCAAAAACTCTCTCGAAGACCTCGGCGCTTGCCTCGGCGTAGCCGTAGGCGAAGCCGGGTAGTTTTACACGAAGACGGGCTCATTATCACTATCAAAAACCCTTATCGGCTTATATTATTAAGGCAGATTTGGGCGTTTCTTTTTAAGCGGTCGAGGCCTAAACGCATAAAAACTGAATCGGCAAATTTAGCTTCAAAATCATCTTCGCTCATACTTAACATCTTATACAGATTAAGGTTAGCCCTGTCATCAAAAAATCTGAAATGCTTGTTTTTGCATACTGGGGCGTTGGTTTGATAGGGGCAGGCGAGGACACATTCGTTACAGCCGAAGATGCGGTCGCCGATTTTTTGTGCCAAGTCGGCTGGTATCTGGTCTTTGTGTTCTATTGTCAGATAGCTGATGCACTTATTGGCATCAAACCGGCCATCGGTCCTTAAGGCACCTGTCGGGCAGGCAGTCCGGCACTTGTTGCAACCCTGACAATCGGCCTTAATTGGCTCATCAGTTTGCAGTTTCAGACTGGTTACTATTTCTCCGAGGAGGAGCTGTGGGCCGAGTTCGGGATTGATAAGCATATGATTTTTGCCGATGAAGCCGAGACCAGCTCTGGCGGCGAACGCTCTTTCGGCCAGTGGAGCGGAGTCGACACAAATTTTGAAGCTGAAGCCGGCGCCGGCAACGGAGCTTATAAAATCAGTTAGTTTGCGCAATCGCTTTTTTATAAAGGGGTGATAATCTTCGTATTGAGCGTAGTTTACTACTATGCCCAGCGGGGCTGCCGGGGTTGATATTTGCTTTTGTGTTTTTGGCGGATTGTAGTTTAAGCCGAGGCATATTATCGATTGAGCATTTTTCAGAAGTTTGGCGGGGTTTGTGCGTTTGTCGAGGTTATCCTGCATATAGTCCATTCGGCCTGCGTAACCGGAGTCGAGCCAGTTGGTGAACGCTTTGAATTGTTCGTTGTTTAGAGGGGAGGCGTCTGTTATGCCGACCAGGTCAAAACCTAACTGGAGTGCCTTCTGCTTTATATTCTGAGCCGAAGTCATAATTACCGATTATAACATAAGTTAGCCTCGGTGAGCACTAAATAATAATCGAATGTAAGAGGGTTTGAGGCAGGGGTGGTTTAGGGCCAGTATTGGGCGAATTTTGCGAAATCGAGGAGGTTTATGATGCCGTCGCCGCCGGATGGGGCAATATCTACCAGCGGTTCATCCTGCAGCCAGTAGTCTAAAAGCATCTCCAAGTCCTCAAAATCAACAAACCCGTCGCCGTGGAAGTCGGCGAGCGGTGAGTATCCACTTACAATAAGAGAATAATACTGCTGACCATTTGTCAGCGATGCCTTATGGCTTATGCGGACAGTATAAGTGCCGGGGATGCTCGGCGAAGAAATTATTACCTGCTCGACGTTGTCCCGTGTGTTGTCACCTGTTGTAGCCGGGGCAGCGGGACTATTGAGGTCCAACACAAACGGATAATAAGTTACCGAGCCGGTGGGGTCGATAATGCGCAGGTCGAGGTCGTTTACCAGGCGAGGCGAGCGATTATCGAGGCCGTCTGCCGCAGCGGCCGGTGGGTCAGTCCAGCATAAAGTTGCCTTGACTGGGCCGGCGGTGCCAAATTCAAACGTGTAAGTCCGAACGGTGTGGGCACTATCTAAAAGACCTTCGACAATTTTATTTGCATCCGGAGCGTCATAATGGTCTTTTATTTGTTTGGCCGCAGCTTCGGCGTTTATCAGGCCCCATCCGAATTTGTAATCTGGTCCGGGATTGCCGAGGTCATCTGCGGTGTGAATCATAAGGGCTTTGATTGTGCTTGAGCGCATCGCCTGAGCCGGGAAAAGGCGGTCGTAATAATCCACCAGCAATATCGCTGTTCCCGCTGCGCCGGGGGCGGCCATACTCGTACCGCTATATGTTGCATAGCTGCTGTTACTGCTTGCTATAGGCGAGTACAAGGTCGTTCCATTGGTTACAATGTCTGGTTTGATTCGTCCATCGTCTGTTGGGCCCCATCCACTAAAGGCGGTCATTGTCCCTTTGGTCAGGTCGCGAACGCCGCCGGTAACCGCATCATTTACAGCCCCCACCGTCATATTATTTTTCGCTGTCCCCGGTATTATGATGGTATCGAAACCGCCGTTGTCCCAGTCATCGTTGTAAGGGTCGGTCGAAGGGTCGTAGGTTTTTGTGCGCCAGCGTGACTTCCAGTACTGAAACTGCTGACCTGCTGCCGGTGCGTTATCTTCGCGGTCGTTGCCTACGGCATTAAAAGGTAAATAGTAAGGGGCATTGTAGCAAAGCTCATCCCACTGGGCCACCTCTGTGTCGTACTGCCCAAAATAGTCCGACTCGCGGTACCCATATCCCCAGGTCCCATACCAGCGTGGCGGTGAAGAACTGTTGTCCCAGCCGGCTACGTAGCCGTACGAATGATTGGATACCTGTATTTTATCCGGCTCGTTCGGATAGCTCATCGCCCGGGAGGTCATCTCCGAAATATCGTCTGTCCAATCATAAGAATCAATCAGCACGCTCGGCGCCATACCCATAGCGTTGGCGACGACCCCTGCGGCTGCGATTGTTCCGGCAACATGCGTGGAATGGTCTTCAGAACCTACGTTGTCCCTAATAGTTACGCGTCCGCCGAATTCCTGATGAGTGGCCCTGACATTGCCGGCATCCCAAATACCAACAGTCAGACCAGCTCCATTGAGATAGTATGGCGCTGTATTTCTGATAAGGTTTGCTGCGATGGATATTGCAGCATTTACATTGCAGGTCTTGTAGACATAGACCCTGTCGCCTTCTATCGCCATCAGCTCGGATGTTGTGTTGTTAACTTTCTTTTTCGGTGTCCAGCCATCTCTGCTTGCTATTTCCCATGCTTTAGCTTTTTTTTGCCGGCTTTCGCCGGCCAGTCGCTCAACCACGTTTTGGCGCACATTGGAGTCTTTTAAGTTGGTGATAGCACCCTTCTGGTCGGCTGTGACATCTGCTAAAATACAGACCAATACTGCAAATATAGATGTAAGGGCCGGGAAACGACGTAGACAAAGCGCGTCGCCCCCTTTGGCAAATGCTCTTCTCCTAAGGTTCCTGTCAAAGATGTTTTTCATCCCATCCCACCTGTTTTTAGTGGTTATTTCACCGATTAAACGCGGAGAAATGGCCAAAAAATCCATTTTAAATGATACGATGCTAAAAGTCAAACCCAAAATCGTCCGTATCAGCCAATTAGTCGTATAGCGATGCCAAAATACGGGTTTCTATCTTGTAAATACAGGTGTAAAGGAGTAACATAACGAGCGTTTTATAAGGAGCTATCCAAATGGCAGAAGAATTAGTCGGTATAATAGGCGGTACGGGGCTGGGTGATGCTCTGGGCGAGCATATAGTTGATGCAGAATTCTGCAACATCGAAACGCCGTTCGGCCAGCCGAGCACAGGTATTATGGTCGGCAAGTTAGGAACAAAGAGGATTGCATTTCTAAATCGACACGGCAAGGGGCATAAACTTTCACCGAGCGAGGTGCCGTTTTCAGCAAATATCTTTGCATTGAAGAAGTTAGGTGTTCATACGATAATCGGCAGCGGTGCGGTAGGGTCGCTTCGCAAGAAAATTGCTCCTGGTGATTTGGTCATCGTCGACCAGTTCATTGATAAAACGTTCAAACGGCAAAACAGTTTTTTCAGCGGTTTTGGAGCAGTGCACTGCGAGATGGCTGAGCCGGTTTGCGGAAGACTTCGAAAGCTCCTTTGCGATGCAGCTGAGACAATCGATATAAAGACACATTTGAGCGGCACATACGTATGTATGGAAGGGCCGCAATTTTCCACGCGGGCTGAATCGCTAATGCACCAGAAGTGGGGCGGTGATTTGATTGGTATGACGGCTATGCCAGAGGCAAAATTAGCCAGAGAAGCGCAAATCTGCTACGCTCTGATTGCATTGCCGAGCGATTATGACTGCTGGCGAAGCCACGAAGAGCGAAAAGATAAACAGACACTCCTTAAAGAGATTACTGGAAATCTGCAAACGGCAACAAACAACTGTATGGAACTTATCAAGGCAGTTCTGCATAGCGAAGCGGGACTTGTTTGCGAGGACTGCTCATGCAGGAAGAGTTTAGATTTGGCTGTGTGGACGGACCGGGGCCAAATCGACCCGGCTGATGAAGAGAAGCTGGAAGTGCTTTTTGAATAGGTGAAGGCCTTGACGGCGGGGTGGTCAGCGGTATAGTAATGGCCGAATCTTATGCTACTCTGCGAATCGCTGCGTAGCACTGGTCGGTTTTAGAAAGATAGTTGAATTAGAAAGGATAACAATGAAAATGGCGGTCCACAAAGCGGTTATTTTAACAGTCGGTGTTGTTATTGTGTTAATTGCAGGGTGCAGCGAACAGGACACATCATCAGAAGTAAGAAAGAGCAGGTTGATAGCCGCTCAACTAAAGAAACAGTCGGAGCAGCTCAGTATGGAAGTCGAAAAGCAAAAAGAACTGCTTGCAAAGTGCCTTGAGGAGAAGAAGATTGCGGAGACAGGGTCCCAGCAGGAAATCGTCAAAGAGCAAATGAACAGCCTTTTAACGGCTTCTATGGAACAAAACACAAAACTGCGTGAGGAAAACGAGAAGCTCAAAACGGAAATAGAAGAGCTCAAAAAAAGGAAAAAATAGAAAAGCGTAAGGGGCCTGCACCTCTACGGCGTTTAGATTAACTATTCCGAGCGCATACGTTTTGGGTGGCTGTTATACAATCAGGCAATTTTTCCTAGGGGTAACGTTTTTGAATTGCCGCTGCAACAAGAGCTACAAACATAGGATGAGGTCTTAATGGGCGTGAAGTAAGACAGGGATGTGCCTGCGTGGCGATAAAGAACGGATGGACTGGAATTTCGAGGATTTGCATAATCGGTTGATTGGGGGCTTTCCCGGAAAAGACCAGGCCGGCTTTTTCGAGCTGCTCAATATAACGAGGGTCAACTTCGTAACGATGTCTAAAGCGCATTCTGACAGAACCGGCTTCTCCAAAGAGTTTCCAGGCGAGGGTTTTTGGTTTTAATTCTATGTCTCTTCCGCCAAGCCGCATATTTCCACCCAGTCCCTCTATTTTTTTCTGCTCGGGCAAAATATCGATTACCGGCTCGGGGCAATTAGACTGAACTTCGGTACTGTTAGCTTTTTTAAGGGCGCAGAGGTTGCGGGCAAATTCGATGACGGCCATTTGGAAGCCGAAGCATAGTCCCAGATACGGCAGTTTATTTTCCCTGGCAAATTTTATACAAGCGATTTTACCTTCGGTGCCTCGTGTGCCGAACCCGCCGGGGACAATGATACCGTTGACGTCGGCGAGATGGTCGGCTGCATTGTCGTCAGTAATGTCGGTTGTTTCAATCCATTTTATTTCTGTCTTGCAGCCGAGCGCGATACCAGCGTGTTCAAGAGCATTGATTATGGAAGCGTAACTGTCGCGGACAGCGGTGTACTTACCCGTGATGCCGATGATTACCTCGCGATTGATGGAGTCTATTCTGTCGGTGAAATCGCACCATTTAGCCCAGGCCTTGCGTTCGTGGCGAAGGTTTATTCTGTCCTCTATTTTGAGTAGGCGCAGTACCTGGAAATCCAGGCCTGCGTCTCTGAGCATCGCTGGTATCGTATAAATACTGGCGGAGTCGGGGAGGCTGACCACCCTTTCGAGAGGGACGTTGCTATAAACGCTGATTTTCTGCCGGGCCTTCTCGGTAACAGGATGGGTAGCTCTGCAGGCAATGATGTCGGGCTGGACGCCGAGTTGCATAAGCTGTTTTATGCCAAGCTGAGCTGCCTTTGATTTTTGCTCGCCGAGGGTAGGCGGCTCGAGAATATAGGTCAAAGCGACGAAGCAAGAGCTGTTGGGGCCTTCTTCGTAGGCAAGCTCGCGCATCGCCTCGATGTAATAAGCGTTTTCCAAATCGCCGACGGTCCCGCCGATTTCGACAAAGACTATATCAGCATCGGTCTCGGCAGCGAGGGTGCGAAGCCTGAGCTTGACCTCGCCGGTGACGTGGGGAATCATCTGGACGTCGCGCCCGAGGTAGTCGCCGTGGCGTTCCTTGTTGAGGACGTCGTTGAAGATTTGACCCGATGTGCAGAAGTTTGCCTTCGAGAGGTTCTGATCGAGCATTCTTTCATAGGTGCCTAAATCCATATCGGTTTCCATACCGTCGTCGAGGACAAAGACTTCGCCGTGACGGAAGGGATTGAGCGTGCCGGAGTCTATATTCAGATAGCCTTCGAGCTTGATAGGCGTGACTTTGAGGCCTTTGTCCTGCATAAGTTTAGCGAGGCAGGATGAGAAAATTCCTTTGCCCAGGCCGCTCATCACAGTGCCCATAACGAAGACATAGCGGGTTTTTCCTTTTTTATAGCCGGCCGGAAGAGGTGAGAAAAATTCACTGTCAACTGAAACATCTCCGACGGAAGCCAGTAAATCTTTATCTTTGGTCATATGTTTTCCTTTTTTATTTTAGGCTGCCCTGTGGCTTTTTTGTATCTTTTGACGAATTCTGCGTATTGGTCTGGAGTGTCGATGCCGTCGCAGGTGTGTTTGACTTTGCCGACTAATATAGCAAAGCCATTTTCGAGCGCACGCAGTTGTTCAAGTTTTTCTATTTTTTCCAGTGTTGTTTGCGGCAACTTTGTAATCTTCAGCAGAAAATCTTTTCGATAAGCATAAATGCCAAGGTGACGGAGATGGTTTTTGGTGTTTCCTACGCCGGATTTTTCTCTGTCATAAGGTATTACCGACCGCGAGAAGTAAATCGCCTTATTATTGCAATCAGTAATTACTTTTACGATGTTAGGGTCGGAAATCTGCGCTGCATTTTGAAATTCAGCAGCCAATGTAGCCATCGGACAATCGGGATTATCTATTAAAAGTCGGGCAACCTTATCTATATTGGCAGGGTCGATTTCCGGCTCGTCGGCCTGAAGGTTCACGATGATGTCAACGTTCATATCGGCAACGGCTTCGGCGATGCGGTCTGTGCCGCTTGCACAATCTGGGCTTGTCATAATACATTCGGCGCCGAAGGATTTGGCGGCAGCGACGATTCTTTTATCATCGGCTGCTATTATTATTTTTTCTGGCAACGAGGCGGCGCAGGCGCGTTCCCAGGTATGTTGGATGAGGAATTTGCCAGTATCTTTGGCGAGAACTTTAGCGGGGAATCTGGTAGAACCGTAACGAGCAGGTATACAAACGTAAACTATCACAAAAATAAACCTTCCCGGCAGCAGAACCTTACTGGTCTGGGTAGAGGAGCCCAGCCGAAGTCCCGATAAAAACCACTGCCAAAGTATATTAAGCCGAACAGAAGATTTTGTCAACAGGCGAAAATATTTTCTTCTGCGATTTGGTATTGACAAAAAGGGCAAGGTGTGGTAGAATAGTATGATGATGCAGATTAACCGAAGGAATTTGTTTGGTTGGTGGCGACCTGCGGAATAGAACCGGCAGGCGGCGGTAATTTGCTGTTATAAAGTTGGTTAGAATCTTTAAGAAGGCGGCCTGTTGGGAAAACAGGCCGCTTTTTTTGTTTGTATTTATGAGGATTTGCGGATAAAAATTGCATTAAAAGGTCAAAAGTATGGATGATTACAGAGGAATAATAGCCAACGCCAAGCCGGGGCAAATCGTGCCGATAGTCAAAGAAATCGATATAGACGAGCCGGTGGATTTCTTTGCCAAGCTAAGCGACTACGGCAGGAGTAAAAATTGTGCCCTGTTAGAGGCGAGCGATTATTTAGCGGAAAACGCAATGAGCCTCGGGACGGCAAAGCCGGCACTATACATTACCGGAACCGGAGCCGATTTTGCCATTAAAGCATTGAGCAATACCGGCAGGCGGATATTGGAGTATTTGTCCGGCAAACGGAGAAAACTTTTTAAATTTTGCGAATCGGTGGAGTTCGGTGCGGAGGCGATTGCCGGCCGAATTAAACAAAATGAAAAAGTAATAGATGAGCAATCAAGACTTCAAAGCACGAACCAGATGGACGTATTACGTGCGGTTGCGTTTAGTTTTCGGCTGGCGAGCAAGCCGTTCCGTGTAACCTGCGGATTGTTAGGAGCAATAAGCTACGATTTTATAGACCAGTTTGAAAAACTGCCCCCCAGCGGAGATGATTTGCTCGGTAATCCTGATTATGAATTTTATTTTGCCGACAATATATTTCTGTGCGACCACAAACAAAACAAGGGTTATGTGATAGTCAATTGCGTGATAACCAACGGCGACCGTGAAGTAGCAATATCCGAGGCAAAGGAGCGATTTGAATACTATTTCAATATCGCGAGAACAAATATTCCGAAGGGACAAAAATATAAAGGGCCGCTGACCAGTGCTTCAACTGATACAAACCAGGAAGCATACGAGAAAATGGTCCGCGACGCCAAGCAGCATATTATCGACGGCGATATTTTCCAGGTGGTATTGAGCAGAACGAAGATAGAGCCGTGTCCTGATGAACCGTTAGATGTCTACAATCGCCTTAGAAAGCTGAACCCTTCGCCATATATGTTTTATCTGAACACACCGAGCACGATATTGATGGGGTCCAGCCCGGAACTTAATTTGCGAGTCAGCGGGGGCAAGAAGCGTGATGTGGAAATCAGGCCGATAGCGGGCACAAAGCCACGAGGCAGGGTCGGGGATAAAATCGACGCAGACACCGATTTCAGATATGAGGCGGAGCTGAAGCTCGACCATAAAGAGCTGGCTGAGCATATAATGCTGGTTGATTTGGCAAGAAACGATATTGCGAGGGTGGCTGAGCCCGGAAGCAGAATTGTTACGGAGCTGCTGACAGCGGAAAAATACTCTTCGGTGCAGCATTTAGTAAGCAACGTCAAGGGGACGCTGGCGAAAGGCCTCGATGCGCTAAGTGCGTATCTTGCGACGATGAATATGGGGACACTTACAGGGGCACCGAAGATTGAGGCGATGAAAATAATTCGTCAGTTAGAAAGGACCAAGCGCGGGTACTACGGCGGGGCTGTTGGCTATCTGACGGTGGACGGTCAATTCGACAGCTGTATTACCATAAGAAGCCTACAGGTCAAGGACCATACAGCTTATATCCGGGCCGGGGCGGGTATAGTATATGACAGTGTTCCTAGAACAGAATTTGAAGAAACCGAGCACAAAGCAAACTCCTGCATGCGTGCTATTTACGGGAAGTAAAAAAATTATGACAGAAAAGATGAGAAAAGTTTTATTCATCGATAACTTCGATTCGTTCACATACAACCTAGTCGATGATTTCTGCAAGCGCAACTGCGATGCGAAGGTATATCGAGCCGATACCAAGCTTGAAGAACTTAAACGAGTGACCGAAGAGTTTGACCCTGACCTTCTTGTGATTTCGCCCGGGCCAGGCACGCCGGATACGGCCGGTGTTACGCTGACAGCGATAGATTATTTCAAAGACGAACTACCTATATTCGGGGTCTGCCTGGGTCATCAGGCGATTGCGCAGTATTTCGGCGGGAAAATCAGTCATGCCCCTCTGCCGATGCACGGCAAGCCCTCTCGAATAACACACGATGGGAAAGGCATATTTGCCGGCGTGGAAAATCCGCTGCAGGTAGGACGCTATCATAGTCTCTGCTGTTATACGACGGAACTGCCGGGGTGTCTGAAACAAACAGCGGAGTTTGAGGGAATTGTGATGGGAATCGAGCATAAAGAGCTTCCGACATTCGGCGTGCAGTTTCACCCGGAAAGTATTCTGACCCCTGCGGGCGGAAAAATAATCGAAAATATTCTATCAATAGCAACCGAAGAGAAACAAAAAACAAGACGCTGAGAATGGCAGCAATAACTGAATATATCGAGCCGTTATTGAAAGGTGAAAGCCTGAGCTTCGAGCAGGCGAGGAGTTTGCTGGACGTCGTTTTTGAAGGCGAGGTCAGCGAGGTACAGATTGCAGCCTTTCTTACAGCGATGCGCATTAAGGGGGCGACGGCGGCGGAACTGGCAGGGCTTGCCAAGTCGCTGCGAAACCACGCTGTTGCAGTAAAAGTTGATGTCGATAATTTAGTTGATACCTGCGGCACCGGTGGCGGTGTTATTAAAACCTGTAATATCTCGACTGCCGCGGCGATAGTGGCAGCAGGGACAGGGGTTTATGTAGCCAAGCACGGCAATCGGGGAATAACCAGCAAGTGCGGGTCAGCTGATGTGCTTGAGGAATTGGGCGTTAAAATAGATGCGGGAGCTGAGACGGTGGCAGAGTGCATAAAGAAGGCACATATCGGCTTTATGTTCGCACCGGCGTTCCATCCGGCGATGAAATATGTTCAGCCAATCCGCAAGAATCTCGGCTTTAGAACTGTATTTAACATTCTTGGGCCTTTGGCTAATCCGGCCAACGTGCAGAGACAGGTTCTTGGTGTGGCGGATGAAAACCTTATGGAAACAATAGCAGAAGCCCTCAAGCTGCTGGGGGTAAAAGTCGCAATGGTCGTTCACAGTAATGGAATGGATGAAATAAGCACAGCCGGAGTTACCAAGATAACAAAATTGAAAGAGGGCCGAATTGAAAGCTGTGAAATAAACGCGGAAGATTTTGGAATTGCGCCAGCAAATATAGATGATTTGAAAGTAACCGATGCCGAGACAAGCGCCAAGGTTTTAAGAAAGATACTAAACGGCAAAGAGAAAGGGCCACGCAAAGATATCGTAGTCCTAAACGCCGCTGCTGCGATAATAGTTTCGGGGCTGGCAAATGATTTCAAAACGGCAATAAAAATGGCGGATGCCTCGATTAGCAACGGCAAGGCCATGGCTTGTCTGGAAAAGTTAATCAAAATCTCAAATGGTGGATGAGTAAATGTTAATAGTTAAAGTTAAAATTTGCGGGCTTACCAATTATGAAGATGCAGAAGCAGCGATAGATATGGGTGCAGACCTGCTTGGTTTTAATTTTTATCCTAAAAGCCCGAGGTACATATCGCCGGAAAAGGCGGCGGGGATAATAAAGAGACTGCCGGCTTTTATGGATATTGTCGGCGTTTTTGTGAACGAATCAGTCGAACGAATACACGAGACGGAAGGCCTGTGCCAATTAAACTGGATTCAACTGCACGGCGACGAATCCCCAGAGTTCTGTAAGGAGTTTCTCTCTCATAATGTAAAGATAATGAAAGCGATACGCGTAAAAGACCAGACGGATGTCGAGAGGGCGGAAAGTTTTTTCACAGATGCGATTTTGCTGGATGCTTTTAACCCAAAAAAATATGGTGGGACTGGTATAAGTTTTGACTGGAATATCATAGGGCATATTGGGAAGCGTATTTTCCTGGCCGGCGGGATAAATCCGGATAACGTGGCCAGGGCAGTTGAGCTGGGAGTTTATGGAATCGACGTGTGCAGCGGTGTTGAGATTAGACCTGGTAAAAAAGACAAGAGGTTAATGAGGAAGCTATTTGAAAATATACGGCATTTGAGAGGTTAGGAAATTAGTTATGAAGTATAAAGGCAGATTCGGAGATTATGGGGGCTTCTATGTTCCGGAAGTTTTGATACCGGTGCTGGAAGAATTAGAGGAGGCGTTTTACCGCTTTTATGAAGACGAGCGATTTGTGGCTGAGCTGACGCAGCTTTTACAGGATTATGCCGGCAGGCCAAGCCCGCTTTATTTTGCGAAAAGGTTCAGTAAGTATGTTGGTTTTAAGGTGTATCTAAAACGGGAAGACCTCCTGCACGGCGGGGCACACAAGGTCAACAACACACTCGGCCAGGGACTTTTGGCAAAGTATATGGGCAAAACCAGACTTATTGCGGAAACCGGCGCCGGCCAGCACGGTTTGGCTACGGCGATGATTGGCGCTTTGTTTGGAATGGAGACGAAAATCTTTATGGGCGTAACCGATATTGAGCGACAAAGCGTCAACGTCCATAAGATGAAGCTGTGCGGAGCAGAGGTTGTACCCATTGAAGGCGGAACAGGAACACTCAAAGACGCCATCAACGACGCCCTTCGTTACTGGACGGCCCACGTTAAGGATACGTTTTACCTGTTTGGTTCGGCTGCTGGACCACATCCGTACCCGACAATAGTAAAGCATTTTCAAAGCTGTATCGGCAAGGAGGCGAGGCAACAGTGTCTCGACAAATTAGGCAGACTGCCGGATATGATTGTTGCCTGTGTTGGCGGCGGAAGCAATGCGATAGGCATCTTTTCAGCTTTTCTGGATGATAAAGATGTGAAGCTAATCGGTGTCGAGGCCGGCGGCAGGAGCATAGCCAGCGGCAAGCACGCTGCAACGCTGGTAGCAGGGCGGGTTGGTATCCTGCACGGGTCAAAATCATATCTATTGCAGGATGCGGAAGGACAGGTCAATGAGACGGAATCGGTAAGTGCGGGACTGGATTACCCCGCTGTCGGGCCGGAGCATTGTCTTTTGAAAGATACCGGCAGAGCCAAATATATTGCAGCAAAGGATGATAAGGTACTCGATGCGTTTGAGCTGTTGAGCAAAAGTGAAGGAATACTTCCGGCGCTGGAAAGTTCGCACGCTTTAGCCTACCTTATCAGCCAAAAGGGAAAGTTTGGGCCGGAACAAATAGCGGTGGTAAATCTTTCCGGTCGAGGCGATAAGGACGTCGGAATTGTGGAAAAACATCGTCCCCTTGGGAAATGATTATTGATTAAGGTGTAAACGGATGAAAACATATAAACAGCTTTTTTCCGAATTAGACAGGACAGCATTGATACCGTTTTTTGTAATCGGCGACCCTGATTTCGATACCAGTCTCGCAATCGTAAAAACAGCTATCGATGCGGGAGCTGATATTTTAGAGCTTGGCGTACCGTTCTCCGACCCGATAGCAGATGGGCCAACGATTCAAAAGGCCGATATTCGGGCAAGAAACAGCGGAATGAGTGTCGCAAAGGCGCTGGAATTTGTCCGAGAGGTCAAGGATTACAAGGACATTCCGATAGGACTGCTGATGTATTACAACCTGATTTACCAGTATGGAACGGGAAAGTTTTTCAGCGATTTTCACAAGGCAGGCGCCAACAGTGTTTTAGTTGCCGATTTGAGTATTGACGATGCAGATGAAATAATCGGTCCTGCAGCTTCAGCGGGCATTGATACTGTCTTTATGGTTACCCCTAATACCGGCACAGAGAGAATGAAGCGAATTGCCTCCAAGACGACGGGTTTTATTTACACAGTGTCGCTGTTAGGCGTAACAGGGAGCAGAGAAAATCTCTCCAGTATGGCTGAAGGTTTGGTGAAAAAACTGAAAAAAATAACTACCGTGCCGATTTGCGTGGGCTTTGGAATCAGCAAGCCCGAGCACGCAGTCGAAGTCGCCAAAGCCGGCGCTGACGGCGTAATCATCGGTTCAAGACTTGTACAAATTATAGAAGATAATCTGAATAACAAAAAATCAATACCTGCAAAAATCACACAGTTCATAAAAGAAATAAAAAAGGCCATTACAAATTAAGTGTACCTTTCACGATACTATAGGCAGTAAAAAAATAAGGTATGTCCCGTAAATGCGTAAAATGCGGTATAGTGTCTGAAATAGAAGAAGCATTTTGCAAGTCATATTATTCTGACAAAATATTTTATTGCCCAACATGCTGGGAAAAAAATGCGACTCAACAGGGGAAGTCTTATTTGACGGCTTGTATTATTGTATTAATTATCGGGATCATATGGGTTATAATAAGTCCTCAAAACGAACTTGCATGGCTAATACTTCAGGCTGGTCTTTCGGGGTGTTTTATTACCGCTATAGTAGCTATACCTCATGAACTTGGCCATGTTCTTACTGCTTTTTTGATAAAAGCAAAAATACTTCAGGTAACTATCGGCTTAGGTAGAATATTATACAATCGCGACTTTTGGGGAATTGAATGGAAATTCTGTGCGATTCCGATTTGTGGATTTTCAATTATCGGCCTCAAGAGTAGAAGATTTTATAGACTGAGGAGTTTCTTGATTACGTTAGGCGGGCCGCTGGTAAATTTCCTCCTGATATTCGTTGCGATGATTTTACTTTTCAACATTTCATTGCCTTGGCTTTTGGCTGTGGTTAGATCGTTTTTGATAGCAAACATTTTTGTATTACTGTTTAACCTTATGCCCAGAAAAGCGAATTTCGCCGGCACAATAACGCCATCTGATGGTCTGGCGCTGTTAACAACTCCTTTTATGTCTCAGTCGAAAATCAATCAGGAAATTGAGGCGTGTTACGTATGGGAAGGATATAGCTATTATACAAGAGGTCGTATTGAAGATGCCAAGCGAAGTTATGAAAGAGGATTGGAGCATTTTCCCAATAGTTTTGCGATTCAAAATGAGATGGGAAGAGTTTTATTACATCTCGGTAAATATGTTGAAGCCCGAAATCTGTTTGTAGAATTGCAGAAAAATACCAACCTTGGTCCTGCTATGAATATCGGCATTTTAAATGCCATTGCGACCGCCGACGTTATGATAGGAGAAAATGCTCTATTGGCAGAAGCTGATGCTTTTTCAAAAACCGCCTGCGAAAACATGCCGTGGCAAACGGAATTTAAGTGGACACACGGATTAGTACTGGTGCAAAAGGGACATATAGAACAAGGTTTGATCTTACTCAAGGAAGCAATGGACAAAATGGAAAACTCTTTTCACAAAGCAGTGTATGCTTCCTATATCTCCGAGGTTGAAAATAAAAAAGGTAATGCCGTCTGAAGCAAATAACTGTTGCGATGACATAATAGTTTTACCAAAGTCAAGATGAATCTCTTTATAGCTACTATCTATTGACTATTGGTTATTAACTATTAGCTATTGACCAGCAGATAAGCCCGCAGCAGTTCCGCTACGCTCCAGGCCTGAGCGATGCAGCCCGCCGGTTTATGGGGTGCGTCACCATCGAATATTTCACAGACTTGTCCGAGACAGCCATCTTCTGTCATAAACTGCAATAGAGGGCGGATAAATTTGGCGGCATTTTTTTTGCTTTTTCGGCTGAGACCGTTGACCTTCAGATAGCTCTCTACAAAAGGTCCGAGCAAATACGGCCAAACAGTTCCCTGGTGATAAGCCTCGTCCCGCTGTTTCTGTGGGCCTGTATATGTGCCTTTATAGCGATTGTTTCCAACATTTAACGTTCTCAGGCCAAAAGGTGTGAGCAGATTTTTTTGCACCGCATCTACCACACATTTTTGCTGATGAGCAGATAAAGGTGAAAACGGAAGCGAAACAGCAAATATCTGGTTCGGTCGAAGACTTGCATCAGCCGAACCGTCGGGCAAAATACAATCGTAAAGATATTCTGCTGTTTTATTCCAGAACAGCTCGCAAAAGCTGGTTTTGACTCTATCTGCCATATCGTGGTAATACTTTGCGTTCTCTATATCATCCTGGCGGTCATAAAATTGAGCGAGCCAGCAAAGACTATTGTACCACAGTGCGTTAACTTCAACGGCCTTTCCGTAGCGAGGCGTGAAAGCTACTCCATCATATTTAGCATCCATCCAGGTCAGCTGAGTTTGCTGGTCACCTGCGGTTATAAGTCCATCGGCATCAGCGTGAATTCCAAACCGGCTGCCTTGCTGGTACGAGTCTATGATGCATCTGATTACTGGCAGAAGCTGCTTGGTAAAGGTTTCTGAATCGCCGCTTGTCTTTAAGTATTGAAAAGCTGCGTTGATAAACCAAAGGGAGGCATCTACACTGTTGAAGTAGGCAGTGTCGCTGTGGTCATCGAATCGATTCGGAATCATACCCTCGTCAGCGGCTGCGGCAAAGGTAGCCAAAACCGATTTTGCCTCATCGAATCCGCCGGTCGAAAGCAGCAGGCCCGGCAAGGCTATAAAAGCATCTCTGCCCCAGTCTGCAAACCACGGGAAGCCGGCTAAGATAGTGGTTCTCGGTTCGCAACTCTCGGAAGACTGCTGGCGTTTTGTGATAAACTGGTCAGCAGCCAGGCAGAGTTTTCGAAGTTTTTTGTCTCTGGCTGCGGCAGCAATTATATTGCTTTGATGGCTGCGTAAGTCTTCACGAACTGCTTCAATATCCGGCTTTAGTTCATCCGCATCGGACGCAGCTTTGCCGCTGCTGCCGAAATTTGCCCAGAAGACAATTCTGGTCGGTGAATTTATACAGCCCTTAAAAAAGCCGGGCGTCCACAAATCTTCGGTAAAATCCTGGCCTCTTTGTCTATCATTGCGATATACGAAATTAAACCACCATTGCTGGTCCTTTTCGAAGTTCATAGATGGGCAATTCAAGAACAATTCACAACTGCCCGGTATATCGTGGCGAATCAGCAAACCAGAATCTTGCCAAACAGAAGAAAGGTGAGCATAGGATTTTTGCAGTGTGTGGAAGTCCCTCAATCCGATAAACGGGCGCAAAACGAACTCCAGCGGCTTGCGCACAGCAGTAAAATCATATACCAAAGCAACCATATCCGTATCTCGCAGGAGATATACGGATTTAGTCAGGTGGAGCTGCGGCAGTCGATAATCAAAATGGACACCGGTATCCCGACGGAACCGCTTTAAAGATGTAAAACCTGCGGGGGTGAATTTTTCATTGAATTCGAAGGTCGAGAGATTAAAAATGTTTCCATTTAATATCACCATTTCCAGGCAGTTTGCCAGTGCCATTATCCTGTTAACGGGAGGGGTAAGCGAGCCGATGAGTAGGCCGTGATACCTTCTGGTATTGCAGCCGACAATCGTTGATGAAGCGTAGCTGCCGCGGTCGTTAGTCAACAGCCATTCTTTAGTCAATAAATCCTCGACATTTTTTTTGTCTGTTGATACTGAGAGGGTTTCATTGCTGTTGGCTTTTTGTAATGCTAACACACTTTTACTCCCAAAAACATCATCAACGGTAAAATCCAGCCCCCGCAGCTTCGCAAAGCAAGAAACAAGTCAGGATATAAAATTAGCCGTTTGCGTTTTCAGATTGGGCGAGCCTTTACTTTTCGACGGACTATGCGTTTCCAACTGCCTCCATAGAACATCGTTTATTAAGGTTGCCCAACACATTCATAAAGTTAATATAGGAATCGTAAGGTGAATCATATGGGTTGAAGTATTTATGCACATCCCCATCAGCAAAGTATTTTGTGCACATATAATAAAAATGGTCTGAGGTCTGCAGTTTTCGCCAGTCTGTAACGATTTTTTCGTTGCCGGCTTTTTTGACGTCCTTTTCAATGCGATAAAGCTCATGAATGGCGTTTGACTGCATCGCGTTTCCAAGCCAGGCTGAAAGGTCTCTTTCGATATCGGCCCAGCTTATCAGATGCGGCACATCAACTGTGTCAACGGGCTGAAACGATTGAACTATCTCGCTTGGGGTTTTGAAATTGTTGTAGGGGTTTTTTAAGATGTATTCGGGCAGGTGCCTCATAAAATCGAATATGCCTGTGTCCTTCCATTGGTGTTCACCGAAGGTTTCATAATCCATAAAGAGGTTAACGATGTTCCCGTTAACACTGTTTATCCAGGCAGCGAACTTATCCGCGGTTAAAGGCCACTGTGACCAGTCACGGTTAGAAAACCTGAAGGCAATATCATCGCTGAGCGAATAGTTCTTCAGCAGCAGCTTTAGTTTGTTGCATCCTTTGGGGCGGTAGAGATAGTTGGGGCTTCTGTAGCCGAGGATGTGGTCTGCCCCTTCGGTCATTATTGCGTCGAAGTTGCCTGTTGACTCGATGAGGGCGGCAAGGTCGTTATTATATATCAGCTCTGTATTTCTGAAAACCTTCGGCGTTTGACCGAACAATGATTTGATAGTTTCGGTGTGCTTATTTATCTGCTCTATAAATTCATCGTGCGAGTAAAGATAACTTAAACTGTGGTAATACGTTTCAGCCAGGAACTCGACACAGCCGGTCTCCGCCAAGGCATCAAAAGTGCTGATAACTTCCGGCGCAAAAAGCTGGAGCTGCTCCAGTAATACGCCGGTCAAGCTGTATGCTATCTTGAATCGGCCTTCAAATCTGCGGATTACATCCAGAAGCAATCGATTGGCTGGCAGATAACATTTATCTGCCACCTTTCTGCAAATGGAGGCGTTTTTATAATCGTCAAAGTACTGGTCGTTTTTATCAAATACCGTATAGTGCCTCAATCGCAGAGGTTGATGCACTTGAAAATAGAAACATATCGAAGCCATATTTTATATCTCGTATTTTTGTATTTTTACCACGTTCGAAGAGACTCGCTTCTCAGACTGCAACGAGTGCTTCCTCATAAATTTTTACGCACTTTTGTGCACTGTCCTTCCATCTAAGCTTTCTTACCTCAAAATTGCCATAATTTCGCAGCGTTACCCCTAACGGCGGGTATTTCAGTACAGCTATAATTTTGTTGGCAATCTCGTTGACATCCCAGAAGTCGACTTTCAAAGCGTGCACCAAAACCTCGGATACACCACTTTGTTTGCTTATTATGACAGGGACATCATTGTTCAACGCTTCCAAAGGTGCAATCCCAAATGGTTCTGATACCGAAGGCATAACATATAAATCGGCCATTTCATAAATTTTCTGGACTTCTTCACCGCGCAAAAAGCCTGTGAACAGCACCTTCTGGCCGATACCGAGTCCAGCGGCCATTTCAATTGACCGATGCATTAAATCGCCGGAGCCGGCCATAACGAATTTGACGTTATCCATCAGATCAAGGACTTTCTTGGCGGCCTGCAGGAAATACTCTGGTCCTTTTTGCATCGTAATTCGGCCTAAAAACAAGACGATTTTCTCGTCTTTTTTGATACCGCTTTCAGTCAATCCCCAGTTGCCATTGTCGTTGCCATTGCGTTGCACACTGTTATACACCACCTCAATTTTGTCACCGCTAATACCGTATCGGTTGATTATGATACTGCGTGTAAAATAGCTAACAGCGATTATTTTATCCGCTCGCTCCATACCCATTCGCTCAATGTCGTAAATCATCTGGTTGACATTCTCTCCGCTGCGGTCGAATTCTGTTGAATGGACATGCACAATCAGAGGTTTTCCGCTGATTGCCGCCACCGCAATTCCCGCAGGATAGGTCATCCAATCGTGGGCGTGGACAACATCAAATTGTTCACCTTCGGCTAACTCAGCGGCAACTGCAGCATAACGATGGACCTCATCATACATATTGCCGCTGTAGTGCATTCCACCGGTAAAAGCTGAACCACTATTACTACTGAGCATTCCTTGTTTTTGCCTTAAAGTTTCTTCGATTCGTCGCTGGTAAATGCCGGCGCTTGAATACGGCTGTAATGGCGAATTAATTGTGCGAAATTCTACGTTTTTCAGCTCATCGAATTTCCAGGTGGCTGCGGATGTCCGGGAAGCCGGGGTTAACAGCTTCACATGAACCGCATAATCGCTCTCAACCATTTTTGGCAAACAGAAGATTACACTTACGCCGAGTTGATCTAACGCTTTAGTAAGGCCGTAGCAAGCTGTGCCAAGTCCGCCGCTGATAAACGGCGGGAACTCCCAGCCTAACATAAAAACCCTCATATTGCTCCTACCAAGTTAATCTATGTAACAACTTACAAAGAAAGCACTTACAACTAATTTTTCTAAAATCCAACATCATAGGCAATTTGTTATAAAATTGGATATTACTGGCACGTACCCTATCGGCAAGAAATTACGCAATCTTAATCTCAAGGTACTAAAAATGCCGTATTTATAGTAAATCCCTAATTATATAAATCGGGGTTTTCACTGGAGTGAGTTCAACAAATTTTCTAAGAAATATGAATTTTGACACTAACCAGCGGTATTTTACCGGTCGAAAGCCGGTGTTAGAAACACCACAAATTAAATACGGCAATTTGTTATTTAGGTGGCGTTGCTGACTAATTGTTTTTCACAAAGAGGGGCCAAGGACTGATAACTTAAACAAATGATAACGGTTCGACTTTGGGCTTCGACTGAGCTCAGTCAAATGTCCTCACCATCCTGAGCAAAGTGGGGAGATTGAAGGTACCACCCTGCTAACTAACGGGGGAACCCAAAGATGGGATGATTGACAAAGGTGTAAACATCCAATTGTAAAGAAGCCCCCGCCGTTTCGCTTTTGCGAAGCAAAACAGTGGGAGCCTCTTTTTTTACCATTCATCAAACGTAACATGAGCCAGCCAAAGAGATTAGCGTACCACCCTGCTTTCTTGTGAAAGCAAGAAGGGAGGCCGGTTTTCCCTTTTGTGCTCTTTTTGTAGAAGGGGGTATGCTCCTACAGGTCTTGTGGCTTGATAGTGCTTCGACGGTTGGCCTTGGTTCGTTCAGCGGCCTTATCGAGCATGCAATAGACCCTGTCGCTGATTGCTCCAATCGCATCGGACGAGGTCATCATCCCTTTGCTCTTGATGTAGGCCTTAACTTTGCTGGCCACAATTAAAGACTCTTTTTTCTTTGCCATTGGTAAAAATCCTCCATGTCAAAAAGTTAAATTTTTAATAAGCCGGTACCAAATCCTTGGTGCAGGCACGTTACTGAGGGCTGTTTCTACAGAAACCGACCATGATTTGCAACAAAAAAATATGCCCAAACATTAAATTTTTGTGATTACAGAGCCGATAGCAGAAAGCGCTTATGAAAACCCGGTCGTCGAACAGCATATTTTCCCCTGATAAGCCGGAATTTTTAATAATTCAGGCAGTTTATTTTGACGAAGATACATATCGTCAAGATGGCTTACGTCAAACAAATGGTTTTTTGGGTTTCCCCCGTGCTTTCTTGCGAAAGCAAGAATGGGGGAGCCTCGGAACTGACAGGAATCTAAATTGGACTTAATAGCGGAGAAATAAAATGGCAAAGCGACCCAAAAAAAGCCAAAAATCACAGACTAATCTCCAGGAGCTTGTCATCGTTACTTTTGCCGATGACATGGAACAGGCCAAAGAGTATGAAACTCTGCTGGAGGCCAACGGCATCCCCACTACGATAAAAGAGCAAGGCGAAGAGTCAACAGATACTAAAGGCATTGCCGTAATGGTTCCGGAAGACCATCTCGATGAAGCACATGTAGTAATCGAGTCCCAAGATGCCTATGATGATTTCTATGATTTTGCATTAGAAGACGAAGATGAAAACGACTTCGACAGCGAGTTTTTCGAAGACGAATTTTAATCTGGTGATTAGTAAGTGGTAACTATATTTAACCAATTAACCAATTTAGGCACGATGATAATATGGATGAACAACACTCAATAGAGCGGCGGTCTGGTGATGAACGCAGGCAAAATGTGGTTGACAGACGTTTGGGACTGAACCTCCTGCGTGGTCCTGGCAGGCGCAGAAGCGATGAGCGAAAATCTGCTGAAGAAGGCCAAATGACCGACGAGCAATTTGAATTTCTTATGGCTATCGATGAGTATAAAAGAAAAAATACAAAACCCTTCCCAACCTGGACGGAGGTTCTTGAGGTGATAAAGACCTTAGGCTACCGGAAAGTAGCTGAACCACAAACGGGAGAAATTCTAAATTCCAATATCGAGGTCCGAAGCAAATCCAGATGACCAAAATTCAAAATCTCGAACAAGTGTTTCGAATATTTAGCATTTGAATTTTGGATTTGTTTGGGATTAGGGATTTAGAATTTATCCGGCAGACCCATCAAGCAATTTTTATCCCAATATGGTCGAAACAGATACAGTAGACATTGCAGCGCCATCAGGCGTCCCTCGCTACTAAGGGGCAAGAAAAAAACTTGATAAATAAGGTATTGTTGGTAAACTTGCAGCGGTGATTAGAAAAAACATGAAGTACATCTCGCTAAGCGTAAAGCGATATACAAAACACGAAATGTGAGGTATTAACGATGAGTAATTATTCAGTAAGTCCGGAAAGTGAAAAGTTTGCTATCCCGGGAGAGGAGGGATACGCCGGGGAGTTTAAACGCATTGAGTCTCTGGCAAGGGCGGCGCGCAGCGAAGGCAAAGAAATCATTGTAGTGATGGGTGTTGGTTTTGTTGGTGTGGTTATGGCGGCTATTGTCGCCGATAGCATCGATAAAAAGAGCGGCAAGCCGAATAAGTTTGTTATCGGCTGTCAGCGTCCAAGCCAGCGAAGCTACTGGAAGATTCCGCTGCTTAATCGGGGCGTCTCGCCGGTTAAGGCGGAAGACCCTGAGGTTGAACCGATGATAGAGCGCTGCGTCCTCAAGAAAAAGACTCTTGTCGCCACATATAACAGCGACTGTCTCAAGCTGGCCGACTGTGTGGTTGTGGATGTTCAGTGCGATTACACAAAAGAGGCTATGGGTAATATGCGGGTCGGCAAAGCGGAAACAAGTGCGATGGAAGCAACGATGAAAACCATCGGTGAAAAGGTGTCGGAGAAATGTCTGACATTGATTGAGACTACTGTAGCGCCAGGGACAACGGAGTTTGTGGCCTGGCCGATTATGAAGAAAGCATTTGCGGCACGTGGTATAAAGTCGGAGCCGCTTTTGGCACACAGTTTCGAACGTGTTATGCCCGGCAGGCACTACGTTTCATCGATACGGGATTTTTGGCGGGTGTGTTCCGGCTGCAATGCAGAAGCAAAAGAGCGTGTCGAAAAATTTTTGCGGGAAGTGCTGAATACGGAAGAATATCCGCTGACCATTATGGACCGTCCGATTGAATCGGAAACCACAAAGATTGTCGAAAATTCTTACCGGGCTACGATGCTTGCGTTTCTTGACGAGTGGAGCCTGTTTGCCGAGCGCAACGGCGTTGACCTGATTAAAGTCGTCAAGGCAATTAAGATTCGACCAACCCACAACAACATCATATTTCCAGGACCTGGGATCGGCGGATATTGCCTGCCGAAGGACGGCGGCTTAGGATACTGGGCATATAAACATATTCTCGGCTTTGATGATGACATATTTAAAATCACACCGATGGCAATTGATATTAACGACACTCGCGGCCTTCACGTGGCGACATTGACAAGAGATGCCCTTCGAAATATGGGCCGGCAAATAGCCGGTGCACATATACTTTTGTGCGGGGCCAGCTATCGCCAGGATGTCGGTGATACCCGCTACAGCGGCTCGGAAATAGTTGTTCGAAAGCTGACTGAGATGGGGGCCGAAATGCGGGTGCATGACCCATATCTCGAACACTGGTACGAGTTGGAAGACCAGGACACATATCCGTCAGTGGGCCACTCGCTGGCAAGGTTTTTCAACAATCAGGATGAGTTGGTTAATATCCGTGTTCAGCATGACCTTGCAGCTGCGCTTGGCGGGGCGCAGGCAATTGTACTGGCTGTTGGGCACGGGCCATATTTGCAGCTTGACCCCGACAAAGTGGTTGAATGGGCAGGTGCACCATTAGCTGTGATTGACTGCTTCGGCATATTGGATGATGGGAAAATTCGGCGGTATTTTGAGCTTGGCTGCGAAGTAAAAGCCTTAGGCCGAGGACATATCCAACGAATCAAAGAAGAAGTGAGAAGAAAGTCGGAAACCTAAAGTTTAAAGTGCCTGAAGTGCTTAAAGTTGTGGATTGTTTTTTCACTTTAGTTCACTGTTTTTGTAAGTGCGGGACCCGGCGATGGAGACGGTTTGGAAGAAGATGGATATTCGTAAAATGGTGATTTGTGCAAGGTCACTTGAATTAGGCCCGGTTTTCGATTAGAGGTAATTGGTATGTTCGCTGGTAAGAAAGTGGTAGTCGTTATGCCAGCTTATAATGCAGCCCAAACCCTTCGTCAAACCTACGATGAGGTTATGGCTCAAAATGTTGCGGACTTTGTTATTGTAGTTGATGATGGCAGCAGTGACGAAACCACGGCAATTGCCAAAACTCTGCCCAAAACCATCGTTCGTACACACCCCAAAAATCAAGGCTATGGGGCCAATCAAAAAACCTGTTATAAGCTGGCGTTAGAGGAGAGGGCCGACATTATTATAATGGTTCATCCCGATTATCAATATACCCCAAAATTAATCCCTGCGATGGCCTCGATGATTGGAAATGGGCTGTATCACTGCGTGTTGGGTTCGCGAATTCTGGGAGGATACGCCTTAAAAGGGGGGATGCCGTGGTGGAAATATATCTCGAATCGGTTTCTGACTTTGGTCGAAAACCTTATGACGGGAGCGAAACTGTCGGAATACCACAGCGGCTATCGGGCATTCTCACGGGAGCTTCTGGAGAAGCTCCCACTGGAAGGAAACTCCGATGATTTCGTATTTGATAATCAGATGCTGGCCCAGATTCTGTGGCTGGATTACAAAATAGCTGAAGTAAGCTGTCCTACGAAGTATTTTGCGGAAGCATCCTCCATCAATTTTCAGCGCAGCCTCAAGTATGGTTTCGGATGCCTGTGGGTAGCGATGGTATTTCGGCTGGCCAAAATGAATCTGGTCAAATCAAACCTATTTTCTAAATAGATGGACAAAACATTCAGTAAATACCGAGAACTTTTTGTCTATGTTGCTTTGTCCGCTGCCACACTTGCAACTTTCTGGCAGGTAGGCAGCTTCGAGTTTTTAAACTACGATGACATGGCTTATGTCACCAGGAACGAGCACGTTAAAGAAGGACTAAGCCTTCACAACATTATATGGGCCTTTACTGCAATCCGCTCATTTAACTGGCACCCATTGACCTGGCTGAGTCATATGCTGGACTGTCAACTGTTCGGACTAAACCCTGCTGGCCACCATCTGACGAATCTGCTGCTGCATACAGCAAATACGTTGCTGCTCTTTGCGATTCTGAAGCGAATGACAAAGGCAATCTGGCAAAGCGTTTTTGTAGCGGCCGTATTCGCGCTTCATCCGCTTCACGTTGAATCTGTGGCGTGGATAGCGGAGCGCAAAGACGTTCTAAGCACCCTGTTTTGGCTATTGACTATGGCTGCATACACAGGGTATGTGAGACATCCCGGCACAAGCCGCTATCTTTTAACCGTGCTTATCTTTACGCTGGGTCTGATGGCCAAGCCTATGCTTGTGACATTGCCGTTCGTGCTGCTTCTGCTGGATTACTGGCCTTTCGGACGGTTGGAGTCTGTAAAAGCTGCCGCCCCCGGCTCGCAAAAATCTCCGCAAAAACGTGTTGATTGGTATGGTATCTATCGTCTGGTCCGCGAAAAAATACCTTTTTTTGTCCTTTCTGCAATATCAAGTGTTATAACCTTTGTTGTCCAACGAAAAGAGGGTGCGGTAAGCGAAATCGATGCAATTCCTTTAATGTCCCGTCTTGCAAACGCACTGGTTTCTTACATCAACTATATAGGTAAGACGGCTTGGCCAACCAAGCTGGCCGTGCTGTACCCACATCCACTGACAAATCCGCCCTCCCTGCAGATTATACTGAACCTGCTTGTACTCGTTGCAGCATCGGCAGCCGTAATTTTCCTTGCAGTTCGTCACCGTTATCTTCTCACCGGCTGGTTTTGGTATCTCGGCACACTTGTCCCTGTTATCGGTTTGGTACAAGTAGGTTCACAAGCAATGGCCGACCGGTACACCTACGTACCACTTATCGGATTATCCATAATCATTGCGTGGGGACTGGCAGACTTGCTGCCAAAACTGCGATATCGAGAAATTATGATTGGTATATCAATGTCAGCGGTTCTTCTGACTTTGTCGATGTGTACACATCTTCAACTTCGTTACTGGCGCAACAGTATAACCCTTTTTGAACGCGCCCTTGAAGTAACCGAGGAGAATGCTGTGGCGCACTACGCCCTGGGGTACGCCCTGTTCGAAGACGATAAAGTTGACAAGGCAATGGGGCACTTTAAAGAAGCGCTGCGAATAAACCCAAGCTACATTGACGCTCACAACCACATGGGCCTTGCCTTAATGAAACAGGACAAACTTAAAGAAGCCATTGAATATTTTACCAAGGCATTGTTAATAAAACCGGACTATGCGACGGCACATTTCAATCTTGGATGGGCGCTTGCAAGGCGGGGTGACATTGAAAGGGCAACTATCCAGTTCAGAGAGGCACTTCAATTCAAACCTGATTACCCGGAAGCACAGGGTGCATTAGTGAAGGCCCTTATTCAACAGGGAAAATTTGCAGAGGCGGTCCAACTCGAACCAAACTCCGCATTGATACACCACCAGTTGGCAACGGCCTTGGTTGCAGTCGGCAAATTTGACCTGGCCATCGAGCACTATAACGAGGCACTGCGGCTTAAACCGGATGACGCCGACGCTATAAATGATCTGGCGTGGTTTCTGGCTACGCGTAAAGAGACTAAATACCATAATCCCGAAAAAGCTGTGCAGCTTGCAGAAAAAGCCTGTAAGCTGACTGGCTATAAACAGTCAGAAACGCTGGACACGTTGGCCGCTGCTTATGCTGCGGCGGGCAGATTCAACGAGGCGATAGAAACAGCTCAGAGCGCGGTCAGGTCAGCCGCATCCAACGGCAAAAAAGAACTGGCTGAGGAAATTCAAAAGCGGCTGGAACTGTATAAGGCCAGCCAACCCTATCGCCAGAGGTAATCTTGGCCGGGCAGGATGGTTTTGGATGTCTGAATACTGCAATAAAGTATCGTCTGGCGAGAATGAATTTAATCAAATCAGCGTTATTTTCCAGCCGATGAGGCGAAAGCGCAACAAACTGTATGTCATTTCAATTTACGTGGCGCTGGCTTTGGCTACTATTATAGCTTATGAGCCGGTACGTCATAACAGCTTCGTTAACTTCGATGACGACTCATATGTGACTGAAAACCCGAAGGTTAAAGAGGGGATAAGCCGCGAGTCAATTCTTTGGGCCTTTACCACGCCCTATGCAGACAACTGGCACCCCCTAACTTGGCTGAGCCATATGCTGGATTGCCGGCTTTTTGGGTTGAATGCTCCGGGACATCATTTGGTGAGTTTGTTCTTTCACGTCGCCAATACATTGCTTTTGTTTTTTGTTTTGAAAAAGATGACCGGTGCTATTTGGCCAACTGCTTTTGTCGCTGCGGCTTTCGCCTTACACCCTTTGCACGTTGAATCCGTAGCATGGGTTGCTGAACGCAAAGATGTCTTGAGTGCCTTCTTTTGGATGTTAACGATGATAGCTTACGTTCGGTATGTACAAAAGTTGAGTATAGGACGGTATCTGCTGGTGGTATTGGCTCTGTGTCTGGGTCTTATGGCTAAGCCGATGGTAGTGACATTGCCGTTTGTGCTGCTATTGCTGGACTACTGGCCGCTCGGCCGTGCCGCTGAAAATGTTGATCGCAGAAGCCATCAAGCCGCATGTACCCGTTTTCAATGGCCGGTTTTTTATCGCCTGGTTGGGGAAAAGATTCCTTTTTTTGTTCTTTCAGCAGTCTCAAGTGTTATCACTTTTCTGATTCAGCGAAGTAGCGGGGCGGTGACACCAATGGATAGACTACCTGCCGGTAGCCGTATTGCTAATGCCTTTATTTCTTACATAGGATACATAGGGAAGATATTCTGGCCTCGACGGTTGGCGGTACTCTATCCGCATCCTACTGATAAGGTACTGATGTGGCAGACAGTAATTTCCGTCCTGTTACTATTGGCTATATCTATCTGCGTTGTTCGGCTGGCACAAAAACACAAATATCTTCTGGTCGGTTGGCTGTGGTATCTTGGAACTTTAGTGCCGGTTATCGGCTTGGTTCAGGTTGGTTCACAGGCGATGGCTGACCGTTATACTTATCTGCCGTCTATAGGAATTTTTATTATAGTTGCCTGGGGTGCTGCTGCACTTCTCCCAAAATGGCGTTATCGAAAAATAGTGCTTGGCATAACGGCTGTGGCAGTGCTGGCTGTGCTGTTGATATGCACCAGGATACAGGTAGGTTATTGGAAGGATGGTTTTACTTTGTTCGGACATGCCCTTGAAGTGACGGAAAACAATTCGATTATGCACAACAATTTAGGAGGTGTTCTTTTTCGTGATAAAGGTCGGCTCGAGGATGCTATTATACACTTCGATGAGGCGCTGCGTATCAATCCGCAGTATCCAAATGCGCTTAGCAATAAAGCCAAAGTGCTTCTGGCTATGGGCAAGACCGATGAAGCTATTGCAGTACTCAATGAACTGTTGTGTATCAGTGGTAGGCCATACGAAGTATACAATATTTTAGGTTTGGTTTATGCTCAAAAAGGTGAGGTTGAGCTGGCTATTGAAAACTATAACGAGGCTTTAAAACTTAAGCCGGATTATGTCGAGGTCATGAACAATCTCGGTTCAGCCTTAGAAGAACAGGGGAAGGTCGATGACGCCATTAAACAGTGGGAAAAGGTACTTAAGCTAAAACCCGATTACGTCGAAACACACTACAGTATGGGGTTGGCAATGGCTGAGCAGGGAAAATATGATGATGCTATTAAGCACTTTAGTAATGCTCTGCAGGCAAAGCCCGACTGGGCCGAGGCACACTATAACCTCGGTGGTGTTTACGTTCGGCAGGGCAAACTCGAACTGGCGGTTGAGCAGTGTGTCGAGGCGCTGCGGTTAAAACCTGACTACCTGACGGCAAGGGTCAGTCTGGCCCATACCCTGCTTGAACTGGGCCGAGTTCGGCCGGCCATTGAGCAGTACTATGAAATATTGAGACTTAAACCCGATGCCCCCGAGACTTTGAACCGTCTGGGCTGGCTTTTGGCAATTACCGAAGATGCGAGCGTTCAAAATTCGTCCGAGGCCGTAAAATTTGCTCAACGTGCCTGCGAGCTTACGGGATTCGAGCAAGCTGAGCTGTTGGATACGCTGGCTGCTGCTTATGCTGCGGCAGGCAGATTCAGCGAGGCGATAGAAACCGCTCAGAGCGCGGTCAGGTCAGCCGAATCCAACGGCAAAAAAGAACTGGCTGAGGAAATTCAAAAGCGGCTGGAACTGTACAAAGCCGGCCGACCCTATCACGAAAAGTAACCTTGCTCAGGTAGAATGGTGCGCTGAAGTTGATATCAAGTCAGCTATCTCTGCCTTCTGTCCATAAGCAGGATGGTCTTTTTGTATTTTTCCGGCGGTAGGGCTTCTTTTAATATCCTGTGAATGTCCTGCATAGGAGTTCGCTGGGTCGTATGTGTGATAACAATATGTTCGTTCTGCAGCTTTCCGATAAGAGTTACAAATTCATCAATGTGCATATGTCTGCCGACCTCGGCCCTTTCGGTATGCTCGGTTTGATAAAAGGTGCATTCGGCAATTAAAATCTTACTCTCGACGATGTATTTCAACTGTGAGAAATCAACGTACTGGGTATCGCCAAGATAAGTAACAATTGGAATCTCAATGGGATAGTCGATTTCGACGCCCTGTTTTTTTAACTCGACGATTTGTGGTGCTGTAAGCTTGGCGTACTCAGGTTTAATTTTTTTTCGCTTTTCGATTACGCTATAGCCGACAGAGCCTTTGCTGTGCTTAGTTGGAAATACCCTTGTGAAGAGATTTGGTTTTATCTGATACTCGTCACCGGCTTTTACGCCGACAAGATTAGCAGGTATTTTATTGCCGTCCAGACGAGACCATGCATCTATTATTTCTCTTATTGGGCCCAGCAGATTCTGGGGGGCCAAAATCGTTCCCGGAGATTGGCCGCAAAAATTCCGATGGGACAGATAATACGCAATGCCGGCAGCGTGGTCCATATGCCCGTGCGTAAGCAGGATATTGTTTATGGGGACAATCTGGTTGGGGGCCTTGCCGACATCGAAACAAACGTCCAATTGCGGCATTGCAACGACAGTTTCCTCGGCTGCGACCGAATATCCGATGATTTCCAGCTCGTCTATTTTGATGTATGCTAAATTGTGGCTCGGCATTAGTGATTGACTATTTACAATTTACTATTGATAATTGATTATTGACAATTAACTGTTCAAAAACAAAGGTCAATAGTAAATAGTCAATAGCAAATAGTCAATTAAATATGCCTGATAAACGAGCTCACAGAGGGCCACATCCAGCCGATACAAAATTATTTGCCGAGAGCAAAATCAGCGATTTGCGATTGGCACTTATCGACTTTTCACTTCTATTGACAAAAGGTTATGCGGGGAAAAGTGCCCTTAAATTGGTGGGAGATAAGTTTTCGCTGATGGAAAGGCAGAGATTAGCCATTATGCGAAGCGCTTGCTCCGACCAGCAGTTAACATCCCGAAAGCAGCGTGAAGTCAAAGTCGTCAACCTTGGCGGCCGGCCTATTATTATTGACGGTTACAACGTATTGATAACCATCGAGGCGGCAATGAGCGGCGCCTGTGTTTTTAAGGGTCGTGATGGCTGCTTTCGAGACTTGGCAAGCATACACGGGACATACCGTAAGGTTACCGAAACGATACCTGCTGTGCAGCTTATAGGCCAATTTCTAAAAGAGCACAATGTGGACAATTGTCTGTGGCTGCTGGATAGTCCGGTCTCGAATAGCGGGCGACTGAAAACACTAATCGGCGAACTGGCGAGGAAAAACAAGTGGGACTGGGAGATTGAACTTTTGCTAAGCCCTGATGCCAAACTGGTAAAGAGCGACTTGACCACAGCCACCAGCGACAGCGTTGTGCTCGATGGCTGCAGGAGATGGGTCAATCTTGCCCGTGCCATTATCGAGGAGAAACTGCCCGAAGCCCACCTGGTAGATTTATCCGCCTGAGGCGGATTTATCGTGAGCTGGTTGGATTTCTCCATTTTTTCTGCGCAAAAACAAGGCCGTGGGC
>JBAPXT010000316.1:0-14210 GCA_049284355.1 Sedimentisphaerales bacterium
GTTCCAGACGCAGTAAGAAGTGGTCTGGGTCGCTGCAATAAGTCGCGAAATGGGAATCCTCAGCAAATTCTTAGCTGAAAATAAGGGAACTTTTTGGCGTTTTCTGTGTCTGAAATAATACGGCGGGTGTTCGAAGAGGCGAGGTTGGAGACTTAAGTGAATATTTACGTAAGGTCTTATGATAAAAAGACTTATTTTAGTGGTTTTCGGTACGATGTCCGATAAGTATTGATATAGTTTGGCGAGCTACGGAGTAAGTTATGGCGGCAAAGCGGCAATTTCGAGGGTGTGGAAAGGCAAAAATTTTTATTTTTATTTGTGCGGTAGCTATTGTTCTAAGCTGCAGTTACCTTTTTGCGGCGGAGGGAGGAGCTGCTTCTGAGACTGCACGATACAGGGTTTTTTCCTTAAAACATATATCAGCTGAGCAGGGCAAAAAATATCTTGCTGAAACAGGGTTGGGCACGGTTTCACAGCTTCCTGGTGTCAATGCCCTTTTGGTAACGGCCCAACCTGAGGAGCTGATTAAAGCAAGCGCTATTTTGGAGCTTGTCGATGCTGAGGAACCTTTTGATATAAAAACGATTACCCCCACCTCAAAGGTTGAGAATCTTGCCTCTAGTAAGCAAATAACAGATAAGGTTAGTGATATATCAATAGGAACCTTTTCTAATCCGCCAACCGGTACTGCAAAAACCAAGGCAATTATAGACATTCATAAGGGTACTGTAATAGTTGTTGCTCCAGCTGAACAACTTGAAAGGATTATTTCTGCTATTGAGCAGCTACAGAGTACTGAAGCACAAGCTCCGCAAAATTCTGAGCCGAACAAATCTGCTAAGACAAGCGATGCAAATAAAGCGGAAACAAAAACAGTCGCAGAAGCCGAGCTTGAAAAAGCAGAGGCAGAACTTAAAAAAATAACCACTTCTGAAACTGCCAGTCAAGCCGGTATAGAAGGCAACGAGCCGAATGGGCTTTTCAATAAGCTTCTCAATTCGATTGCCGAGGCTAATAAAGCCCCCACTTCGCAAAAAGAAAGCGAGATGAAAACCGAGGAAATGGCAGTTGAAGAGCAGCAGGCCCAACAACTAGGTCAGCCAAATGACGTTGCAACAGCGCCAGAAACAAAAGAGCCAAATGAACCTTCCGCTGATTTGAAACAGGCAGAAGAACCGCAGGAACCAAATCTACCTGCCGTTGTAGGTTTAGAAGCTAAGGAAGCTGCGGGTGAACTGGAACCGAATCCTGAGCTGATTTCGAAACTCCGCTCGTATGGGCCGGCGCCTATTGCTGATGGGAATGAAATGCTTGAGCTGGATTTGCCGGAGAAGATTAATATCATAGATTTAGTGGATTTGGTTGGTAAGTATCTGCGACTGGACTATATGTATGATGAAGCCCAGGTAAAAGGCGAAGTTGCACTGAAGCTTCAAGGACCTATCAAGGTAAAGGATTTGTATCCTCTGCTTGAATCTGTGCTGAAGTTCAGAAATTTTGTAATGACTCGCAAGGGCAATCTGGTAACCATTGTCCCCACAGAAGGAGCATTAGATATCGACCCTGCTTTGCACTCGGAATTAGGCGGGGTTCAGGCTGGAGATGTAGTTATAACGCGTGTTTTTAGGCTTAAGTATGTAGATACAGCCAGTGCACAAAATCTTTTGGTTAGTATGAAGCTCGGAGCGAACATCTCTCCGATTTCCGAAACAGGCACACTTATCGTTACCGAATACGCCTACCGTATGGCACGCGTAGAGGAACTTTTGGGGATGGTCGACCAGCCTGGTGCGCCGAAGCAATTTAAGTTCAGGCAGTTAAAATATACGATGGCGACGACGCTTGCTCCGAAAATTAAAGCTCTTGCTGAGCAGTTGGGGACCGTGTCAATTACTATTGCAGCATCTTCACCGGCGCAGCCGGCAGCCAAACCTGGGAGGCGACCTGGACAGCCTGCGCCGACACCCGCACCCACACCTACTGCTGTGCCAGCAGCGGCGGCTAAGGTGGCTGTATACTTAGATGCTGACGAAAGAACAAACCGTATCCTGATGATAGGGATTGAAGAGCAGTTGATTGTTGTTGATAGTTTGATAGATTCTCTTGATGTGGAAAAGCAGGATCTTCGGAGTTTGCGATTATACGATATCCAGCATGTCGGAGCCGATGAGGTGGTAAAAAAGCTGGGAGAGCTTGGCATAATTAGCGGCGGCGCTCGGACAACCACCGGGAGAATTTCTACTGGTGTCAGACCCACCGCCCCGGGAGCGCCAGGGGCGCCGGGAACACCGGCAGCCCCTACACCTGCAGCAACCAGCAGTGAGACATCGCCTCTTGCGGAAGAGCCACAAGTGGTGGTAATTGAGTCGACCAATTCGCTTCTGGTAAATGCCACGCCTGAACAGCATATCCAGATAGCTACGATTATCAGCTATGTGGACAGCGTGACCCTCACAAAATCAATACCTTATGTAATTTATTCGCTGGAAAACCAGGCCCCTGAGGATTTGGCGGGAGTTCTGCAGAAGTTCATTCAGGAAACCATCAAAGACAAAGAAGGCAAGGTCGAACAGACAATAAAGAAAACAGAAGAAGACATTATCATTGTTCCCGATAAAAACACTTTTTCGGTAATCGTTTATGCCAGCAAGAAAAACCAGGAATGGATAGGGAGTTTAATAAAGCAGTTGGATAAGAGAAGACCACAAGTTTTAATAGATGTTATGCTTGTTGCAATCACCGAGGATGACTCATTCACGTATGATTTACAGATGGTGTCCAAGCTCCCGGAAATGGCGGCGGGTGGACAAATGCAGTATCTCAAAGCTCTACTTCAGCCCACAACTGGCACATCGACTGGTTTTCCCTCAAACACAGTCAAAGAGGTTACTTCTACTCCGGGGGTCACTGGCGGACAAGGTTTTTATGCCGACAGTCATATCCAGGCGCTGTTGACGTTAATGCAGAAAAAGGGTTACGGCCGGGTTCTTGCCAGGCCGAAGATACTCGTCAATGACAACGAAAAAGGCCATATCGATACAACAACAACTATATATGTAGCAAGGGTCGCAAATCAATATCTTCCAAATGCAGTTACAACAACACCAACTGCCACCACGAATACTGCAATTACAAGTACTACCTTTGACCAGTTTCCATCAGGTATTAAGCTTGACATTACACCCCATATTAGCGAAGGCAGTCTGCTTCGTCTTGAGTTGCAAATGACGCGTTCAAGCCAAGCACCTCCTCCGGCTGGAGCCCTGCCGGATACGCCGCCTAACCCAAAGACCGAAGACAATGTTAATACGGTAGTTACTGTGCCTGATGACAGCACGATAATTCTTGGCGGCATAATAACATTGAACCAGGTCAAGAATAACTCTAAGGTGCCGTTTCTTGGCGACATCCCAATTGCCGGTGGACTGTTTAGGAATATAAATAACACCGGCAACCAATCGAAGCTTTATGTGTTTGTCAGGGCGAATATCTTAAGGCCGGATGACACGGTTGCAGGATTGGCAGATTTGAAGAAAATGTCAGACAGGAACCGAGGTGCGGTTGAGGGCTTTGAGCAAAGATTCCAGGAACATCAGGATTGGCCCGGTGTAGAGCCGAAGCCGGTGGAGCCGCTGCGTGTACTTGAAGTGGATTAGTTATTGAATAGTCGTTAGTGAAATAGTATTTAGAGAGAGTAGATTGCTCCCTCACCTGCCGGCAGGTGAGGTTTTGCTTGCAATTTAAGTAAACAAACCCGCCGTAGGCGGACAAGAATATATGAAGGAATTATTGATACAAACTGCTAAGCGGACGGGTCTTATCGACGCTGAGCGATTGGCTGAGTTTCTGAAGAACAACAAGGATGAAAAATCCCGGCTCGATGAGCTTTTGCTTGGCTGTCCATACTTTACCGAGGAAGCGGTCCTGAAGCTGTTTGCCGCAGCTCTGGGGTGGGAATTTTTAGAGGATATACCCGCTAAGACTGTGCCTGCCGAATTTATAGAATCTATTCCTGCGAGCTATGCTCAGCAGCATTTTCTTATCGGCATAAAAACTAAGGCCGACGACGGAGAGCTTACCGTGGTTTTGTCCAAGCCATTAGACTCCAATGTTCTGGATAATGTCTCGAAGATGACCGGTTTGGCCGTCAGGCCGGCGATTTCCACCCGTGCTGCTATTACAGCTGTAATAGATGTTGCCTACGAGCAGAGGGCGACGGTCATTGAGGATGTGGCGGAAGAGCTCGATTCGCAAAATATCGACCAGCTCATTGATGAAGTTGGCACTTCCGATGACCTTCTTGATGTAGTTAATCGTCCGCCTGTTATCAGATTGGTTAATGACATTCTTTTTCGTGCACTGCAATTGCGGGCCAGTGATATTCATGTGCACCCTTACGAAGCAAAGATTCAAATTCGCTACCGCATAGATGGTATTTTATATGATGTTCTGAGTTTGAACAGGAATGTTTTACCGCTGATTATCTCTCGTATCAAGGTGATGGCCGGAATGGATATTGCAGAACGTCGGCTTCCACAGGATGGCCGTTGCAGTGTTCGGCTGGGTGAGCGTGAAATCGATTTGCGTATCAGCACGGTGCCGACCAGCTTCGGCGAACGCAGTGTGCTACGACTGCTGGACAAGAGCACGGGCCTTTTCAAATTAGATGAACTGGGGCTGTGGGGAGAGGATTTGAAGAGGTTCGATTCTATGCTGAACCGTTCACACGGGGTTATCTTCGTGACAGGGCCTACGGGCAGCGGAAAAAGCACGACTCTTTACGCCTGCCTTAACAGGATTAATTCGGCTGAGAAAAATGTTATAACCATAGAAGACCCCATCGAATATCAACTGGAAGGAATCAGCCAAATTCAGGTTGCCAGTAAAAAAGGGATGACCTTTGTTACAGCGCTTCGGCACGTGCTTCGTCAGGACCCTGATGTTATAATGGTTGGTGAAGTTCGAGATGTTGAGACGGCGCGAATGGCGATACAATCTTCGCTGACGGGCCATCTGGTTTTCAGCACGCTGCACACGAACGACTCCGCAGGTGCTGTGAGCCGACTTTTGGATTTGGGCGTTGAGCCTTATTTGGCAAGCTCATCGTTGATTGCCATAATGGCGCAGCGATTAGTGCGCAAAGTGTGCCCGGATTGTAAAGAGCCGAATGAGCCGACACCTCATGAGTTAAGGGGGCTTGGGCTTGGTGATATCGAAGCGTCCAGCTTGAAGCAAAAAGGCGAAAAGTTCTTTGTCGGAAGAGGATGTGATAAGTGTTTTCAGACAGGTTATCGTGGCCGAACGGGTGTTTATGAGCTGATGCTGATTAACGAGGAAATTCAGGAAATGATATACAAAAGGGAACCTGCCGGTACTATAAAAAAAGTCGCCCTTAACGCAGGCCTGCAAACGCTTCGAATGGATGGCGCTCGAAAGGTACTTGCCGGGATAACAACTATTGCCGAAGTATTAAGGGTGACACAGGCAGATGTAATATAAGGGGCAGAAGTTTATGCCGAGATATAACTATACGGCGATGGCGGCAAACGGCAAAAAGGTCAAAGGTGCAATCACCGCCGAGAGCCCGTATGCTGCGCGAAAGCAGCTAAGGGTCCGAAGTGTTCATCCTACTTCAATCGCAGAGGTAGGTGCCGATTCTAATAGAAAGGCCGCGATATTTTCGTTTTTCGCCAGGGTCGGCAAAGGCCAGATAATTGATTTTACAAAGCAGATGGCCACGCTGCTTAATTCAGGAATTAAGCTGACCGAATCGCTTTCGGTTCTTACTTTGCAGACATCCGATGTGCGATTTAAGAATACCATTACCGACATTCGCGACCGGGTTATCACGGGTGAATCTTTTGCCGATGCCTTGAGCGATTACAGTGATTATTTTGATGTTATATATGTGAGTATGGTACGTGTTGGCGAGGTGACCGGCTCTTTGGGCCAGAGTCTTTCGACAATTTCAAAGTTTATGGAGAAGCGTAAGCGGGTCGAATCGAAGGTAATGACAGCGATGATATATCCGATGGTTCTGATTTTATTTTGTATCACGGCGATTATTGTTTTGACAACGTTTGTTATTCCGAAGATAGCTGAGCAGATTGCAAGGACGGGGCAGAAACTGCCATTGATTACCAGGGGGTTGATGGGCGTAAGCTATGTACTGACAAGCTGGTGGCTGCTTGTTGTGATTGCAGTAATTTTTGGAATTGTCTTGGGTCTGAGACGTTTTCTGAAAACGCAGCGAGGTGCGTATTTGCGTGACAGGTTTATCCTGTCCCTGCCATTGTTCGGGCCTCTTATAAAACAACGTGTTGTTTCACGTTTTGCCTCGACACTTTCGACGCTTCTTGGTTCCGGACTTGCTATGGCTGAGTCTCTTCGAGTTGTGGCGGAGGTTACCGGCAACAGTCTTATGAGAAGCGCTGTTCAGCAGGCACGTGAGAGGATTCTTGCCGGTACTGATATTGCTACACCGCTGAGAGACAGCGGTGTCATCGACCCTGCGATTGCTCATATGGTGGCTGTTGGAGAGAAAAGCGGCGAGCTGGAAAAGATGCTTAAGGATATCAGCGAAAATCTGGAATCTTCGACAGATATAGTTATTGAAAGGTTGAGTGCTGCGGTCGAGCCGCTTATTATAATTGTTATGGCTGCAATAATAGGTTTGATAGCTTATGCAACGATATTGCCGATTTTGGAGGTTTCATCGGGTAAGTTTTGACCCCGTTAGGAGTCCCCATCGTATATATATGGGGTGTTCCGCTTGGCGGGATTGCTTTAACAGGGTTTAGGAAACTATTTTAGGAGTTTTATAGAAAGATGGAAAAAAGAAGAAGAAAAAATAGATGTGGTTTTACGATGATTGAATTGATGGCTATGCTGATTATCATTGGTTTACTTGCCACGCTGGTAGTTACAAAAGTGGCAACAAAGATAGACGAGGCTCGTGTTACAACCACCAAGGCCAATTTGAAGATTCTTCATAACGCGGTTAATCAATTCAAGATGGACACAGGCCGGCTTCCAACCGAAGAGGAAGGGCTTAAGGCACTTGTCGAGCAGCCGAGCGACGTTACAAGGTATGAGCCGGGTGGTTATCTGGAAACTACAGAAATACCCAAAGACGGCTGGGGAAATGATTTTGTTTATGAGCTTTCGCCGGAAACCGGAAAGGCGTTTGTAATCAAGAGTCTTGGTGCTGATGGCAAAGAAGGTGGTGAGGGCAACGATGCCGACTTGTACAGCACTGATGCATACTAATGCATATATGCGCAAATGCGCATATGATGCGAAAATACGCAGATTCGCAATACCCATCCGCACACCTGCTCATTCACGCATCAGCGGCTTTACGTTTACTGAGTTGGTAGTGGTGGTTTTGATAATTTCTCTGTTTGTGCTTTTAGCTGTGACGAATTTTTCGGGATTACTTAGAAGGAGCACATTTAAGGCGCAGGCCAACGACTTTGTCTCGACAATGCAGATGGCGGCCAGCGCCGCCGCTGAGAGTGATAGAAGATATGAAGTTATTATTGATATTGCAGAGCAGAGCTATACACTTCGTCAGATTACTTCGCCCCATTTGCCATCGGATGTTCTGGAAGAAGAGATTATTGTCAAAAATGATTTTAGCAATAATTGCCGAGTGGTTTATGTTTTGTTCGACGACATGGTCAATACTGACGAAGAGCATCAAAAGGCATTTTTCCGGGCAGGTCACGCAGGTTGGCAGGCCGGCGGAAAAATAGTTCTGCTCGATGAGGACGAACAACCATATTCGGTAGTAGTTAACCGACTGAGCAGGGTTGTCACATTACGGGAAGGAGATGTCGAACTTTTAATGCCGAAGAGCCAGGATGAAGTGCCGTTCTAAACAAATTTTGTTGTTTGCCCCGGCTTTTAGCTTGGTGGAAGCTGTAACTGCTTTGATTATACTTGCGCTTGTCAGCTCGAGTGTATTGATTGTTATAAACCGCTGCATGGCCGGCGCTGCAGATTCAGCACTGCGTATGCAGGCCTTTGAGGTCGCGCGCAATAATATAGAAACTCTTCTGTCTATGGAGTCGGTTCAGGAGATGGTTGAGTATGGCAGCAGCGATAAGTATCCGGAGATTCAATGGCAGACTACTGTTGAGACGTTTTACGAGCCGGTGACGGAGCGGATGTGGGTGATGGCGATTTGCTCGGCTGAATATACCGACACTGCAGGTGATGCGCAAAAGATTGAACTAACACACTGGTTAACCGGTTTGACGAAAGAGCAAGTGATTGAAATGATTAAGCAGGAACAAGAACGTCTGTCGGAGCCAAACGCGCCTTCTGAACCTAACGAGCCAAACGCGCCGTCCGAGCCAAACAGGCCAAAATCTGAGCCGAACAGACCGGCGCCCAAAGCGAGGGAGGATTGTGATACTTTACCTTTTTGTGAAAGTGTTAAGTGCCATCTGGATGCCGGCACCTCTGGCAGACCGACCTTTGAGGAGTTGATTAAGTATCTGAAAGAGTGCAGGCAATAATGAATGCGATTTAATTAGTATGAAGATTATTTCTTACAAGATGTGCAAGCACCACAGTGCTTTTTCGCTGGCTGAGGTAATTGTGGCCCTGACGATAGGAGCGATGGTTTTGATCGCGGTGCTGGGTATTTATAACCGGGCAGAAAGCAGTGCTGCTGCAATTACACGCAAGCTTGATAGCTCCAGACTGCCTTCTGAAGTTATGCAGCGCATCGCTGAAGACCTCGACAGGACAGTTGCGCCAGGTGCCGATACGAAAATTACTATTGACAATAAACTTGAAAATGGTTTCTCGACCGCCCAGTTGACAATTCTAAGGACTATTTATGACAGCAAGAATGAAGAGCGGGCCTTTGAAAAAATCATTTGGCAGAGCAACTATAATAATGATACCAATAGCCTTGTTTTATATCGCAGTCACAGCGGCATTGCGTCGGAAGATAAATTGCTTGACGAGCAGAAAGAAGATTGGGAGAGGGAGCTTTTTGTGCCGATTTGCACCGGCGTTACTTTTTTTAAAATACAGGTTCCCAAGGGCGAAGACTTTCAGGATAAATGGACAGGCGATTTATTGCCTCCTGGTGTTGTGGTAACTATTTCTTTTGCTGAACCTTTTAAGACCGTAGCCGGCATTTTGGATGTGCCGGAAAATGAAAAAGTTAAGCGAAACATAGCTATTGACAGAACCAGAACAATCAAATTCATATTAGTAAAAAAAGAAGATGAAGAAAAACAAAGTGATAAGGGACAAGAACCTAACAAGGGACAAGAACCTAACCGCCCGAAGTGAGTGTCGAAACCGCCCAGGTATTGTGCTTTTGGTGACATTGGTGCTATTGGTTATGCTTTCGGCGTTGGGTTATACCTTGAGCAGTCGTCTTGCCGCCCAGCGTCACCGCGAGCAGTATATCATAGATTATCAGGCTGCCCGCTACGGCTGTGACTCAGCGGCGCGGTATGCATTTGCCACATTGCAGGACATTAATAACCCTCAATTGGTTTCCCGTCCGAATGAGCCGGATTTTTCGGATTTATTTGCCCTTAGCGAGGTCAAATACAAGGAACTTTTGGTCAAGTGGGCTGCTGAAAGGAAGATTTACAGCAAAACCGGGAACCCCGGTGTTATGCGTGACGTTAATGACATCAACGGTACCAGGGACAATAACGGCATCAATGACGTTAACAAAGCGGGTAAAGCTAATAGTGCCGGCGGCGTTATCGACTTTAATGACCCTAATTCTCTGGTGGTACGTGGCCCGTATGGCCCACCCTGGCCGTTTGTAATCGAGCCGGTCGAGTTCAAGCTTGGTTCTGCTACAGTTAGGATTGAAATTGAAGACGAAGATGCAAAATACCCACTCAGTTGGATGTTGCTGGATGCTAATGAAGAAGGTCAGCGTGAAGCTTCGGCGGGGCTCCAAACTTTCTGCGACTGGATGGATGTCAATAGCACGGAAGTTGATTTACTAAAACAAGACCTAAAGGAAATAAGTGCAATAAAAACGTTCAAAATTGACTTAAAACCGATAACGGTAAGTGAACAACCGAAAGCCAGAGCAACAGCCAGACGTCAGAGGGGAGTTAGAAGGGCTCCCCAGGGGCAGCCGGCCAAGGAAAAAACTATACCTGCCTCAGTTCACCCCGCTGATTTTGCGAAACTTTTTCACAGTTCGTTAATTAATGCCGAGGTCCTTGCTATGCCGACAATAGTCAGCGAAAGCAGAAAAGAATCAGCTCTGAAGTATATGGGCCTGTGGGGCTCAAGTAAGGTTAATATAAATACCGCCCCTCGACAGGTATTGGAAGCAGCTTTTACTTTTGGCGGCGATGCTGATAAAATTGCTGAAGCGATTATACAGCGAAGGCGAATAAAGCCTTTTACGGATATAGAGGATTTGAAAAAATCGCTATTTAGATATTCTGTTTCGATAGGGAAATGTGAGAAATATATTACAACGGCCAGTGCGTTTTTCACTGTTAGGATAACTGCGGTCAGTGGAGTGGCAGAAGCATCAACTGTTATAGCAATAACTAAAGACGGCAAAAATGTGGAAAGAATTGCCGTAATCTCCGGCTGAGAGACCGGTTTTAAGGAGGTTGCTCGAAGTGGAAGGTTCGAATCATTTGGGAGTTTATCTAAGCAAAGGCGCTGCGACAGTGGTCTGTCTCGGCTTGGAAGGGAAGAGTAGAAACGTCCTGGGCTGCTTCAGCGTTACTGTTGAAGCAGCAGAGGAGCAGAAGCTGCAGGAGTTGGTGCGTCTTATCACGGAGGGTTGTGCCAAGAGGGGATTGAAATTTTCTGAGGTCGCGGTAGCTTTGGATTGTTCGATGTTTATGCAGCATAACGTCCGCAGTAAATTTAATGACCCCAGGCAAATTGCTGCGACCGTCAGGTTTGATGCTGAGGAAGCTCTCGCTATGGACATAACTGACCTTGCGATAGCTTTCAAAGTGACTTCAAGCGACCAGACTGGCTCGTCGCTGACCGTCTTCACCGCGCAGAAAAAGCAGTTATCTGATATCCTTATTTCTTTGCAAAGTAATAATATCGACCCTGTAACCATTGAACCCGATGTTAATTGCCTATCAAGATTTATTTTGCAAAATGTATCTTTGCCGCAGGATTCACGTCCTCTGTTCTGTGTACTTTCTAATTCGAGTGGTTATTTTATTGCCTTTGCAGAATCACGAGAGACACGGGCTATGCGAACATTTCTGGTCAGGCCGGCGCAAGGGAGAAACGAGCTGCTCGCCAGAGAAGTGCCTGTAACCACCGCTTTAGTTGGAACTGATGGACCGTTAAATTGTATTAAGGTTTTCGACTCTGCCGGCTCTGTAAACTATCAGCAGCTTAACGAAAAGCTTGGCATCGAAGTTAGTTCGGTGGATTTGATTGGGACTGCCGTAACCGGCCCGGAGGCCTTGGCTGATTGCGCCGACCCTGTTGGTTTTGCGATTGCTTATGGGGCGGTTTTATATCATTTGGAAAAAGCCCAGACCGTAAATTTCCGCAACGATTTTATGCCTTATCAGGGCAAAAAGGTTCGATTGCAAAAAGCGATGAAATTCTCCAGCGCTGCTGTGATAGTTCTTATGCTCGCTGTGGGCGTGTATTTTCAGCTGCAATTGTGGCAGGAAAACAAATACCGTAGCCGGCTGCGCGAAAAATTTGAAAAACAGTACTCCGCTGTTATGTTAGGCAAAAAGCTGCCTGCAGGGTCCGACCCTGTAAAAAAACTCACGAGTGAATTGAGGCGCATCGAAAATGTTAAGAAAGGTCTGTTAAGTGTTACAGGTGAAGAGGCTATATCGGCCAAGCTTACTCTGGTGCTTGATGCGTTTAACAAATGTGCGGCACAGACGAATTTAAATATAGACTCAATTTCCATTACAACCAAGACAATTAGTATTACAGGTGATACCTCCAGCCGGGAAAACACGCTGAAATTGTTCGATGCAATCAGGGATAGCGGCTTGGAAGTTTTGCAGCAGTATCTTGAGGCAAAAGGCGGCCGTGACAATTTCAGCGTAACGGTTGAGCCGAAGAAATAGTTTTTATCCGTCTGTGGCGGAAAGGACAGGCTTCTATGAACCAGATTTACAAAAATCCGACTTTGTATTACATACTCGTCCCTGTCGTAGTTGCTCTATGGCCTTTACTTATCTGGGGTGTATATCTGCCATCTGCGAGACATAACTGGCAAACCGAGACTGTGCAATATGGCGAAGGCCAAAATATAATAGGAGAGATTTTAGCTCTTGACCCTGACCGGCTGAAGTTTGCTGATTCGCAGAATGCCGCTGGAGAATTTGATTATGCCAGCGCCGTTGAGAAAATAGCCGGCTTGTGTAGAATACCGCCGACCAATTACAGGCTTAGTTCGGGGATAATCATAACTGCTTCCGGCGGACAAAAAAGCCAAAATGCCAAAGTGGGTCTAAAGGATGTTGACATAACAAAATTTGCTGAATTTCTCTCGGCGATTCAGCTTCGCTGGGGGAATTTGCAATGTATCCAGGTCAAGCTGACCAAAAAGAAAAGCATGCCTGATATCTGGGATGTGGACCTCGAATTCAAGTATTACTACTGAAACTTGTTTGCAATACCCCCAGTGACTTCTCTCAAATTCCTGCCCTGTAGGATGCGCCGCTTGCTTGTACGTCTTCAGCAAAAATGAGACAAATTTGCCTTTGAATTAAGAGACAGTTTCAGCTCCTGTTACTGTGATTCTATCGTTACATTTTTTTCTTTCAAGAACTGTTTTTGTTTTCAATTCAGTCCGTTTTTTTAATATCCGCTCTCGACGTCCATAGTAAACATCATCAGGCGTTACATTACCTATGGCTTCATGATACCGCCTGCTGTTATACCAACGCACAAACCTGGCAATTTCTTTTTCTAATTCTGCGGGGTTTTGCCATACATTCAAAAAGATACGTTCCTTCATTGAACGATGGTATCTTTCTATCTTGCCGTTGGTCTGCGGATGGTATGGCGATGCACAGATATGCCCGATACCTTTGGCCTCGAGGTAATCTCCAAACTCCTTCGACACCAGCGCCGAACCGTTGTCGCTTAGAAGTTTAACCCTGTTCTCAACCAGGACATTTTCGATGCCGGTATTTTCACAGGCCAGCTCAACTACATCGCTGAATGAACCTGCATCCATATTCATCTGCAGCTTCCACGACAGTATCCTGCGGCTGTAATCATCCAACACTGTAATCAGATAATACCAGCCCCAGCGATCGACCTTCAAATAAGTTGCATCTGTCTGCCAGAGTTCGTTTACCATGGCTGTCTTGGTATGAAATTCTTCAGATGCGGGAAAGGTTTTTATCTTCGGTTCAGGTATCAGATTATGTCTTTTGAGCACTCGATACACCGTCGATTCGGAAACGCTGAAATCCTCGTTATCTGTGATATACAGGCTTATTTCCCTGCTTGAGTATTCAGGGTAGAGCGTGGCATACTCAAGTATTTTATCAACCTGTTCAGGCAGAAGGCTGTTCCAAACCTTAAGCTGCATAGGTTTGTTGTCCTGCAAACCATTAATACCCATCGTTCTTAATTTCCATTTCCAGCGGTAATAGGTCGAGCGTGGTATGTCATATCTGGCCAAAGCACCTGAAATACCAAGCTCAGAGCCTTCAATCAGCCTGATGAACTTCATCTTTTCATTTCTGCTCATACGCTTAAACCTCGGACGGCTACATGCCAAGACTTTTTTTATATTTGATTACATCCAGCATAGATTCAGCCAGTGCTTTCTTGAGATCGTTGTTTTCATCTTTGAGTCGTTTGACTTCATCACTGCTGGCATCACGGAGAGTATCACGAGTAAGACCATTTTTACCAGCTTCCAGAAATGCCTTGGACCATTTGTAATAAATACTGGCGGCTATGCCTTCTCTTCGGCAAATTTCAGAAATGGACTGCTCACCTCTTAATCCTTCCAGAACGATGCGGATTTTTTCATCCGCGGAGAATTTTCTGCGAGTCGCCTTCCTGATTTGTGCTACCACGTCTTTTGACTTTGCCATTTTCGGCTCCTTTCCAGGCTAAGATGCCCAATTATGGGGCCGAAACCGCCGATTTCAAGAGGTTTCCTTCCCCCCTGGAAACCTCTTGAATCTCTCTTAACCTAAGATCTCAAACTGTGCCACTTTCGCTGACGTCAGACA
>JBAPXT010000317.1:0-50571 GCA_049284355.1 Sedimentisphaerales bacterium
GGCTTGTTCCACCTTTGAATCCTATTGTCCCTTGAAAGGTCGAGGTCGAATAATAGATGGTGATTCTTCCTCCGCCTCCGCCGCCATAACTTCCATATCCGCCATTAGCGCTAATCAAACCTGAACCGCTAAGCTGCTCGGCGGTTATATAGACACTGCCTCCGCTGCCTCCGCCACCCTTATTACCTGAAGGCGCTATCCCACCATCTGCTCCATTAGCGTTAATCTTGCCATTAACTATTAGATTATAGACATTCAGCCGGATTGCTCCTCCGCCTTTTCCGCCTGTGCTATATCCGCCTCCACTACCCAAATCTACGGGAGCTATAGCTGAACCGTAGGTGGAACCGCCTGTACCATTATGCGGGCCGCCTTTGCCTCCATAGCCGCCGCCGGCACCATGGACTCCGTTTAAGCCGCCTGCCCCGGGACCTCCCTGGGCGGGATAGCCGGTACCATTTGCAGAGATGGAGCAGCATGGGTCAACAGTAATATTGTCCGCATTAAGGGTGACCGCACCATTGAAAGTCAGATTTGAATTATCGGTTATCAAAATATCTTCATAGGCGTAAATCCCCGGCCCCCAGATAAGGGTAGAACCCTTCGTCAGAGTTATATCCTCAGAAGGTAGTGTGAGGTTTTGCGGTCCCGCAGTGGCTATGGAAGAATTCTCGACGTTGATTGTGCCGGTGACAGTAAGTTTACTGTTGCCTGTAATGACCACTCCGGAATTGCCACTGGCGGTCAGGTCAACTACTGTTACTGCGGTCGGTTCACCACTTATAGTAAGCGTAGAGTTGTTGTCAACAGCCAGTTCATTAGCTGTCAAGGTAACAGACCCTTCTACGGACGCCTTTGAGTTGTTCAGGATAACCTTATTGTAAGATAAGGGACTGTCGTGTTCCACGAATCTGAAGGAAGGGCCTGAGTAAAATACATTGTTTAAGGTATCAACGAAGCAAACTGTCCCATCCTCCCCGGTATCGGTTGCCATGAGACCTGTTCCTCCTTTAGATGCTGTTGTCCTTTGGAAAGTAGAGGTCGAATAATAGATGGCGATTCTTCCTCCGCCTCCGCCGCCATAAGGTCCATATCCGCCATTAGCGCTAATCAAGCCGGAACCGCTAAGTTGCCCGGCGGTTATGTAGACACTGCCGCCGCTGCCTCCGCCGCCCTTATTACCGGAAGGGGCTGTTCCCCCATCTGCTCCATTGGCATTAATGTTGCCATTAACCAACAGATTGCCGACAATTAGCCGAATTGCACCTCCGCCTTTTCCGCCTGTACTATATCCGCCCCCACTGCCCAAATCGACAGGGGCTATAGCCGAACCGTAGGTGGGACCACCTGTATTATTGTGTGAACCGCCTTTGCCTCCGTAACCGCCGCCAGCACCATGCACTCCCGTTAAGCCGCCTGCACCTGGACCTCCCTGGGCGGGATAGCCGGTACCCTTGGCAGAGATGGAGCTGCCTTGGTCAATCGTAACACTTGGGGCTTCGAGGGTGACCGCACCGTTGAAGACCAGGTTGGAATTGCCTGTTACGGAAACATTATCATAAGAGTAAAGCCCCGGTCCCCAGATGAGAGTAGATTGCCCCGTTATCGTTATGTTTGGAGATGAAAGGACAAGACTCTGAGGCCCTGCAGTTGTTATAGAAGAGTTCGCGATGTTGACCGTGTCGGTCACAACGAGTCTGCAATTGCCGCTCAAAGTTAGGTCGGAGCCGCCGGTTATGTTTAGATTACCTACTGTAGCAATAGTGGCATCACCACTTAAAATTAAACTGGAACTGTTTCCTATTATCAAATTGTCGGCGCTCAAACTTATATTGCCGTTGGTAGTTACTGTTGAGTTATTATCTAAGGTAATTCCATTGAAATCGAATGGACTGTCGGATGCCTCGAATCTGAAGAGTGGGCCTGGGCGGAAGACGTTGTTTAATGTATCAATGAAGCAAATTGTCCCATCCTGCCCGTAATTAGCTGCCGTTAGACTTGTTCCTTTTTTGGATTCTACTGTCCCTTGAAAGGTCGAGGTCGAATAGTAAATGGCGATTCTCCCTCCGCCTCCGCCACCATACATTCCATATCCGCCGTTAGCGATGATTAAACCCGAACCGCTGAACTGCCCAGCGGTTATATAGATACTGCCCCCGCTGCCGCCGCCGCCCTTTTTACCGGAAGCGTCTGTCGTCCCATCCGCTCCATTGGCGATAATCTTGCCATTAACCACCAGATTATTGATATTTAGCCTGATTGAACCCCCGCCTTTTCCGCCTGTATTATATCCGCCTCCACTACCCAAATCTGCAGGAGCTTTAGCTGAACCATAGATGGCGCCGCCTGTACCAGTCAATGGGCCACCTTTGCCTCCGTAACCGCCCCCGGCACCATGTACTCCGTTTAAGCCGCCTGCCCCGGGACCTCCTTGGGCTGGATAGCCGGTACCATTGGCAGAAATGAAAGAACCTGAAGCGAGAGTAAGGTTTTGAGCGTTTAGAATAACTGCTCCGTTGAAGATAAGGGTTGCTCCGTTAGTTACCTGGACGCTGTTGTAATCGTATGTCCCCGCTGCCCAGGTGGTATTCTGGTTGATAACAATATCCTCAGCGAAAGCTCCTGCTGCAAAGACAACACTGAAAACAAAAAAAGCTGTTAATATTATGATTTTCTTGTCCGACATGTTCATAATTTTTCTCCCGTAACACATAGTGTTGATTTTAAACGTCCCTGACGCACAATAACGTTCAATCCCTTAATCGCTAACCGCTCGGCCAGCGCATAATTACATACCAAACTCAAATAGCTGAAATATAATGGCAAAAAGCCCTGTACCTCCGTATGTTTTCCGTCAAAGGTAATACTTGCCTACTGATAAGTCAATATGGCTTTTGAAACTAACCGTACGCTTTTTGCTTGCTTCCGTGCTGATGGCAGTTTCCTTATCTGAGACAGACGCAACACTTCCATCCCGAGGGCGAAGCTGATAGGCCAAATGTGGACAATAAAATATTGTTTTATGGATTATACCGCGACCATATCCGTGTCTTGAGGTTCTTTGAAAACTTTATAGTCAGTTTAATCCTTCTCAAGAATATCAAGCCCCCCATACAGAGGCCTTTATTGCCCCGAGAGTGTTTGCTGACCATCTGACGCTTTGCAGGATAAGAAAACCGGCCGCAGGTGTCAAATGGCGCAGCTGGGTGGATTTCATCGAAACGCTGTACTCAACAACCCTGCTAATGCCCCGCCCATTATCAGCCATGTCGAATTGATTTTGAACCGTACCAGCAGCACAAAACAGACAAGAGCAATCAGAACAGTAAAGAGGTCGGTCAGCGAAGCCCGGCCTAATTGCCAGCTCACAGCAGCCATCAAGCTGAGTGAAGCTGCGTTGGCACCGTCCAACAAGCCGCTGAACCATGTAGAGCTGCGCATCCGGGGAATCAACGGATAGGAAATTGCAACAAGGACAAAGGAAGGCAGAAAGATGGCGAGAGTTGCCAGAAGCGCACCCGGTAAACCGGCGAGTATAAAGCCAATAAATGTAGCCGTTGTAAATAACGGACCGGGTGTTATCTGTCCGATAGCGACGGCATCAACTAATTGCTGGTCGGTCAGCCAGCCATAACGCACAACAAAATCGGCATGGAGGAAAGCAAGCAGAACGTACCCACTTCCATATAACACGGCACCGATCTTAAGAAAAATGAGAAACAGCAGCGGCAAAGTAAAAGGAGCAGAAGCCTGCGCCAATACACCGACTCCGCCGAGCGGGATAAGAAATATTCCCAAAGCCTGCTTTCGCAACCTGTGAATATTCATGATTAGCATTACTGCTAGACCGCCGCCAAAGAGCAGAGCGATTTCGTTGGCACCCATAAAGTAGAAGACAAGAACGATCAGGGCGGCGGCTACGGTAAGCATGCCTTTAACAGCCTTTCGGCATAAGTTCAAAAGCGCCTGCGCGATGATTGCGATCACTACCGGCTTTACCCCATACAGCAGCCATTGGGCCTGAGGTATGGCGCCATACCTTACATATAACCATGCCAGCAAAAGCACGATAAGCATGGCAGGCACTATGAAACACAGCCCGCCGACAATCAGCCCAAGCCATCCGGCCCGCAGAAAGCCGATATAGATCGCCATCTCTGTGGAGGTTGGGCCTGGAATAAGATTCGCAGCTCCGACTAAATCGAGGAATTCCTGATTATTGAGCCATTTGCGTTTTTTCACTGTTTCATCGTGCATGATGCTGATATGCGCAGCGGGTCCGCCGAAGGCTATAGTGCCCAGCTTAAGAAACAATGCGGCTACTTCGGTCAGTTTCTGCATGATAGCGATATCTTATATAGCTATCGGCGGAGCAGTAAATTGCGCCAAATCAGCCAGACCAAGTTCACTCTCTATGTCGCTGATTTGCCGCACAGTGCTTTAAAATCCATCCTCGCCGAATTGCTGATGCTCGATTTCCTCAAACTTTTCGCTCATTTCGTCAAGCTGTTGTGCTGTCAGGGTCTGTTTCCATGCGGGGAAAACAATTGTATCCTCTCTTGCCGCGTGCGGCCGGTACATACGCACAAGGGATTCCATTGCTCTTGCCAGCGGCTCGGCGTTGCCGACAGCTAATTTCGCTTCTTTTGTCACCGTGAGAATGTAATCGGTTATCTCCTGGCCTCGCTGGTGTTGCGCGATTAGGATATCGGGTAAGCCAACTGTCTGGCTGCCTGCTTTTTTGACCGCTGGGAAGATGTACGTCTCTTCCAGTTTCTTCTCGTGATAGTCTTCTCCGAATACGCGAAAAAGCTTGGCGGTTTTTTGAAGTGCATCGGGCGCAACGTCCGATGGATTGCTTCGCAACTTCGTAGCTGCTTCACTGTACACGAACAATGCCCGGCGCAAAACTCCATGCTCACGCATCAAATCTTCAGTCGCCGTAACTTCGCCGCCCATCGCCTCTTCATCTAGTCGCGGCGCTCGTGTTAGCCTGTTTGCACCGGAACAGCCGCTTAGAACTATTCCTGTGCCCATACTGCCGATACCGGCGAGCAAATTCCTTCTATTCATTTTCATAATTACCCCCTTATAGGAAAGTTTCCAGTTATAAGCTCCTCAAGCAAGGCTCTATGACAATATTTGCCGTCACGACAGCTGCACAGTAGGGTAATGGTTTCTTTTTTGGCTTTGAGGGCAAGTTCGTCTATCTTGTCTTTATGTTGGGTTGCAAACTTGCGATATTGTTTAGAGAATTCCGCCCAGCTTATAGAACCGCTTTTCCACTTTTTAATCAAGTCAGGTGGTGTGCCGAGGTCTTTTACCCAGATATCGATTTTGTCCTTTGAGATACCTCTTGGCCAAAGCCGCATCACCAGAACCCGGTAACCATCATTTTTGCTCTTGGGCTCGTATATGCATTTTGTCTTTACAGGCATTTAAAATCACGCCTCATTAACTGCACAGCATGCTATTGACGAGGGTCGAAAGTGTTCACGATAAAATCAAACGCCAGCTCAACATCAAAAAAGACCAAACAACGAACAAAATTCAGCCCTGAGCCGGTTTGGCACAGTAATACATGCCCGATAGCCCGTTGTTAATCCAGATAGGGCACTCAGGACAGTTGCATCCTTTTTTTTCTACCGCATGTTTACTCTGACCTCTGATGCAATACAGTCTTTCCTGTGATTTCTTCGGATAGCTCGGACAGGTTGAGCAGTTGTTCTGCATACAAATTTCGAAGTTTTCCCCGGTATCTTCAACTTTTGCCATTTCTTTTAGCTTCCTTTCCATAATTGTGTCACTTCAGTTTTAGTTGATGGGCAGGCATTCTTTATTTATTTCTTCAAAACACAAACGGCCTCGGACTGTGTCAGCCAAATAGCCATACCTTCAGAAACAATGAGCCGGTCAGATGCCTTTCTAAATTATTAAAAATTGGGCACAGTTTTATCTTTATTTATCTGATATAATCGGCTGACAAGAAATAGGCAAATTCCTTGATCAGACCTGATAATTGCTTATTGCTTTGAAATCTTTCCAAGCTCCAATTTAAGGTCCGCGATGCTGGTTATTGGCTGTTTGCAAACATGGTTATTGCAAATGTAAGCAGTTGCTTTGCTGTTTACTGCCCTCTGCTGCCGTATATATGGAGCTATTTGTTCTATATCACTGCCTGCTGGACCTGTCTGATGGAATAAAAAGACCGAATTTGGTAAAAATGTATTGCGAACCAGTTTCAGCATCTCTTTTGTATCTTCTTGGCAAATATCGCCGGCAATGACTATCTCCTGCACAGGGCCTATCCAAAAATCGAGCGCACCCAGCATAGCATTTAATGGTATCGGCGACTGGACTAATTGCCCGGAGTAAGCGTCCAGTAACCGCTTTGCCCGCTCGGTAAAACGTTGCTCCATTGTCAATCGACCGAGTTTCAGCAGAACCAGGGCCGCAGCGGAATTTCCGCTTGGAACCCCGCTATCGTACGCCGATTTGCTGCGAAGAAACAAGCGCTCCGCATCTTTGCCTGTCGTATAAAAACCGCCGTCTTCATCGTCGAACAGTTCTATCGTTTGTTGGGTTAATTTTTTTGCCTCAGCGAGCCATCTGGCATCAAAGGTGGCTTGATACAAATCAATCAAACCCATAGCCATAAAGGCGTAGTCATCCAGAAACCCCGGGCCGACAACTTTGCCGCTGCGATAATACCGCATCAGGCGGCCGTCGCAAATAAGAGCATCCAATATAAAATTGGCACACCTTTCGGCAGCATCGGTGTATTTGTTCTCGTCCAGCACAGCTCCACCATAGGCAAGCGAGGAAATCATCAGTCCGTTCCAGCCGGCAATAATTTTGTCGTCTCTGTTGGGTCGGGGCCTTTTCGAACGATGTTCCAGAAGCGCCAAATGTGCTTCAGATAGTATGCTTTCTATGTTTCTGGGGGTTTCTTCTGAATTTGCAACGTGCAAAATGTTTTTCCCATCTTCAAAATTACCCTCCTTGGTGACGCCGTAGTATTCATTGAAAATCTCAGCGTTCTTCGGAGCCAAAATCTTTTTTATCCCTTCTTGTTCCCATACATAAAATGCCCCCTCTTTTCCTTCGCTGTCTGCATCTTCGGCGCTGTAAAATCCGCCTCCGGCATCGGTCATATCGCGCAGTACATAATCGAAAATCTCTCTGGCGATTTTTGCATAAACCTCTTTGCTTGTCGCCTGCCAGGCCTGTATATAAACTCTGCTCAACGATGCTTGGTCGTAAAGCATCTTCTCAAAGTGCGTGGTAAGCCATTGTGAGTCAACGGAATATCGATGAAAACCTCCGCCTAACTGGTCATACATTCCCCCTCTCGCCATTGCTGCAAGGGTCAACTCAACCATCTCCAGAGATTTTTGGTCTGCTGTTCTATGCCAATAACCAAGCAGCATTGAAAGACTGCCCGGCTGGGGAAATTTCGGTGCTGGGCCGAATCCGCCGTTGACTTCGTCAAAAATGGCTTTCAGATAAGAATTAGCATTTTTTATCACCTCCAACGAAAGAGCTTCGGATTCATCCTGTTTGCTTAAACTCGCAATCGTTTCGATTATTTCCCCTGCCGAGTCAGCCAGTTTCGTCCGGTTGTTTTTCCATTCCTGAGCAATTGCCAGAAGGACGCGGTCAAAACCGGGATGGCCGTATAAATCTGTTGGCGGAAAATATGTCCCTCCATAAAAAGGCTTTCCCTCCGGCGTCAGAAACACTGATAATGGCCAACCTCCGCTGCCGGTCATCGCCTGGACCGCATTCATATAGACCTCGTCGATGTCCGGACGCTCTTCTCTGTCTACCTTGATGCTGACAAAATATTCGTTCAGTATTTTTGCAATACGCTTGTCGGAAAAGCTCTCCTTTTCCATAACATGGCACCAGTGACAGGCTGAATAACCTATCGAAAGAAAGACAACTTTATCTTCTTTCTTTGCTTTTTCAAAGGCCTCCTCGGACCAGGGATACCAGTCAACAGGATTATGAGCATGTTGGAGAAGGTAGGGACTGGTTTGATTGATAAGCCGATTCGTGTAATCCGTGGGTTTTGTGGCCATTATTGTCCCATTCTAAAAAACATAACTGCCCCAAATACTACCTTGTTTTGGGGCAGTTACAGGAGGAGGGTGAATTGCTAAGTCACAGTGAAGATAAGCATAAGAGAAAGCAAATCGCTCCAGGGCCAATTGTTTCAACGGGGCTGCTCATAATATCTCTAACTTTCATGGCTTATCCCACTTTCTTTTTGAAGGTGGCATAAAATTTCTGTTCAACCGGTTTTTTATCAATGTGTTACATAATCCGCAGTTGGTGTTTGAAACTCAATTCAAAGAATTAGTCCTCTATCGAGATGGCCTCTGTCGGGCAGTCTTCCGCAGCCTCCTTGCGGCTTTGCTCGGCGTAGGACGGCACCTCTTGGACTTTTACCATGGACATTCCCCTTTTGATCTCGAAGACCTCGGGGCACATCTGCTCACATATACCGGTTCCGTTGCACAGTTCCGGATTTACTTTAACTTTCATAATAGGCCTCCTTTTAATTTCTTCCCTTAAATAATCTTTGCGTGACAAACCTGTCCGTTCTTCCGTTATGCAAGGTATTTCATATAAATATCTTTCTTCCACGTAAGCTGAGTGCCTGCCCCTTCAACCGCGGCAATAAGTAAAACTTCAGTTATCTCTTCTTTACTTGCTCCGGCGTCAAGGGCTCCCTTTATGTGCTCCTCGGTACAGTGCGGACAGCGAAGTACGCACCACAGCGCCAGCATCAGCAGCTCTTTGGTCTTTTTGTCCAGCACCCCTTTATTTTTACAGGCCTCGTAAAACGCATGGAGAGGCTTGCCCAGCTCCGGTGACTTTAATACAAACCACGGTGTCTGAGTACTGCTCATAATTTATATCTCCAAACTTTAGAAGCTTCCTAACCGCTATATCTGTTGCGTTTAAGCCCTGTTAAAATCCATTGCCAAGTCGATTAAGCAGACTTGTATAACTGTTCCTTGGCTAAGTTCGCCGAAATAAAGTGCGACACGGCTCTTTTCTCCAGCCACTGCTCTGCGCAATTAACCCTTACACATTTGTACCATATAAATGTAAAACCGTCTTCGTTAACTCTTTCAACCTCCGACATTGGGCCACCGCATTCAGGACAGATATGTTTATTTGCCTTTTCAAAATATCTCATTGCAAATGTTCCTACCTTTCCTTCACCAATTTTACATACTCTTAACCAGAAGACTTAAATAACTTTCGAATACGCTTTACAACAATTTATCTAATAAAGTTATACGAACCAAAGTATCCGATGGAAATAGGCAATATCCTTAAAATTGCTTCGCAATTGCTTAACGGTAGGTTGACCACCGTGCAGAGTATAAGATGTGCAAACGCGGAAAAAGTGCAGAAAACGAACAATAAAGGGCTATGGTGAGGTGATTACGGCTACACTTCTGTAAGCCCCTCCTGAACGGCGTATTTGGTTAATTGGGCTATGTTGTCGATGTCTAACTTCTCCATTATTCTCAGCCGATGTGCTTCAACTGTCTTGGGGCTGATGTGCAGGTGCCGACCGATTTGCTTGGTTGTCTTGCCTTCCGCCAGCAACTGCAGGACTTCTCTTTCTCTTTGGCTTAATACGGAAAATGCCGACTTTTCCTCGCTGGGTTTGCCTGCGTATTCTTTGATAATCATATCTCCTACGGACGGACTGACATAGGGTCTGCCGGCAGCCACCGTTTTGACTGCTTCAACCAGCTCCTCAAATGGACGGTTCTTTAGCAGGTAACCTGATGCGCCGGCTCTGAACATCTCTCTTATATACTTGTCGCTCGAATGCATTGAAAGCCCTATCACTTTCACATTCGGATGGTCCTTTGTGATTTTGCGCGTGGCTTCAATGCCGTTAAGGTCAGGCATCCCTATGTCCATTATAACTACATCCGGCTGCAGTTCCCGGACCAGCTCTATAGTAGAGTGGCCGTCGTTTGCCTGCCCGACAACATCAATGTCCTTTTCCTGCTCGAAGGCCCTGCTTAAGCCGTGGCGTAAAATGGCGTGGTCGTCGGCCAATATGATTCTGATACTCATTATTTACTCCTTTATCTTATTTTCTTCTTCAAGATTAAGCGGTGCTATTAATGTTACTCTTGTCCCCTTGTCCCTGCCGGATTCTATCTTAAAATGACCGCCTATATGGACAAGACGCTCCCGGACATTAAATATACCAAATCCTTTTACTTTTTCCAGACCTCCGTTCAGAACCGATGCATCAAATCCCCGTCCGTCATCCTCGACCGTAACGTAGATGTCGCTGCTCGTTCTGAGCAATGAGACCTTCACGATGTTGGCACGGGAATGTTTTGCTGCGTTAATAAGCAGCTCCCTGACGGCGCGATATAAAAGAATTTTAACGTCATCGGCTAAAGGTTTGGGCATTCGGCAGGTCTTGAAGCTGCACCGGATTTTTTTCTCTTTTGAGAATCTGTCGACTAAATCCTCGACCGCCACCTCAAAGCCCAAATCATAAAGTATGCTCGGACTCAGGTCAAAGCTCAGTGTCCGGGCCTGTTCGATGGCTTTGTCTAACTGGTCGGAAACCTGCTGCAGAGATTTGGTTAGTTCTTCTGGCGATGACTTTTGCAGAGTTTTCAGCTCTCTGCTGGCGAAAGAAAGTATCTGCCCTATCGAATCATGCAGGTCGCTTGCTATTTGTCTCCTTTCCCGTTCCCCCGTCAGCTCTAATTCCGCGGCCAGAGACCTGAGCTTCTCTTGACTGTGGCGAAGCTCCGCTGTCCGCTCATTAACCCGAACTTCCAGCTCATCCCGGGCTTTCTGTATTTCCTGCTCGGCCCGTTTGCGCTCGATGGCGTAGCGGACGGCGCGGGCAATGAGCCGGCCGTCGGCCTGACCCTTCACCAGGTAATCCTGAGCGCCCATTCGCACGGCTTCAATGCCTGTTTTTTCGTCATCGATACCCGTAAGCACCACAATCGGCATATCAGGACAGGCACTTTTTACCCCCCTGACAGTCTTAAGACCGGAGCTGTCTGGAAGGGACAAATCAAGCAGTGTCGCGTCAATGTGATTGTTTTTAAGATGGTCGATGGACTCGTGCAGAGACCCCGCAACGCTGACAGAAAGGTCCGCAACTCCGCTTGACAGAATGCTTTCCTGCAGCAACAGGGCGTCTGAGCCACTGTCTTCTACAAGCAGGATTTGCAGTAACTTCCCTGAATCTGTGTTTTTCGCCTTTTTCATATTTTAGGGGGCAGCGTGACAATCGAGAGCCAGAAGTTTTCAATGGACTTTACTACCACGATGAAATGCTCGAAATCAACGGGTTTGGTAATATAACAGTTCGCGTTAAGCTCGTATGACCGCAATATATCCTGGTCGGAATGTGAGGTGGTCAGGACAATTATCGGAATTATTCTCAACGCCGGGTCGTTCTTTAACTCCGCCAGGACTTCGCGGCCGTCCTTTCGCGGCAAATTAAGGTCAAGTATAATCAGGTCCGGCCTTGTAGCGTTTTTATATTTGCCCTGACGTTTTAAGTAGGCCATCGCTTCGACGCCGTCTTCAACGTAGTTGAGCCTGTTTGAGACCTTGCCCGCCTTGAGGGCTTCGATTGTCAAGGTGGTATCGCTGGGGCTGTCCTCCACCAGCAATATCTCGATAGGTTTGTTTTCAGGTATATTCATTGTTAAATATCTCCTTTGTCCGGGATAGTAAAATAAAACGTCGAACCGCTTCCCGGTTTGGATTCGACCCAGATTTTTCCGCCGTGGCGCTCAACAATTTTCTTGCAGATTGCCAGCCCAATGCCAGTTCCGGGGTATTTGTCCCGGCTGTGTAGCCGCTGGAAAATTTGGAAAATACGTTCGGCGTATTGTGGCTCAATACCGATTCCGTTATCGGTTACAGCGAACCGCCAGACGCCGTCTGCCCGGGTGGCGCTGATATGCACCTGTGGAGTTTCGTTGTTGCAGAACTTGAGGGCGTTGCCTACAAGGTTCTGAAACAGTTGCGTAAGCTGCACGGCATCAACACAGACCTTCGGCAAATCGTCAAAGGTGATTTTCGCGCCGAATTCCCTTACGCCTCCTCCTAAATGCGCAATCGCACGGCCAAGGGCCGCTTTCGAATCGGTCATCTCCGGCTTCTTGTCGCGGGTGCCGACTCGCGAATATTCCAGAAGTCCGTTGATAAGCGACTGCATCCTTGCTACTCCGTCTGTGGCAAAATTCATATATTCCAGCTTCTTCGCATCGAGCGAGTCCCGAAGCTGCATCCGCAGCAGCCCCACAAAACCGGCGACAGCCCGCAGCGGCTCCTGTAGGTCGTGACTGGCCACGTATGCAAACTGCTCAAGGTCTCTGTTCGACCGCGCCAGCTCCTCCGTCCTCTGTTTAACCTGGTCCTCCAGTTCCTTTTGCTCTGTGATGTCTGTTGCCGTGCCGAAACCGCCCAACAGCGTGCCATCCTTGTCGGACTCCAACTCGGCCTTTTCGCGGACCCACTTGGTTTGGCCGTCAACAACAATTCTGTGCTCGATATCGTAACCCTTGCCGCGTAAAGCTTCCCGCCACTTTTGGTTAACATACTTGCGGTCTTCATGATGAACGCAGGCAAGAAATGACTCGTATGTCATAGGCGTTCCCGTTGGAATGCCGAATATGTGATATGCCTCTTCAGACCAGGTAAGTTCATCGCGCTGAATGTCCAATCTCCAGCTTCCGGTATGTGCCACGGCCTGTGCGCGGTTTAAATCTTCCCTGCTCTTGCGCAGCACCTCCTCGGCCTCCTTGCGCTCGGTGATGTCATGGTTGCTGCCGCGGATGCCAAGGAACTGGCCGGACTTGTCGTACACAGGCTGGCAGATATGTGCGACCCAGCAACAGGTCCCATCGGGACGAATGTATCGCCATTCCGCTTCGGCAAACCCCTCCTGTTTATGTTCAACCTCGCGTAAATGTTTTTCAAGTTGCGGGCGGTCGTCGGGATGAACAAGACTAATGCGCAAACTGGGGTTGGCCAAAAACTCTTCAGGCTTATGGCCGGTTATCCGTTTGCAGGAAGGCGAACAGTAAATAAACCGGCCCTCGGGGTCCAGCCAGAACTCCCAGTCGTACGTGTTGTCGGCCACTGTGCGGTATTTAATCTCGCTCTCACGCAGTGCCGCCTCTGCCTGCTTTCGCTCGCGGACCTCTATACTCAACTCATCTCGCGAAGCGGTGGTCGTCTTTAAATCATGGGTCATTTTGTCAAATGACCTCGAAAGCTGACCTATTTCATCCTTTAAATTAGTCCCGATTTTATAGTCTAAATTTCCGCCTCCAATTATCTCTGCGCCTTTGGAGAGCCGTTTTATCGGCTCAGAAATGGATTGTGCTATCGAAAACGCCATTACGCTGCTCAGGGCAATAATAATAACAAGGATTATAATTATCAAATGTCTTAAATTTGTTACGTCGGCAAATGCCTCCTTGACATCGATTTTAGCCACCATTCCCCAGTCTAAAGAAGGAATATACCGCCACGCTGCTATGACTTTCTTGCCCTGGTAATCGATTAATTGTCCCGCTCCGCTTCTGCCTTGCACCGCCTCCTGAATAGGACCGCCGGCCTCCTCTCCTATATTTATCCTCTTCATAACCGTGTTTGGCTCATGCCTCAGCGGATTTAAATATACTATTTCGTTACCGCTCTTCTTCCCAACCAGCACCTCGCCGGTCTTACCCAGCCCGGTTGCATCCTGAATCAGTTTATGAACGGGCGTCATATCCACTTCAAAAGCGATGACCCCGATAAAAGCGCCGTTGAAATCAGAGGCCGGTGCGGTAAGCAGTATTTCGAGTCTGTTGTCTTCCTCTTTGTCGAAATACACATCCGAAAGGCAAATCCTGTCTTTCCCCTCGCTAAAGGCCTTCTGTTCAGCGTCATAACCTTTAGACATATCTTTGGAGTAATGTCCGGGTCTGTTTGCGTAAACGACCCTGCCTTCGGGATTAACCAGCATAATATCTGACATGTCTGTAACGGATTGCATCTGTTGTAATTGCTCATCGAGCGTTTTTTGGGCAGCAAGGAATTCCGGATTATTCGGGTCATGAGCAAGCCGAGTCAGCACGGGAAGGTTTTTCTTAATGTTGTAAAAGCCCTGTGCTATCTCTATATCGGCCTTTAATCCGGCAAAATACGTCTCTATTCTCTCGGCCTTAAAAGCGGCAAGGTTCCGCAACTGAGAAAAGTGATTGGCCTCAATGGAATTTTTATAATTTTTAAAAGTTATGGCGCCGACAAAAAGTGTCGGTACTAACGCAATCGCAAGAAACATAATGATTAGTTTATATCTTATAGACATAGCAAGCCAATTCCTAACAGCATGAACAAAACGGCCGTATGGCAGGCCATAGCCGAGTTTATTCCCTCAATGTAGTAATACATAAGCGGGGCGTCAATAATGTAGCCGGCTACAGCCAATGCCCCTATTGCCCCGACTATCAGGCCGACAATTCTTAATTGTAACCGCAGTTTCACTGAATCAAACATCGTGAAACCGCCTGCAACGGCTATTAGAATAAAATTAATCATCGTAGGTATCGATGGCCGACCGGGGGCTGCGCTCATTGGCGCAACCACCTTTTCCTTGACAAATAAATCTTCTGCCCCAGTTTGTATCCCCAGAATCGCAGAGAAAAACAATATCCCCATAAGGAGAACTATTATCAAACTGGTTATAGAAAGAACCACCTGTGCCTTGTCAAATTCACCTTCCACTGCCAGGACAATAAAATAGACAGTTATACCGCTCAGGACAAAAGCAATAGCGGTGTCGAATTTCATCGATACCCAGGAAGGCGTTATGCTTTTCAAGATGTCGATATCAAATATCCAGCCGATTATTACCAAAATCCCGGCAATACCCACGACCGCCGATAATATCTTGGCTATTTTTCTTTTCTTTTCAGGGACCATCTTTTATCCGCTTTTTTCCTCTTTTGTCTGATAGAACCGGCGGAAATCCGCACCCCACAGAACATCGCCGACAATGTCAATGCTGGTTCGTCTCATATTTTTGCCTCCCCGTATCACTTAGGAAGAACTCATAAACGCTGCGATAATGAAAATCTCATGTTAAGAAGGCCCTCTTGGGAGAAAGAGCAGCTCATCTTTGATTTCTGCTCATTTTCATTTGCTTGATAATACGTTCCCGGATGGTTGCTCCATAAGTCGATAAGTCGATTTCACTTAAAATTAACAATTATAGGGGATTAAATCAATAAAATTATACCCAAAGAGTGCATCCCGGCACCATTTTGGGGGTTTCCTGAAGGCGATGTCTTCTTGATTTATGTACGAGTGGGGCTTCCTGGCAAAATGGGTAAGGGAGTTTAACCTGCAAAATTAAGGATTATCCCTATTTTACAGCCTCAGCTAAATAGTTTACAATAGACAGATTATAGCTTGAAGAAAAATCGGATAAGGCAGTGCCTGTATGATTTCCAAAAGTATTTTCGTTTATCCCAAGTACCCCGACAATTTGCAGCATCTGTATGAATTGGCTCGCAATGTATGGTCTGTCTGGGATTACGAGGCGGTTGAGCTGTTCTACAGAATAGATGCTCAGCTTTTTCGGGAGGTTAATCATAATCCCCTGAAGTTCCTCAATAGTCTGAGCAGAAAAAGACTGGAGGCCTTGTCGCAGGACAGGGGGTTTATATATGAGCTTGAAAAAATATGGGAAAAATTCCAGTCATATCTTCAGCACACCACTTCTTTTAAGGATGAATGTCGCTGCGAATATAACCTTAAGCAGGACGATGTGATTGCCTACTTTTCGATGGAGTTTGGACTCCACGAATCCATTCCCATATATGCCGGCGGACTTGGCGTCTTGGCCGGAGACTTTCTAAAAGGCGTTTCTGACCTCGACCTGCCGATTGTGGGGGTCGGACTGCTCTACAAATACGGGTATTTCAAACAGCTTATTGACTCAAAAGGTTATCAGCAGGAAATACTTGTGCCTTTTGAGAATCATCTTGTCCCCGCCAGGGTGCTGCGCATTCCGCAGGAAAACAATGCGCATCTCAGTATGAAGATTCTTAATGAGGAGGTCAAAGTTAAATTGTGGCAGGTAGATGTTGGGAAAGCCGGATTAATATTGCTCGATACCGATATTGAGGAAAATCCGCCTCATTTACGCAGTATTAACGATGAGCTTTACGTCAGCGGCCGGGAGGAAAGAATCCGGCAGGAGCTGGTGCTTGGTATCGGAGGTGTAAAAGCGATCGACCTTCTGGGGATAAAGCCGAAAGTGTATCATCTTAACGAAGGACATTCCGCATTCGCTATTATAGCCAGATTGTCCGGCTTAATGCGCGACGGAAATATTTCGTTCTCGCAGGCAAGGGCCATTATAAGGGCTTCTACAGTATTTACAACGCATACCCCCGTCATAGCGGGAAACGAACATTTTAAAACTGATTTGGTGAAAAGGTACCTGCAGCCAAAGCTCAGAGAAACTGGTCTTGCGTATGATGAAATAGCAAAATTTGGTTACATAAATGATGATGCAGATGTCTTCTGGATGCCGGCATTTGCTATAAATTTTTCTCGATATATTAATGCTGTCTCGAACCAGCACGCCGGCGTCGCCCGGAAAATGTGGTCGCCCCTTTTTCCCGAAAGACAGGACATAGAAATTCCCATCGTCCCTGTTACCAACGGCGTGCACGTTTCCTGGATAAGCCCGCCTTTTACGGATTTGTTCAACCGTTATCTGGGGCCGGATTACGTACATTGCAGCAGGCAAAGGGATATCTGGAACAATATCTATAATATTCCCGATGAAGAGCTGTGGGAGGAGCATCGGAGAAACAAAAAAGGTTTGATTAATTATATAAGAAGGCAGCTCAGAAGCCAGACCGCCGACAGCGGATACTCGCAGCCCAGAACGTCAGGTACGAGCCTTTCCCTCAACACCGATTATCTTACCGTGGTTTTCGCCAGGCGTTTTGCTGCTTATAAAAGACCGACGTTGATGCTCAAAGACAAGGAAAGATTCAGAAAGATTCTGACAGACCCTGCCAGGCCGATACAAATGATTTTTTCAGGAAAGGCGCATCCTGCAGACGGGCAAGGCAAGGAAATGATTAAGGAAGTGCTCGATTTTGCAGAGCAGTATCACGTGGAGGACCGCGTAATTTTTCTGGAGAATTACGATATAAACACTGCTCGGCATCTGGTCTGGGGTGCTGACATATGGTTAAATACGCCGGTTCATAATATGGAGGCCTGCGGAACCAGCGGAATGAAGGCAGCTATGAACGGGGCTTTACATCTCAGCACTCTTGAAGGCTGGTGGCAGGAAGGCTATAACGGCAAAAACGGCTGGGCAATAACCGCCGGCACGCCTTATAGCAGACCGGATTTGCAGGATTTGGCTGATGCCAATCAATTATACGACCTGCTCGAATATGAGATATCGGTTTTATATTACGACCGTGATGCGGCAAATATACCCCAGGCATGGGTAAGGAGGATGAAAAACTCCTTATTTTCCATTTGTCAGAACTTTAACATAAATCGGATGCTTTGCGATTATCTCAGAGAATGTTATCTGCCTTCTATGCGGCATTCGGAAGATATTTCTCAGGACGATTATAAAATACTGAAAGAGGCGGAACAGGAAGAAAATGATGTGCTGAAATACTGGGATAAGATAAGGATAACATCTTTCACTACTGATGTGGAGCAGAAAGACCGTCTCACCAAAGGTGATATAGTGAACGTGCAGTGCAGTGTCCAGTTGAACCACGTTTCAGTGGAGCTTATCACTGTTGAGCTGTTTTATATGCTCGATAACAAAAGTAAATTTAAAATTGTTCCTATGCAGCTCCAAAGCGAAGAAAATACGGTCGCCGGCTACCAATGCACCTTTGAAATAGAAGAATACGGTTTGCAGAATATAAATGTCCGCATCAGGCCGGCTAATAAAATCGTCCAGGATTTGCACCCCGAATTAATCAAATGGGCTGAATAAAGTTGATTCTCAGCAAATCCTGTTTGAAATGTCGAGTTTGAAGTTCTCTTTGCCGCAAAGTGAATTTACTTTGCCTTATTGCAAGTTTAATTTTACCCTATATCAATTTGATATGTCTTGAGGTATACCGTGTCCTTGATAAATTGGTTTTTCATCAGAAGATGCAGACCAGTGTTTTAGTTTCACACAAAAATAATCAATGAATTCCTTTTCGAGTCCGATGTCACTGAGAAAATGACTTAGTACGCTGTGGTCGATACTATCATAACAAGCTGTAAGATCAAAGGATGCGGCATATTTATATCCTGCATCATATGCATCTTCTAATGCCTTAGCGTAAGCCTTGTATCCTTTTTGCCATTTCTGATAAAAAAACAAACTTCTTTTGCCCGCATATATATGGCCAAACACAAGCGAATAATATCCTCTTTTTACTCTTGGATACAATTTATCCGCCACTATATTAGCTAATGCCTGATAAACAATTTGATCCTCAATACTCAAAAGTGTATAAGGCCGTAATATGCCAGACTTCTTTGGCAAGTATATTTTTGTTGCATGAAGTGCCTTATAAGTTGCATTCTTTAGCCTTTTATGCAAATCCTCAATTTCCTTATCAGTAGTTAATGAATAAGCTTTATAGATATGCCTAAAATAACTTTTGTATTGCGCATCAGGATTGGTTCGAGTCCATAACCATGCTCGTTTTAGATTATCAATACCAAAGGCTTTTTTAAGACTTTCCGTTAACAAATCATGCTCCTGTTATAGTTACTGTTTGCAAAATCAGGGGACGCCATACTTATTTCTCTATTATTTATAAAGTCCATCTGCCGGACGGCAAAGTTGACGGACAAAGGTGTGATTCTCCGCATCTTCCGGCCTTAAGGAAGCATTATATCGCTAAACAGTGAAAGAGGACAAGCTTTTTTCAGTTCTTAAGAACCCCCGCCTGCCGGCAGGCGGGAGCCAGAAGTTATTGTATTAGCGGAAGCGAAAACGGAAGCGGAGGCGGAAATCGATTCTTCTTTGCTTTGGTCCCGACATAATCTCTCAGTTCCGTGTAAAAACTGCAATTATCATTAATTTGCATTTTATCAACTTTTCTCTTTAAGAGACTGATATTGAATGCGGCTAAAACTTCTTCCGTATTTCCCCGGTTCCATTCCAGCGCGAATTCGAATCCATCGAGAGGAAAACTGTTAATAGAACTGAAGTTATGCACATCTTTGAATCTTAGCCAATGATTCTTAAAACCCAACTCGACGAATGTTCTGACATCTGCAAGGGCATCTGTCCGTCTGGTTTTTTCGCTTCTGTTAAGTGTCACCTGGCTGAGAACTTTTTCTGAAAAGTCCATATTTAATTCTCGCGCTATTCTTGGTTTTGCATTTTCAATCACTTCATTGATGACTATTTCCTGTGTTTTTTTATTTGCCTGCAAATGCCATACAATAATTGTGTGCCTCTTACTATAAGCAAGCGATCCGACTGCAAGAACGCCCGTCATAAGAATAATTACAACTTTTTTCGATACCCTGTTTATTAAGGATTTTCCAAATGCCTTCAATTTGACTACTTTCGTCCTCATTTGCTATCTGATGCTACCAGACTTCTGTCAAACCAACTATAAATCCTCTCCAAGAGCATGTCAACCCTCAAAAACCAAACGACACAACTACGATTTCAGCACCCGCCTGCTGGTTTCAGTTAATCTTCTTAGCTTATTGGCGATGCGAGAATTGAGCCTGCCGTTGCTAAGCCGCCATTGCCAGTTGCCTTTGATAGTTGCCGGCCGATTCATCCGGGCTTCTTCGCCCAGCCCCAAAATATCCTGCATAGGTATGATAACCGTGTTCGACACAGAGCCAAGCGCCAGTTGTATCAATGCCCAATGGATTTCACCGGCGGAAATCCTGTCGCTCCGCCTTTGGCCCTCGGCTCTGCCGAGAGGCCGGCGAGACCTCGCCCACGGGCGGGCAAGACAATCGAACAAATTTTTCTTCTGCTCGGCATCGGCCTCATTGTCAAACCAGCCTCTTATGGTGTTAGTATCGTGCGTGCCGGTGTAAACGACGGAATTTTTTATGAAGTTACGCGGGTTGTGAGTGCTGGTTGCATAATTTTTGCCGAAGGCCGATTGAAGCACTTTCGTGCCGGCCAGATTGAATTTGTCCCGAAGCTCTCTGACGTCAGGAGTTATTCGGCCGAGGTCTTCGGCAAAAAAAGCCGAGACGGGGAAACGCTCGAATACTTTTTCAAAGAAATTTTCACCCGGCCCCGCCACCCATTTGCCTTTTAAGGCGGTTTTACAGCGGGCAGGAACCTGCCAGTAGGCGGCAAAACCCCTGAAATGGTCGAGCCGAACAATATCAAACAGATTAAGATTATGCTCGAACCTTGTGAGCCACCACCTGTAGCCCGTTTTTTTAAGAGCCTCCCAGTTGTAAACAGGATTATTCCAAAGCTGTCCTGTTCGGCTGAATAAATCCGGCGGGACTCCCGCAACAAAACGAGGCTTTCGCCTTTTTGTCAGTTTGAACAGCTCGGGACTGGCCCACACATCAGAGCTTTCGAAGGCGACGTAAAATGATATATCGCCTATTAACCTGATATTGCGTTTCCTGCAGTAATGCTTCAAATCCCGCCATTGTTTGAAGAACACGAATTGGAGAAACTTTTCGCGGTTTATTTCACAAGATAGTTGAGTTTTTACAGCTTTAAGAGCAGCTTTTTTATGTTCTCTCAACTCCGCCGGCCAGTTAATCCAGGACTGATTGTGAAAATACCGGTGCAATGCGACAAATATTGCGTAATCTTCAAGCCAGGATTTATTATCATCACAAAACCGCTCGTAATCCCAACTTTTTCCGCCTTCGCTAAAGCTTCGGCGGACAAGCCCGCTATGTTCAAAACGTTCATAAGCAAGATTGAACAGCTTTTCTTTGTAGGCAGCAACTGCCCGGTAGTTTACCTGTGTTTGGGGGAAAATGGGTCTGGCCCGCATATCGCTCTTGTTTAAAAAGCCATATCTATACAGCAAATCAGGGCTGATAAACAGGGTATTCCCTGCAAAGGCGGATGAGCTATTGTAGGGAGAGAAATTGTTTCGAACCGGGGCCGGCGGATTTAACGGCAGCACCTGCCAGTAACTTTGTCCGGCGTGGACAAGAAAATCCGCAAACCTGTACGCCGATGGACCAAAATCGCCTATGCCATATTCAGAGGGCAGCGAGCTTATATGGAGCAGAACACCGCTGGCACGTTTGTTCATTGTATAAGTATTTTCCTTCCAGCTTACTAATCGACCTTGACGCCCAGATAATTTGCCGCGTTTTTGAAATGTTCACACCACTTCTTTGCAAATTCATCTCCCGAATTGGCTTTTTGAACCATAGCCGGGTATTTTTGTTTGATGATGCCGAACAGTATATTCTGAGCAGTCTGCAGGTCAATTTCCGGTATGACGGTCAGGAGAATGCTTAAAATGGATGAAATTTTTTCAAGGAGCTTGATATCGTCTGAGTGCTTTTCAAATTTGCTCATAAGAGAATAAATTCTGCGGCTTGTCTCAAAAGCCAGTGTTGTGGTGTCAATCTGGAGGGACAATCTGGCGGCCTGGTCGATAAGTTTTCTGAGCGATTCGACGTTTGTTTCGTCGCTCTGCATTTTTCTGCAGAGGTCCTGATTAATTATAAATTCAGCAGGGGCGCAAAGGGCCCTGGGCAGAGGCATACGCATTCCGCGCAGTATCTGCATAATGGTGTAATTATGTTCGTATATATGCCTGAAGGTGGCCTCGATTTCCTGCCAAGTGGTCGCAAGCAGCTGATTGAGGATGTGTCTTTGCTGGTCCCTGAACAAATGCCAGAGCGAATAATTATTGCCTTTGAAGAATATATTCATTATCCGCACGACTTCCGTAGTATCGCCTTTGGAAAAAGCGTTTTTTAAATCTTCTTTCATTTTGTGAAAAGCTTTGTCCTCCGACCGCGCATTTACCGCGCAAATCAGGTTGTGGTCTCCGAAATGCAGAACGGCGAAATCTATAGCGTGTTTTTCGAGAACTATATTGGACTGGATGGTTGCCTGCCCCGTAGCGAATACCTGAATCCCGGCGTCGATACGGTCATAAGACTCAATATTAGTGGAATAACAGTAGATTTCTTTTTTTGTAGCATAATCCTCGAAGATAGAACTGACGGCCAAATGCGCTCCCACCCTGTTGAGGTCGATACTTGTGTTTTTCACCAGCGTCTCATAAACATTCCTGCCGTTGTTGAATTCCCTTGTGTTTGTGGGGGCCTTTTCGAGGATACCTTCAAACCCGGGCTCGAAATCCTGATTGGCCAACTCTTTTGCCAGCTGGATTGCTCTGGAAGCGTACTGCATTATCTGAACAGTTTCTATGCCGCCTATGTCATCGAAAAACCAGCCGCAGCTTGTATACATCAGCATCGCATTTCTTTGCATCTCCAGCAGCTTTAGGACCGCTATTTTTTCTTCATTCGAAAGGTCTTTGCCGGAAATCTGCTTTAAGAAAGCTTCTACATTTTCACGCAGCCTGTTGTTTATGACCCCGATATACTCATTTCTTGCCTGCCAGGGCTCAGGGGTATACTGAGCCAGTATCTTTTCATAGACCGGCGCAAGCTTGTCTCGCAGCCAGTCCATGGCCTCTCGAAGAGGCGCCCGCCACTGCTGTTTGCCTGCTGGGTATCTGCCGTAATGACATCCGCAGTTACTTCTCCACCTTTCAACGCCATGGCTGCAGCTCCAGGAACTATTTTCATAAATCTCAACTTCATATTTCGGCGGAAATTTTTCCAGATACTCTCCGTATACGGTAATTTTGGCCAGCTTGTTGGTCTCAATAAAGTGGAGGCAGTAAGCCAGCGCCATATCCGTGTATCGATAATGATGCCCGTAGGTCTCCCCGTCTGTTGCTATATGTGCCAGTCCGCTTTCGCCACTCTTTCCCTCCAGAATCCAGGTCAGTTTTCTGGCAAAGAGCTCTCCGTTTTTCAAAATGCGGCCATCAGCAACTTCCTGAGAGGTCGGCCCGTTGTAAAAAAACAAGTTTATAACCTGACCCGAAGGGAGCCGGAGAATGTAAGGCCTGGTTGTGTCAATTTGGTCACGATTTACAAACTGCCATTGCCCGTTTTCAACCTCACGCACCCGTTTGGCCTGGTGAGGGGCAAGGATTGTGAACTTAATATCGTACTCTGCAAGAATCTCCAACGTTTCTACATCTACTGCAGTTTCAGGCAGCCACATACCTTCCGGTTTTCGTCCGAAGCGGTGTTCAAAATCACCTATCCCCCATGCTATCTGCGTATATTTGTCCCGCCTGTTGGCAAGCGGCATAATAATGTGGCTATACGCCTGCGCTATGGCTGCGCCATGGCCGGAGAAAATACTCTGGCTTTTCTTGTCTGCTGCAAGGACGCTTTCGTATATCTCCGGAGCATGTTTTTCCAGCCAGAAGAGCAATGTCGGACCAAAATCAAAACTTATTTTTGAATAGTTGTTGACTATGTTTATGATTTTTTTATCAGGGCTGAGTATTCGAGAGGCCGCATTTTGTCTGTAGCATTCCTCTGTTATCTTGGTATTCCAGTCATGGTAGGGATATGCCGAATCCTGAAGCTCCACGTCTTCCAGCCATGGATTTTCTCTTGGCGGCTGATAAAAATGACCATGAATACAAACATATTTATCCATTAAAGCACTTCCTATATAGCTGATATTAAGAAAGATACAAAATAAACATATTTTTATAAATATAAATATTGGTAATCAACAAGAGATTCCCTTATTTACGATTAAGAGATTTGGTCTAAAAATGCAAATATAAGCTGTTCTGTTTGAAAAAAGCTGTTCCCGGCTGTTTAAATAAAAGTAAAAATCATCTGTACTTTATTAAAGGCAGGACCTGACCTTACAAAGTATGCTCTAAGAGAGAGGGGGTAACCTCGACGTACTTCCATAAGCACCTTTCTGCAAAACCGTTCTGAAAATTCTCAGCATACCGCGCCGTCGGCATTATTACTGAGTAATTGAGAAGGCTTAATTAAGGACTTTGCTTATTTCCATTTCATTTCCATACGAGTAGAGTCACTTTGTAGAAGTTCAAAAATATAGTTAGTGTAAAATTCCCGCCGGTGTTTGGCGTGAGGCTGATTATCAAGGAAGGGGAATGGCTATGAAAGTATTTATGATAGGCTGGGAGTTCCCGCCGTTTATCAGCGGAGGATTGGGCACAGCTTGTTACGGCCTTACAAAGGCGATGAACCGGATGGGGACAGAAATTACGTTTGTTTTGCCCAGGGCCGGTGAGCCCGGTTGCACTGACTATATGAAAATTCTAAGTGCCGAAGGATTTATAAAAGCCGAAGAATTGAGCAGCTTTAAGAATATCCGTTTCCGAACAGTTGTTTCTCCGTTAAAACCGTATGTTCCATCGGGATTATGTGGATTCTCCGCAGGAAAAAGAGAAAACAATAATTCTCGTGCATGGCATTGCAGTCCCTCAGAGCATCTTCAAAATTATGGCCGCGATATATATGAGCAGGTACATCGGTATGCCGAAAAAGCGGCAGAAATAGCTTCCGTTGAGGATTTTGATATTGTTCATGCACATGACTGGATGACGTTCCCAGCGGCGGTAGCTGTAGCAAAGTCAAATCAAAAGCCGTTGGTTGTGCATGTCCATTCAACAGAATTTGACCGCAGCGGTGAGAATATGAATCAGGTGGTGTATGATATTGAACGGCGGGGCATGCATGAGGCCGAAAAGGTAATTGCCGTCAGCGGTTATACGAAGAATATCATAATCAATCGCTATGGTGTCTCATCGGATAAGATTGAAGTGGTTTACAATGGCGTTGAAGGTAATGGATGTGCTCATGCACAAAAACCGGCCGACAAATTTGACAGAATCGTTTTGTTTCTTGGTCGAATTACATTTCAAAAAGGACCGGATTATTTTATCGCCGCTGCCAAAAAGGTCCTCGAGAAAATTAGTAATGTCAAATTTGTCCTGGCCGGCGACGGAGATATGATGCACAGGATGATTGAATATGCTGCCCGTCTCGGCATTGGGCATAAAGTTTTATTCACACGGTTTCTCCGTGGCCATGATGTTGAAAGAATGTATCGGATGGCTGATTTGTACGTAATGCCGTCTGTTTCCGAGCCGTTCGGTATCGCTCCGCTTGAGGCTCTGAAGAATAATGTGCCGGTCCTGGTAAGCAGGCAAAGCGGGATTGCTGAAGTGCTCAAAAATGCGTTGAAAGTCGACTTCTGGGATATAAATCAGATGGCTAACAAGATAGTGGCGATATTGAAATACCGTCCTTTGAGGGTAATGCTCAGCGAAAATGGCCGGGCGGAAGCAGGGAATTTCCGCTGGGAAAACTCGGCAGTGAGGGTAAATGAAATTTATAAACATATTTTATTCCGTAATTGAATAAGAAAAACTCCTTATATGGCATCAGTGTGTTTTTATTTCCAGGTTCATCAGCCCTACAGGCTGCGAAACTACACCGTTTTCGATGTAGACAATAATTATTTTGATGACGTCAAAAACGCTCAGATTTGCAGAAAAGTCGCCTCCAAGAGCTATATGCCTGCTAACCTGCTGATGCTTGACTTGATAAAAAAATATAACGGAAAATTCCGGATTGCTTACAGTATTACCGGTGTTCTGCTGGAACAGCTTGAAAAATACGCACCGGAAGTTCTGGCAACTTTCAAGGACCTCGCGGCAACCGGATGTGTGGAGTTCCTTGCAGAAACTTACTATCATAGCCTGAGCTCTCTTTATTCGCAGGATGAATTCATAGACCAGATTAAGCTTCACAGGCAGACCATTCGGAGACTATTTGGTCAGACGCCGAGAGTATTCCGTAACACGGAGCTTGTCTACGATAACCGCATAGCCGAGTTGATTGACAATATCGGCTGCTTCGATGCGATATTAGCTGAAGGCGCGGACAAAATACTTGGCTATAAAAGCCCGAACTTTGTATACAGACCGATGAGATGCAAAAAACTGAAACTTCTGCTTAAAAATTATCGCCTCAGCGATGATATAGCTTTCAGATTTTCCAACAGGAGCTGGAGCCAGTGGCCGCTGAACGCGCCTAAATTTGCAAGCTGGATAAACGCGGTTAACGGCTGCGGTTTTGTTGTGAACCTTTTTATGGACTATGAAACTTTCGGCGAACACCAGTGGGAGGATACGGGCATATTCGACTTCTTGCGGCACCTCCCGGGTGAAATTCTCAAACATCCCGATAATGATTTCAAAACCCCTTCTGAGGTTGCCGCTGCCTATGACGGCTCTGATGCGATTGATATCCCGTATACTATAAGCTGGGCCGATATCGAACGAGACCTCTCTGCCTGGCTCGGAAACCCTATACAGCAAAACGCTCTTGCTGAGCTGTACAGGCTCGAAAAAACCGTAAAAAGTACTGCAGACGAACGTATCGTCGGCGATTGGCGAAAGCTGCAGACATCAGACCACTTCTACTATATGTGTACAAAATGGTTTGCCGACGGCGACGTACACAAATACTTCAATCCCTACGACTCGCCTTATGACTCATATATCAACTTTATGAATGTTCTGGACAATCTGAATTCCCGTTGCTCCAGGGCCTTGCTTGAAAAAGAAAATACTCATAATCACGGCCGACAGCAGCTTCTGTCGAAGCAGAAAACCCTGCAAAAAAACTCTAACAACTTTTGTGTTTCAGAAAGGAATCAAATATGAAAACATCAACGTCCACTGTGAATAACGTAGGCAAAATAAAAGTCACCGCCAGGAAAGAATCTGCTGAACCCTACGGCGTCAGGCAGGTCAAAGATGGCGTCATTTTCACCGCGTACTATCCTGCAGCCGCCACTGTACAGGTTGCCGGGGACTTTAATAATTGGCAGCCCCAGCAGGCCCTCATGCGAAAAGCCGGTAGAAACGGTGATTGGAAAATTAAGCTGCCCTTGTCTGCGGGACGTTATCATTACCGTTTGGTTGTTGATGGCCGGTGGCAGCAGGACCCTTACAACAAGGCGACCGAACCTAATCCGTATGGCGAGCTTAATTCTGTCCTGCAGGTGGACTAAGTACTTGAAGTTTTTTAGTCGAAAAATACGCCGAAGCCGAAAAGCAGCGTCGGATTTTAGTCGGAAATATCTGTGTTTATGCGGCACCGGCGGTAAAACTATTCTAACGTATTAAGTCGAGCTCCACAGAAGATAAGGATGTTCTGTATCTGATTTTCCTTTCCTGTGGAGTTCGTTTTTTTAATGAAGAAGTATCTATCGCACAAAAACCTGTGCCGCTGTCTTGCATCTCGATACCACCAAATCCTTTTGTTTTTCTAAGTAGTTTTGAATCCTAAATAGAGGATTTTCCCTATTTCTTCCCCAATTAAGAGTTGATAAGTTTATTTTTAATAAAAGAAAAAACAAGGATGGAATTAAGGAGATATTCAAATGCTTGACCTGGATGAAATTGACACAAAATTTCAATTGGCGGAAAAAGAAGGTCTTTGCCCGGTTTGCGGCCGGATTATGGCGGAGGTAGACAGGCTGAGGGAAGGAGACCATGTCTTTATTTGGTTTAAGTGCATCAAAAAAGAGTGTAATGGCCAGTGGCTGCAAAAAAAACGCTGTTCGGCAGATGGGGCATCTTGGTAAGATGACAGTTAATAATATTAAAAAGGAGAAATCAGGATTGAAAAAATGGCCTGCCCTGCTTCCGGCGGCTAATAGGGGTTTTCCCTATACGATTTTAAGGATATCCCCTATTTGCATGCTGGAACAATTAATGTTGAATTTAATCAATGTTAAACGTGTTAAACGGATGAATCCCTTGGTGGGTTTTAAAATGAAAGGGTAACAATTATGGATAAAGGCAGTTAATGTTGAATTTAATCAGTGTTAAACAGATAAATCTCTTAATGGATTTTAGAATGAAAGGACAATAATTATGAATAAGTACAAATTCTTGACAAGCACGCTTTTGTTGTTGGCTGCAATTTTACTTTTCTGGGGAATTGACCAGATATGTGCGCAGTCGCCGGCAAATGTGCAATCGGATGAATCCGTGCAGTCAACGGGTCAGCTCGAGCAGCAGAAAACAGCTTACCAGAGGAGGCAAGAAGCCCTAAAACGCCTTGAGGATGCGTTAGATGAGGGAATGGGGCCTGCGTTGACAACCGATGAAGTTATCAATATGCCGATACGAATGGGTACAGCGACTAAGGCCGTGGTCGGTGCTGCTAAGACCGTGGTCAAAGGGTCTAAGGTGTCGGTGCCTAAAGCAGCATCTCAGGCCGCAGGGCCTTTAAGATCTTTAGCAAAAGCAGCTGTGACGCCTAATCCGCTGTATCCGGCAGGAATCGGATTTAATCCGGCAGTTGACTACACACTGCCCAACTTCTCACAAAGCCCTAACATCAGGAAATTTATGGACTCGTTGCCCGGTTTATCAGTGGCCAATAAAAACAACCTCGGTCAGTATATCCCCGTCGCAAAGGCCGATACGACAACCTATCCGGGTTCGGATTTCTACGACATCACATGTAAGCAGTTCACCGTGCAGATGCATTCGGACCTGCCGCCGACCACGATTAGAGGATATGCACAGGTCGCGGGAACCGGCCACGGCCAGACGGCTGACCCCAATGTGAGCGCCAGCCAATACCTCGGACCGGCTGTCATTGCCAGGGTGTATAATCCGGCATTTCCGGCTGGGGACCCAAACACCGGCAATGGCAAGCCCGTGCGCATGCTGTTCCACAACCAATTGTCCCTCAGTAATCAAACCGTCGTTAACGGGGCCATGGGCCAGTCTGACACGCTGTTTCTGCCCTTAGATACAACCATTATGGGCGCCGGTATGGGCCCCACAACGGGCATAAACTACACAGATAACCGCATTTCAACTCCGCACCTCCACGGCGGACGCACCCCGTGGATAAGCGATGGCACGACCCACCAGTGGATTACCCCCGCGGGTGACACGACTCCCTACAAGAAGGGCGTAAGTGTACAGAACGTGCCTGATATGATTGGCGCAGGCAAGTCCATTGTGACGCCTGCCGCCGGTGACGGAATGACGACAGCCTACTTCTCCAACCAGCAGAGCGCCCGCCTGATGTTTTACCACGACCATGCCTATGGCATTACGCGACTTAACGTCTATGGCGGCGTGGCCGCACCTTATCTGCTCGTGGACCAGGTCGAAGACGACCTTATTGCGGGCACGAATAAATCGGGGGTCTTCACCTCTATAGGTATCACCCCAAAACAGATATTGCCCGACCAGAACGGCCTGGACAATGGAACAGGTTTGTACCACTACGGAATTCCCCTTGTCATACAGGACAAGGCATTCGTCAACGACGCCAACGTTCCCAGTGCGGCCGCAAAAGCCGCGTTTCCGGCGGCAACTTCGGGCTATGGCCACACTTATTTTACAAGTGTTACAGACCCTCTCTGGTATTCTTATGTTAATGCCGCCGGCAAAGCGAGCGGCGCATTGTGGCTCCCGCACGAGTATATGCCTATCGAAAATATTTTTGACCCGACGGGCAACACTCCCAACGGCAGATGGGATTACGCGCCGTTTATGATTCCTCCGATGATGCCTACGAATCTTACTCTGCCAAGCCCGACCTTAATTCCGGAGGCCTTCGGGGATACCGTTGTCGTTAACGGCTGCGCTTTCCCGTATGTCGAGCTGCCGCCCGATACCATCCGATTCAGAATTCTGGCCGCTGGCAACGACCGCGTGTTCAATCTGCAGTTGTACAAGGCAGACCCGTTGCGTATCAACGTTACCCATGGCGGCTCCGGTTACGATGCCAATACTCTGGTGACCGTGACTGGCAACGACCCCAATGCCACATATACGGCCAAAGCGAATGTTTCCAGGGGTGAAGTAACCGCCATCATTGTTGACAGCGTAGTGGGCAATTTCATCTATGCGCCTACGGTAAAGATTACCGGCGACGGCACAGGCGCTAAGGCTGTAGCGACCTGGTCGCCCAATGACCCTCAGCAGTTGGGTGACGTTGTGGTTACAAACGGCGGCTCTGGTTACACTTTTGCCAACGTTACTATCAGTGGCGGCGGCGCCACAGCGACCGCTCACGCAACGGTAATTCTTGCCGGCGTTATAAAGAGCATCGACGTTACAGGCGCAGCAGGTTTCAGGTCAAATCTGGCCGCCTCTACAGTAGTAAACATAACAGACCCCAATGGTTCGGGCGCCCTTGCTACTGCCCGTGCCTGTGTCAATACGGAAGTCAAGATGGTTGACGCGTCCCCGAATCCGGCGTATCCGAGCTGGCCGGTGGATGGTCGCGACGGCGGAGTGCCTGACCCGACCACGGCAGGCCCGGACTGGATGCTGATTGGCAACGAAGGCGGATTCCTGGCGCAGGAAGTGAACCTCCCGGCGCAACCGGTGGATTACGAATACAGTCGCCAGTGCTTCCCGTTTGCGGGCGTAACCAAAAGGTCCCTGCTCCTCCTGCCGGCTCAGCGAGCGGACGTCATCGTGGATTTGCGCGGCTACAAGGACGGCGATACGCTCATTCTTTACAACGATGCGCCTGCTCCAATGCCGGGTTTCTGGGCCAACAACGATTACTACACCGACGATCCGAACTTAGGCAATATGATGCGGCCGACGACCCCCCCGGGGTTTGGCCCCAACACACGGACCGTTATGCAGATTCGCATCAAAGGAACCAAGACATCAACGTTCAACTTCAACCCGAACGCACTTAAGACCGCCATTCCAAAGGCCTTTGCAAAATCAGATGATAAGCCCCTCGTGCCTCAATTGGCTTACAATGACGCTTTTCCGGGTTTTGCGACGAGTGATATCTATGCCCAAAGCGTTGATACGACTTTGAACGTCACCGGCGCAGCCGGGCCCATTACTTTGATTAGAACTACGATGCCCGGCAACAATTATACTGTGCCTCCGAAGATTACTATCGTTGGCGGCGGCGGAAGCGGCGCAACAGCCACGGCAGGGCTTAATCCCGTTGGCGGCATTAACCTGCTTACGACCGGCAGCGGTTACACCTCGGCTCCTACTGTTACGATAGGTCCTCCTAACGGCGGTCTGGCCGGTATTCCTAACATACAGGCGACGGCCGTGGCGACCATATCGGGCGGCGGCGTTAACGCCATTAACATCGTCGAGCCGGGTTCCAACTACAGCACCACCGTGGCACCCACGGTTACGGTTGGCGCACCGGGTGCAGGCGGCGTAGCGGCCACAGCCTCGGCAATGGTGGCAACAGCCAATACGGTCGGCTCCATCCAGCTTACTAACGGTGGCTCAGGTTACACTCATCAGCCGATGGTGTACCTGACCAACGCCAACGTCGGAGGCGCTGGCATGGGCGCTGCGGCAGTAGCGCTCATCCAGGGAGCTATACCGATGACAGGTAAGAGCATAACAGAGGGTTTCGACCCTGACTTTGGACGAATGGACATCAGGATGGGCTCGACTCCAAACCCGCTCACGCCTTCAGTTGGCACGGGCATGGTTCTCGGCATAGCGCGTTACATTGACCCGCCGACTGAGATTGTCAACAGCGGCGAACTTACCCTCTGGCGCATTGGGCACCTGGGCGTTGATTCCCATGCCCTCCACTTCCACCTCTTTGACGTGCAGGTGGTCAACAGGGTTGACTGGAGCAATGTTGTCAAACCGCCGTATCCGGATGAAATCGGCTGGAGAGACACCATCAGGACCAATCCGATGGAAGACATTATTGTGGCGTTCCGTCCTCATGTGCCGACTCTTCCATTCGTAGTGCCCACAAGCAACCGGCTGCTGGACCCGACGACACCGGCAGGTTCCACGGTCAACTTCCTGCCCGTAGCTCCGCCGGTAGGCGTAGCCGCAGTGGCACAGCTATCCAACGTGATGACCAACTTCGGCTGGGAGTACGTCTGGCACTGCCATATGCTGGGGCATGAAGAGAATGACTTTATGCGTCCGCTGGTGTTGAACGTTCCGCCGCCAGTGGCGCCCACGACTCTGTCGGCCACGGCAGCCAGCAGTCCGACTACCGGCCGGCCTTCAGTCACGCTGCAGTGGGTTGATACGGATACGGCGCCCGCGGATGTTAGCATCACGATACAGAGGGCAACGAACACAGGTTTCACGACCGGCCTGACGAATACTACGGCTGCCTTGACGAGCTTTGCGGCTGGTAACCTGGTATCGTCGTTCAAGTGGACGGACACAACGGTGGCGGCCAACACGAGATACTACTATCGAGTGTACGCCACAAACCCGGCCGGCACGTCTGCCAATTCCAGCACGGTTAATATCCTCACACCGAGAAATACCCCGGCTGCACCTACGGCCCTGACCTTAGGCGCAAAGCCGACTACGAGGTCCATCACTCTGAGCTGGACCAATACCGCCGGAGGCGCGGCAGCCCAGACGGGCGTCGCCATCCAGCGGTCCACGAGTGCGACCTTCGCAACCGGAGTCACTACGATCAACGTTACCGGCGCGACCGTGACGTCGCGCACGATAACTGGACTGGTGGTCGGCAGAACCTACTATGCTCGTGTCGCTGCAAGAAGTGGCACCACTAATAGTGCATGGAGCAACGTGGTTTCGTGGGTTCAGTAATGCAGTAAGCGATGTATACGTACCGTTATGGAGGGCGGCGACAACCGCCGCCCTCCTTTTTTGCATTCCCAGGATGTATAATAATTTGGCGATATAACAATTTGAATTCATACAAGGAGAACCGATGAGCAAAAAATGGATTAATGGCATGACCATGTTGGCGGTTGGCCTTCTGGTTGTCGCGGCCGGCTGCAAGACCGTAAGTACACCGGCCGTAATGCCTGATAAGGCGGCTGTCGCAGCGCCTGCGCCGAGCGCAAAGCCAGGTTTGGTTTTAGAGACGCCCATGGACAAGATGAGCTACAGCTTAGGCGTCGAGACCGCCAAAAACTTCAAGAAGCAACAGATAGAGATAAATCTGGATGCTATGTATCAGGGAATGAAGGATGCAACGGACGGCGATAAGTTTCTTATGGACGATAAGGAACTCAATGATAGCTACGCAATGTTTCAGTCGATGGTCAGGGCTGTCCAGATTCGGGCACGGATGAACGTAGGGTCGGACAACAAGAAAAAGGGCGCGGTCTTTTTAGAGGAAAACAAAACAAAAGATGGCGTTGTTACCCTGCCAAGCGGGCTTCAGTATAAGATACTCAAGAAAGGCACCGGCCACAAACCGAAGGATACCGACACGGTGGAGTGCTACTACCGCGGCACCCTTATCGATGGAACAGAATTTGACAGTTCCGCTCACAGTAACAATGAAGGATTCCCGGCGATGGTCAATCTTGCGTCCTGCATTCCCGGCTGGCGAGAGGCGATTCCGCTGATGCCGGTTGGTTCCAAATGGCAGCTTTTCATCCCGCCGGAGCTCGCCTACGGGATTAATAGTTCGGGACGTTATATCGGGCCCAATGCCACGCTCATCTTCGAAGTGGAATTAGTTGCAATTAAGTGAACAGCAAGGCGTAGATAATGCCACCGAAAGGCCAATATTTACAAGTATGGGCAGGGGCGGAGTTGAACCGCCGACACACGGATTTTCAGTCCGTTGCTCTACCGGCTGAGCTACCTACCCTTTCAATGTTTAAACCGGGCTGTATCGGGACTCGAATTTAGCAGAAAAAACCGATACTGCAAGAAAATTAAAGGCATACCGCACGAAAATCTGCCTTTATGAGGATTAGTCCACACGGGGATTTGAAATTGGTGTTTTAATGCCGGCAAAATTCTTAATCGGCCGGCCTTTGGATGGCTGGCAGGAGGCAATCGCTCGCGACAGCCCCGGCGATATTGCTGCTATGTTGTTCAGCTCGTCAGCGGTTAGTTTGTTTTGCGATGACCGGTAAATCAGTATAAAACCCAGGGGCGGACCGAATTGGCTGAGGGGGATTGTAGCGGCTGAGATTTCATTTAGCCGGTTTAAATTGCCTGCCAGACCCATCGCAAACATATCTTCCATAGTGCAAATCTTGTTCGACTTGCTGATGGCATCCACCACCTCCGCCGTGAAACAATTCTCCAGCCCTTGTTTTTCCAGCAGTATCGGCCGCGTGCTTTCGAATATATGCAGTTCGAAGTTTTCCGCTTGACGCAGGAAGAAGGTAACATTTGCATCGTTTGTTTCGTCTTTGATGAGTTTGCTGGTGAGCAGGATTAGGTTGCTCAGGTCGGTTATCCCCAGAATTGCTTCGTAGAAATTCGCTGTAAGGCGGATGGTATCTAATCTTTTGATAAACTCTCGCTGTTCTGCAATCAGGTCATTGCAGAGTATATCTGTTTTTTTCGCCTGCCTTTTGCGCTCTTTGTTGAGACTGCTGATGAGCAGACGTAATCTTCTGTATCGTTCCTTATGGTCCATTAGTCCCTGCCTCTCGATAGTTAAGTTTACGATAGCTCCCGCATTAAAAATCGGCTTAACAAAAAGCCGGCTTTAAAACCAAAACCCCCTTGTCACGTGGCCCTATAAGTAGTCGGTTATCGGTTCTTAGCGTGGTTGATTTTATGTTTACAAAAGTGTGCGCACCGGCTTGTTTGTATTTTCGGACTTATATTTGAGCTGTATTCGATTGCGGGAAAATAAAAAGGGAGACTTGGGCTTTTTATATTGCTTTTCATCGCCCGTCTCCCATGTTGCGATGTTCCTTTATTGGCTTATCTGCCGTTTATTTGGTTTATGGCTTAATCGCCTTCGCAACATCTGTAATATACCAAAAAACCACCGCCCCAGTCAAATATAAAATAGTACTTTTTGCTTTTTTATTTTCCGCAATTTTATCGCAAATTTCTTATATATTTAACCCCTTGGCCTGCTGAGAGGTTTTATTTTTATTGCTGTTTCCTTTTTATTTACCCCCAATTCTCCAATTCGCTAATTCCCTTGGGAAACTTAATGCGAGAGAGTTATAGTTTTGAACCTTGCCCATTTCACTTCCTTTGTTTACAATACCCTTATCTCTAAAATTTACCGGAAAACGAGGATTTATACCAATGGCGGAGAAATTGCATGGCTAAGAAACCTGCCCGAAAAAGAAACATCGAACAATATGACCATAAAGACAAAAAAAGAGTCAATAATCCGCCGGTCGGACTTGTTACTCCCGATACCGATAAAGATACTGGAACAAAACAACAATATAAATATGACCCGCATTTAGACCCGCAATTAGTCTGGGCAGGAAAGGCTGAACATACCTTATTCCAAGTGCCTACACGCTCACTTCACGTCCACGAAAGAATAGACCCAAAAACAATAATCGAAGCAGTCCGAAAAAGAAACGGTCAACAACAGCCGGGACTTTTTGATTCGCTCGATGAAAATCTGCCGCTACGAGAAGCAATAGAATTTTATAAACACGCCCATAACTGGTCTAACCGCTTAATAGCGGGCGATTCTCTTTTGGTTATGAATTCGCTTTTGGAAAAAGAAGGCCTCTCCGGCAAAGTCCAGATGGTTTATATCGACCCGCCTTACGGCATCAAATACGGCAGTAATTTTCAGCCGTTTGTAAATAAACGCGATGTCAAAGATGGCCGTGACGAAGATTTGACGGCTGAACCCGAAATGATAAAGGCCTTCCGCGATACGTGGGAATTGGGAATACATTCATATCTGACTTATCTGCGAGATAGATTATTACTTACGAAAGAACTCCTGACGGAAAGTGGTTCCTGCTTCGTCCAGATTTCTGATGCGAATGTTCACCTTGTTAGAAACCTGATGGATGAAGTATTTCGTGTGGAAAATTTTGTTAGTTTGGTTAGTTTTTCTACAACCAGCGGTTTTGCATCAAATACTCTAAGCCGAGCAGGTGATTATTTGGTCTGGTATGCAAAAGATATTGATAAAATTAAGTATCGCCAACTATTTAAGCAAAAGTTTGCAGGTGATGAGGGTGCAACAAAATATAAACCGGTAAAAAATTATGGTTCGATCCCACAAAAATGGTGGCCCGAAGATAAGTTAGTAAGTGTAGATTCGCTCACTTCGCAAGGGCCAACTGAATCAGAATCCGAATTTGTTTATGAAGGAAAGAGTTACTATCCTCCTAAAGGGATGCATTGGAAAACGACTGTAGCGGGATTACAAAGTCTTGTAAAAGCAAAAAGGGTAGTAATAGAAGGTAATTCCCCAAGGTTCCTTAGATTTATGGATGATTTTCCTGTTTATCCTATTAACAATCTTTGGTCAGATATAGGAGGCGTTCAAAATAGAATCGAAGGGAAAATTTATGTTGTGCAAACTTCAACAAGTGCAATCGAACGCTGCATTCTTATGACAACTGACGCCGGTGATTTGGTTTTTGACCCGACCTGTGGGAGCGGGACGACGGCTTATGTGGCGGAGCAATGGGGAAGGAGATGGATAACGTGCGATACATCGAGGGTCGCGATTGCACTGGCGAAGCAGCGGTTAATGACTACAGTATTTGATTATTACGAACTTGCCCATACATCCGAAGGCGTCTCAAGCGGTTTCAAATACAAAACAGTTCCGCATATTACATTAAAATCCATTGCCAATAATGAACCGCCTCAAGATGAAACACTTTATGACCAGCCTTACGTTGATAATTCGAGGGCGAGGGTAACCGGGCCTTTTACGATAGAAGCGGTGCCTGCACCGATGGTGAGGCCGATAGATGATATTGAAGTTCAGCCGGCATCCGATGCCTCGATTGTTCGCAGCGGCGAAACAAAGAGGCAGGATGAGTGGCGGAGCGAATTATTGAAAGCCGGTATCAGAGGCAAAGGCGGACAAAAGATAGAGTTCAGCAGGGTAGAAGCCCTTGGCGGAACAAGGTCTTTGCAGGCCGAAGCGGAAACCAAAGAAGACAAACCTCAAAGGGTGGTTATATCGTTCGGGCCGGAACACGCACCACTTGAACAAAGGCAGGTTGAACAGGCGATTGATGAGGCCGAACATCTTAAGCCAACGCCTAAGATAATTATTTTTGCTGCCTTTCAATTTGACCCTGAAGCAGCAAAAGATATCGATGAAACGGATTGGCCGGGAGTTACGCTGCTGAAGGTTCAGATGAACGCTGATTTGTTTACAGACGATTTGAAAAAGAAACGTTCAAGCAATGAAAGTTTCTGGCTCATCGGCCAGCCAGACGTTGTTCTTGAGCAGATAAAAAAGGGCGAACATAAAGGCAAATATCAGGTTACCGTCAAGGGTTTTGATTATTACAATACCCGGACAGGAATACTTGATTCCGGCGGGACGGATAAAATCGCTATGTGGATGCTCGATACCGATTACGACGGCAGAAGTCTTTATCCAAGGCAGGTATTTTTCCCGATGGCGGGTGAAAATGAAGGCTGGAAAAAACTTGCCAAAAATTTAAAGGCTGAAATAGATGAAGACCTGATAGAGGCTTATAGAGGTACGGTTTCTCTTCCATTCGAGCCGGGCGATAATAAGAAGATTGCCGTTAAAATCATCGACGACAGGGGAATTGAAAGCTTACGCATAATGGAGCTATAAATGGAAACGACAAAAATAGCGGTATTCAGAGGCAAGCGGATAAGGAAAACTCTTCACAAAAACGAATGGTGTTTCTCGATTAGCGACGTGGTGGAGGCGCTGACAGATACGCCCAATAGTACTGATTACATCAAGAAAATGCGGAAACGAGACCCGGAGCTTGCCAAAGGGTGGGGACAAATTGTCACCCCCCTTGTAGTCGAGACCGAGGGCGGGCCCCAGAAAGTGAACTGTGCCAATACCGAAGGTATTTTCCGCATTATCCAGTCAATTCCATCTCCCAAAGCCGAACCTTTCAAACGCTGGTTAGCAAGGGTTGGCTACGAACGTATACAGGAAATCGAAGACCCCGAACTGGCAACAAAAAGAACCAGGGCATTGTACAAGGCCAAGGGATATTCGGACGGCTGGATTGAAAAACGTATGCGGGGTATTGCAATCCGCGAAGAACTTACCGATGAATGGAATAAACGCGGCGTCAAAGAAGACTCCGAATATGCAATCCTCACCGCCGAAATATCGAAGGCAACATTCGGCTTAACGCCTTCGCAATACAAACGGCTTAAGGGTTTGAAACGCGAAAATCTACGTGACCATATGAACGACCTTGAGCAAATCTTTTCAATGTTAGGCGAAGCTGCAACAACAGAAATAACCCGTAACCGTGATGCTCAGGGCTTTGTCGAAAGCAAACACGCTGCCGTCGAAGGTGGCGGAGTTGCCGGTAAGGCCAGAAAAGACCTCGAATCCAGAACCGGCAAACGGGTTGTTTCAAGACAGAATTACCTGGAGAGTCCGCAGGATAAAAAGTTATTGAAAGGCGGCAAATGAGTCAGGGTAAGATAGACCATTTGATAATCAACTCGCCTTTTGAAGAGCCGAAACTTCACTGGTTCTATCACAGGGAAAGCAGAAAATTTGAAAAAAGAACAGGCAGAAGACCTGCGGGATATATAACTGCTTCACCGGATTCAAGAGGTTTTGACGACCCGGGAATTTTTAACGAATTGCCTTTGGTTAATCAAATCAGACAGCGAGTTAAAAAATGGAGAGAACAAAATTATCCCGGCACCACAGGCATAACCAAAAGACTCCTTGAACACTGGAACGACAAGGCCACAAGGCAATATCCGTTATTTTTTTGTCAGATAGAAGCGATAGAAACGCTAATCTGGCTTACAGAAGCACCGGCAGCGGAAAAAACAGGAATTGATATTCCTTCCGATGGCGGGGGATTTACAAGGCTCTGCTCTAAAATGGCAACGGGCTCAGGCAAGACCATTGTAATGGCAATGCTTATCGCTTGGCAGGTTCTTAACAAAATTACTTACCCACAGGATACACGTTTTTCAAAAAATGTGCTCATTATAGCACCGGGACTTACTGTCAAAAGTCGATTAGGTGTTCTTGTTCCTGATTCGGCAGGCAATTTTTACGACGAGTTTGGTATCCTGCCTACCGGTTTATATGAAAAAATCAGACAGGGAAAAGTTGTCATTCATAATTGGCATATACTCGGCTGGGATACCGAAGAACAAATTGCGAAAAAGAGAACGGTCGATAAACGCGGCGTAAAAAGCGATGAGGCTTATGTCCGTGAAGTTCTTGGTGATATGGCCAACGCCCAGAATATTATTGTGATAAACGACGAGGCTCATCATGCGTGGCGGTCTAATCCTGAGGCTATAGGGAAATATCTGAGACAAAGAGATATGAAGGATAGCGCCGAAGAAGCTACTATCTGGGTCGGTGGTCTCGACAGGGTTCACAGGGCAAGAGGGATTTTGACTTGTTTTGATTTTTCGGCTACTCCGTTTGCGCCTTCTGGAAAACAAAGCACCGAAGAAAATCTTTTCGGCTGGGTTGTAAGTGATTTTGGATTAAATGATGCTATCGAATCAGGTCTTGTAAAAACTCCTCGTGTTGTTGTTCGTGATGATGCTCTGCCGAATGTCAATACCTATAAACCAAAACTGTATCATATCTATCCGGAAGTGAAGGATGATATTTGCCGCAAGGCTGAACCTGAAGAACCTTTGCCTGACCTAATAATGAATGGTTATACACTTCTTGGAGCAGACTGGCTTGAAACAGCAAAACTTTGGGAACAAATCGGTCGTACAACGCCGCCCGTGATGATAACCGTTGCAAATATGACCTATACCGCCGCCCGTGTCAAATATGCCTTTGACCATAAACGGGTGAAAATCGATGAGCTGTGTGTGCCTGAGAAAACGTTGCATATTGATTCGAGAGTTCTCGAAATAGCCGAATCTCAGGATGAACCGGTTGCTTCTGTTGATGAAAATGGTGAAAGCTCCGATGAAACTGAAACGCCTGAAAAGAAACTTACTAGAAAAGAGCTTGCAGAGAAACTTAGACAGGCAGTTGACACTATCGGCAAAAAAGGTAAAGCCGGAGAACAGATACAAAACGTTATTTCGGTTGGTATGCTTTCTGAGGGATGGGATGCAAAAACTGTAACCCATATAATGGGTCTGCGAGCGTTTACAAGTCAGTTGCTTTGCGAGCAGGTTGTTGGACGTGGCTTGCGCAGGACTTCTTATGATGATTTCGATGAAAATAAAATGTTCAAGCCGGAATACGTCAACATCTTCGGTGTGCCGTTTACTTTTTTACCCCACGAAGCGAAAGAAGATGACGGCGGCCCGCCGCCTCCGCCGCAGCCCAAAACAGCTATCGAACCGGTTAGTGAAAAAAAAGAATTTGAAATATCCTGGCCCAACATTATCCGCATAGAGGCTGTTTACAAGCCGAGACTAATTCTTGATTGGGACAAAGTAAAACCTTTGGAACTAAACGCTTTTGATACTCCGCAGGTTGCAGAAATGGCTCCGATTGTTGACGGAAAGCCTGATTTATCTAAAATCAGTGAAATAGACCTTCAGAAACTTGGCGAAAAGTATAGATACCAGAGAATTATTTTCGAAGCGGCTGCGGAAAATTACGAAAGAATGAGCAAAAGCTGGAAAGGGAACAAACAAAATCTGCTCGCTCAATTGATTAAGATTGTCGAACAATTTATATCTTCTGGCAAGATACAAATCATACCTTCACTATTTCATCAGGACGATTTCAAAAAAAGAATTATCCTCACGCTGAATATGAACAAGGTGGTTCAGCATATTGCCGACGCTATTAGGCAGGACAATATAGAAACCCTTGAACCTGTGTTTGATTCAGATAGGCCGATTCGTTCAACTGCCGATATGAGGACTTGGTACACAAGCAAACCCTGCGAACCTGCAAAAAAATCACACATTAACTTTTGTGTCTTTGACAGCACATGGGAGGCAACGGAGGCATTTCAGCTTGATAGAAGTAAAAATGTCAATGCATGGGTTAAGAATGACCATTTAGGTTTTGACATTACATATATATTCAAAGGTATTGTAAAAAAATACTGGCCTGATTTTCTGATTAAACTTACCAATGGTGAATATCTGATTCTTGAAACCAAAGGTCAGGAATCAGCTGAAGACAAAACAAAAAGACAATTTTTAGCCGAATGGGTCCGAGCAGTAAATGAAAAGGGCGGTTTTGGAAAATGGAAAAGCGATGTCTCATATAATCCAAGTGACATCTCCGATATTCTCGACAATGCCTTTACGGCCTGACCTCGAAGCATAGCGCAGACCTCGGCGACTTGTCTCGGCGTAGCTTGCTTGTCTCGCCATAGCCCTTTGGCGACGGCGGAAGCGGAGACGGAAGCCATAGGCGAAGACGGGCCCGCAAACCTTAAAAATTCGCCCCGGCTTTGCCGGACTCAACCGACTATCGACCATTCACTAACGACTAATTCGTGTCCCCGCACAGCCTGCCCTCGAATGTTGCTGACTTGGTTTTGCTATCGGGGGACCGAAGTGGAGGGATCTGTTAAAAACATCACCCTCAATTTATTAAGGGGTTCTTCCTCGCCAGCAAGGCCTTGGACTAATTCACAGACACGCCTGAAAGCACAAAAAGTTAAGTAAAAAATTTTTGAATTTTCTTACATTTCTTGTTGCAACTAAGAAAGAACTCACGTTAAGATGATGCTGTATTCAGCAAAACAGGGAAATTTCGGCTTACCTATTTAATAGAGGAGTATTAGGGTCAAATCAATGCTTAACAAAATCCATCTCATAACATTAGTTTTAATTGGTTCAGCCATAGTATTAGTTTTCGTCGGTCTGCTGTTTTTTTCGGCCAAAGACAAAGTCCCTACTTCCACTGATGTGCCGACTGAACTTGAGCAGGTGAATGCGCCGGCAGAACTTGAGAAGGCCTCTACTCCTGCCGATGCACCGACTGAGCTTGAGCAGGCAAAGTCAAACATCCTTTCCACAATCCGGGAGGGCAATTTCGCCGAGGCCGAAGCGCAAACGCAGAAACTACTTGCCAACTCCTCCGGCCGTAAAGATGCACCTCAGGCCGTCTATGACATAGCATACCGCTATCACGAAGTAGATAGAGATGACAAGGCATTGGAGTTTCATCAGTACAACGTTGAGCATTTCCCCAATGATATATATGCGATAGATTCGCAGGCGGAGATTGTCTATTATTACATAGTCAACGGTAACGATGCCGCCGCCGATGCGGCTTTTGACAAGCTTCTGACCGTATTCGCACAGCACGAAGCGCTGCCGAAAAAAATTTCCCAGGTAGCGGTGATGTATAACAACTTCAACAAACCTGATAAGGCCTTGACGCTCCACAAATACAATATCGAGCATTTCCCTGATAGTATGTATGCGATGTGGTCGCAGGTGGAGATTGTTTATTCTCATATCCGCAAGGGAGAGGATGCCGCTGCCGATGAGGCCTGTGATAAACTTGTTACCGCATATTCTAAGCAGCCGACCTTGCCGAAAGAGGTTTACCAGATAGCAAACGCGTTCAGAAAAGCAGGAAGATATGATAAGGCCAAGCAGCTCTATCAATACGTTGTCGACAACCCGTGTGGAAGCGAGCAGCGGATTTGGAAAAAAGCAAGCGAGGTAAGGCTGAATATCGCACTTGGAAACGAAGCAGAAGTTCGGGCGGCTCTTAACGGCTTAATTGCTAATTTTAGCAGCCATCCGGAGTTCTTGGGGATAATAATATCGCTCGCGGACGAACCGTATGATGAAATCCAGACGGCCCTTAATGGCTTGATTGCTGACGTTAAAGACCATCCGGATTTGCCGATGGCAATATTAATCGCAGGCGAGCAATACTATAAGGAAGGCCTTGCCAAAGAAAACGCAGGCCTTGAGGACCAGGCCAAAGACCGTTTCCAGAAAGCCGTTAAGATATGGGACTGCCTTATAAATCACCTTAAGGATTCTCCTTTGGTGCCGCCTAATTTGATACCGGAGGTCTGTTGTTATGCAGGCGATTGTTACCTCAAACTGGGTAAATACCAGGAATCTATACGGTGTTTTCAAAAAGTCGTTGACAACTATCCTAAGTACAAGTACGCCGGTTATGCCCAGTCTATGGTTGGCCGCTGTTTCGAAGAAATGAAAAGTGCTGACGCTGTTGAAAAAAATCCATAAACTAATGGATGGATAAGAGCTGCTTACAAGCAGATTATTCGGAACTATCCTGATCGCCGGGCGGCAGACTATGCTCGCCAATGGCTGTCACAGGAGAAAAACATAATTGAATAAGGAGAAAAAATGAAAGCCCAAAAATTGTCCGCAATCATTTTGATTTTAACCGCATTTTTTGCCATCCCCGAAATAAGTTACGGATGTTATAACCCTCCGCCGACCGTTTATATCACCTACCCGGCAAACGGTGATGCGTTCACAAGGGGTAGTGATAAAATCACCATCACAGCCAATGCTTGGGATTTCGGCGGCTCCGTAACTAAGGTGAAGTTCTACGACGGCTCAACGCTGCTCGGCGATACCCCCCCTACACCCCCTTCACAACAGTTTACCTACACCTGGAATATTGATGTTACTGTCCCGATTGGTAATCACACGTTGAAAGCCATAGCCTACGACAATGGCACCCCACCAGCGACATCCTACTCCACGGTTAACATCACTATCGGTGTAATACGATATGTTGATACCCACGTAATAATAGGTGGCAACAATGATGGCACAAGCTGGACAAATGCCTTTAAGTATCTGCAGGATGCCATAGATGTTAACCAGCCGGGCGATCAGATTTGGGTAGCCGAAGGAACTTACTATCCGGATGAGGATAATAGAGTACCCCGCCACACCAAGGATCTCCGGACAGAGTACTTCCGGTTACATGATGGGGTAAAGCTGTATGGTGGCTTCGAAGGTGGCACGAATGGCGAGACAACCCTTGAAGAGCGCAACTGGGTAGAACACAAGACGACTCTAAGCGGCGACATTGGCAAGGACGATAACGGTGGTGCGCCGGATAATGAAAATAGTTACCATGTTGTAAAAAGCATAACCGCCAGCAAATCGGCTGTGTTGGATGGCTTTAATATTAAAGGCGGAAACGCAAATGGCACCCGCCTGGATACTCTTGGCGGCGGAATGTATAATTCCTCCGGCGGTGGTCCCACCATTACCAACTGCGCCTTCAGCGATAACGCCGCCACCTCCGGTGCTGCTATATACAACTCCGGCTCTTCGCCTGCCTTGACTAACTGCGTCTTCAGCAAAAACTCTGCTTACAACGGCGGCGCCATCTACAACAACGCCTCTTCCCCGATATTAACCAACTGCACCCTCAGCGCAAATAACGCTAACAACACTACTGGTTATGGCGGAGCAATATATAACTACCACTCTTCTCCTGCTGTAATAAACTCCATTATATGGGGCAATACGGCTAAATACAATAATTCAATCTATAACGATAACGGAAGCTGCAATCCAGATACAGGCCTTGTCTCCTGGTGGAAGCTTGATGGAACAGCAGTCGACCCAAAAGGCGGCAACAATGGAACCATCTACGGCGAAGCAACCTGGGCAACCGGCCAAATTAACGGCGCCCTGGACTTCAACGGCGTACACGATTATGTTGATGTGGGCGACAAGGACAGCTTGGATTTTGGACACACTGACAGTTTCACAATAAGTCTCTGGTTTAAAAGGGATGTAACTTATGCTGACCATACTCTTATCTCCAAAAGGGAAGTAATAGATGGCACTCATAATGAGGGCTATTCATGGAGAATATATAATAATCACCTTTATGCAGGGATTGAAGGCACTGATAATATATGTCCGACTATTACAGGAAGCACTACTATTAAAGCCAACCAATGGTATCATGCAGCATTTGTCAGGGATGCCACTCATAAAATTTACCTTTACTTGAACGGAGTAAGTGATGCTACACCTGTTACTGACACCACAACAGGCTCATTGGCGAATGATTATCATTTCATGATTGGAAAATGGGAATATTATGGTCTGTATTTTGACGGCTTAATCGACGATGTCCGCGTCTACAATCGGGCGCTGACCGAAGACGAGGTCCGCTCGCTGTCACGTTTTGTCTGCTACTCTGACATAGAGGGTTGTGGCGGCAGTCCGCCGTCAGGCACTTGGGACCCCTATTTCGGCATCGACGGCGGCGGTAACATCAAAACTAACCCTGAGTTTATAAACACTTATGCCCCCGCAGACCCGGACCCTGCGGGACCGGATGGTGTATTCGGAACTACTGACGACGGTCTGTGCCTCCGAACCGACAGCCCCTGCATCGATGCAGCCGATGGTAATGTCGCACCTTCGACCGACATACTTGGCCATGGGCGTGTCGATATCGGTTATGTTAACAATACGGGCATCGGACATCCTATTAATTACGTCGATATGGGCGCGTACGAGCAAATCGACCAGGTGCCGATACATCAGCTTAAAGTATCCGGCGGCGAAGACCACACTCTGCTTATAAAAATGGATGAGTCTGAAAATTCAAGTGTATGGGCTTGTGGATATAATAGATGGGGTCCGCTTGGCAATCCGGACTATTGCCCTTCGTATCCAGATGAAGAAGAGGCCTTTACTAATTTTATCGTGCCGGTTAAAGGCGGCGCAATGGTTACGGATTATTTGGAAAATATCAGTTTTATTGATGCCGGTTACTATCATTCATTAGCCTGTGACAAAAGTGAAAGCAAACTTGTCTGGGCATGGGGTACTAATACCTATGGGCAAATAGGTAATACCGATGTGCCGAGAGCAGCAGACGGCGACCCTTATGATTACTCTGCGAGACGAACCACACCGATTGAAGTGCGTAAAGGTGCAATGAATTCATCTTCCAACTTTCTGGAAAATATTGTGAGGGTCTCTGCCGGCAGAAGCGGTGAATACTCCTTGGCTCTTGATAGCGCCGGGCGTGCTTGGGCATGGGGTAGGAATGACAAAGGCCAATTAGGCAACAATAAAGATGCGGATGACTACAGCCATATGAATGAGTATGAGCCTGTTCCTGTCGCTGTTGTGGCGGGTGAACAGTCCACCCAACCAGGTTACTCAGGAGGAGGGTTTCTGGAGCATATCACAGATATAGATGCAGGTATAAGTCATTCGATTGCGCTGGATAATAGCGGACACGTCTGGTGCTGGGGCTACAATTCTTATGGTCAGCTCGGCAATGGTACCTCTGGTTCTGGCACCGATAGTCCGGTGCCGGTACAAGTCCACGATGAAGTTGGCACAGGAGTTCTCGGAAATATTATCGATGTCGCTGTTTCTTCCGGTTTTGATGGCACTTATGGCGAATATGGAAGTTCATACGCTCTGGATAAAAACGGCAATGTCTGGGCGTGGGGTAATAATGCTGGTAATACTTATGACCCTTCTGGACAATTAGGCCATGGTTATTATGACTCTGATCCCCATTCAACACCGGTAAGAGTGCTTAAAGGTGAAATGCCTATGCCTCCCACAGAAAACTTTCTGAAAAATATCATTGCCATATCCGCAGGAAATGAGCATGTTTTGGCCTTGGATAACACGGGCAACGTCTGGGCTTGGGGAAATAACGAAAACGGCCGACTGGGTGATGGTACCTACACAAACCGTTATACGCCGGTCCAGGTAAAAAAAATCAATGCTCAGTCGGGTTTCCTGACCGATATATTCTATATAGACGCAGGCTTATATCATTCTCTGGCGATAGATAAAAATGGCAATTTCTGGGCTTGGGGAAGCAACGCTAATAGCCAGCTCGGATTAGGACCAAATCCAGGGGACACCAAATATGCGCAGCAAATGATTACTGAAACTCCGCCTAATGACAACTGTGCGGATGCTTTCCCAGCCGCAGTCGGCAAGGAATACAGCGGGTACCTTCCAACTGGTAAAAGCGCGTGGTACTCATTCACCTCGGGGTCTAACGTAGATATCAGTCTTTGTAACAGTTCTTTTGACACTACGCTGAGTGTATATAAAAACTGCGATGACCTCGCCCCCTTGGTAAATGAGGATTATTCTTGTGGCGGCTACCCCTTTATAAAGTCTAAGATTTCAAATATTAATGCAGGGGAATATCATCTGATTAAAATTTGGAGTGCTCATGGTGCTCATGGAATATATAATCTGACAATCACACCGCATTAGCACTGAAAATATAAGGTGGCCGGTTACAACGGTGACATAGAAAATTATATACTGAACGTCACAAAACGTTAGTACCAAAAGGGTGTGGTTTGCGCTAACGCATACTTTTTTAAGCTCTTTGCAAAAAAAGAAAAAAGAAGTCGGCGGGCTCTTCAGGAGCCCGCTTTTTTTCTCCCCGGCCACAAATACTCGTGTGGCTGTATCGGCTAATTTCTCTACTAACCACGAACCACCCCCTCATTAGAAAAATTTATGTTAATATAGGCAATCTGCGGTTAAAAAATTAGAAGACCAAATCGACCAGATGGTTTACAAACTTTACGGCCTGACCCCCGACGAAATCGCCCAACTTTCAACAAATAACACAGAAGATTTGTCTGCAAAATAGTGGTTAGTTCCTTCTCCCTTTTAGTTGGGAGGGGAAAGGAACCCGCCATAGGCGGGTAAACATCATCCTTGTCCGTCTCTGGCGGATACCCCTCGTAAGGATGAGGTGTATGGCGGATATGTGTTATCAAAAGCTAAAGAGAATAGGGCGGTTGCTGCGATTGGGTTATTTGTCGGATTGTTCGTAGGGGGCTGAGGTATCGGATTTTGTGGTTGCGCCGGTGATGGGCATCGCAGTCTCGATTTTGTCTGAGGAGCGGATGGCCTTTGCCAGTTCCCACAGGCTTACTTTTACAGGTGCTGTTATTAATTCGGGCACGGAGTATACTTTGGTCAGACTGTCGTAGTATTGGGGGTCTTTCTGTGGGAGGATAAAGGGTTTTGAGACGTTGCCATTTGAGTCAACATAGCTGAAATAAGTGCGAGTGAAAAGGCCTCCAAGGCGTTTGCTGCTGAATGCTATCCATCGGCTGTTTGAAGACCAGCTGTGCCACGATTCTGCGTAATTGCTGTTGGCAGCATCGAGCTTTTTGTATTGGCCGGTGGCAAGGTCCATCATGTAGAGGTCGCTTGAGGGCTGGTACACAGGGAAACAGCTATACTCGCACATGCAGAACAGTAAGAATCTGCCGTCGGGCGATATGCGCGGCAGGAGGATGCTAAGACCTGTTTGTTCGGCTGAAAGTATCGTCTCAGGCTGCCCCCAATTGTCGGTGTCGATGTTGTAGCTGATTCTTTTCAGGCTGTATTTAACTTTTTCCCAGTGCTCGGGAGGTAATTTGTCTCTGTCCTGCCAGAGTATGGGTGCGCAGCAGTAGTAGAGATATTTCCCATCGGGGGACCATGAGGGATAAGTTTCGAGGAGGTCTTTTTGGGCCAGAGACGGTATGCTTTTAGTTTGCTGTTTATCGACGAGGTAATAAAGTATGGCCGAGTCGAGGTCAACAACATCTCTCTCTTCTATTCGGTTGATGTGGAAGAACTGGTTCACCTTATTGATCGAATAAGCGGCGAGCTTTCCGCTGGGATGCCAGGCGGTGTAGCTCCACTTTGAGTTGATTTTCTCGACTTTTCTGTCCGTGACCATAATTGTTGAATCGCCGGCCTGTTTACTGCGGATGGCAATTGTTATTTTTTCGGGGCTGTTATTAAGAAATGTATGGCAGTTAAGACAGCCGTTTTCGAAGGAACCACCATGGAGAACAAATCTGCTTTTGAAGCTGGTTAAATTTCTTTGACAGATGGCGATGGTATGCCAGAAATTGAAAATCGGTCCGGTTAGACGAAAGACGAGGTAGGGGTCGATAATTTCTTTGGCGACTGTGTTAATGATTGTGGGATATTTTACCCAGCCGATATGCGGTTTTTTAACATATATATCGAAGCATATCTGCCCGCCTTTGTTTGCGTCAAGCAGCCGGGCCCACTTTGAGAGGGACATGCAGATTTTTCCGTTCGGACTGGAGACGGCAAAACTGTTTCCGGCCCGGCCGGATATTTGCACCTGATATTGTGTGCCTTCCTCTTCGATAACAAAATTAAGGCAGGCGATGTTGGGTGGTATGGTGATGTCGCTGTAATCAGGGTGGATGTGTGCAGGTATTGATGATGATGTAAATTTTTTGATATGCTCAAGTTTATTGCTTGATATCACCAGCAGTGCGATTGTCGCGGATGCAAGCAGTATGAATTTTACAGGATATAATCGGCGAATAGTCATTTACGCTGTCCTGGAAGAGTAAGGAAATAATAGTACAGATATGTATTGCCGAATTTGGGAGACAGCGCCTGAGCGGCTGCCTCCGGGGCGTACGCTCCGCCCGAGCGTTTGAAGGTTTCTTCAAATATTTTTGCCTGCTCTACTGTTTTTATATCTGGTTCGAAAGAAACAGAATCGGGCTTTTGGCCGCCGGAACCGCGGAGGTAAATAGCGAATGCCTCTTCATACAGGGGCGGTATCTTCTGATAGCCGAGGTCCTTCAGTCGCCAGAGGTTGTTTACGACCTTATCAAGTTGGCCGGTCAGCAGGTAATAAGCCATCATATATTCAAAGGCCATTTTATTTTGTGGGTTCTTCTGGAGCAAGTATGAAAAAAACAGGTCTACATCGAATTTAACTGCCGGTGTATCGCTGTCCGGCATAACGGCCCGGAGATGTTGTATTCGAGAGTTGCTTTTGAGCTCAGGGTCGGTTTTGATTTGCTGCAGAAGTTTTTTTGCCTCTGGAGCGTAAATCAGGTCTTTGCACAGCGAGTTAAGAAATACTTTGGCGGTTTCTATTTGACCTTTTGCCAGGTTTATGTAGGCCAGTTGCTCCAGGGCGTAAGGGGCCTGGGTTATTTCGAAGCTCTCGAAAGCGGTCTTATTCGCTATTCCCAGAAGACCCAGTTGCATTAAGAGGTCGGTTCTCTTGGTGGAGACGAATGCGAGGCGCTTTCCAGGCTCAAAAGTGAGCAGCAGAGCAGGCGTGCTTTGTCTGAAAGAGAACATATCGCTGCCGAGGCGACCACAGTGGTATAAAGCCAGGTTGATGTCGTGGTTGGTAAATAGACCTTGGGGGACATCCGCGTTTGCTGCGTAATCGAGAATCTGCTGCCACATGCCTCTTTCGGCGTAATCGCTGATTTTGAGAACAGGCTTTATTTGTTTGTCGTGCACCACCATGCCGACTAAGAGGACAATGATAAGATACAGGATGGGCGGAAGAACGTTTTTCAGGCTTATGTAAAGGTGGCGGGCGCCCTCGCTTTTGTTGGTGTGTCGAGGCAGGCTGTGTTTAAGTTTTGGGAATATCCACGCCAACAGAAACAACAAAGGAATTAAAAGATAACTTGCTATAGGACAATACGTCAGCGGCCAGCTTAGTTTATTCGGAGTCGAGAAGGCACGGAGTTGAACAAGAAAGATATCGATGTCGAACAGATGGTTGTAGACC